>JAJZRX010000051.1 GCA_021850095.1 Deltaproteobacteria bacterium
CGCTCGCCATCCTTGAGGCAGTCGTCGATGAAGCCTTCCAGCGTCGGCGCTCCATAACCGGTCATGCCGGCAAAGGGGGGGGCGGTGACATCAATGCCGCTGTCATGCAGCACATCCAGCAGGGCCAGCTTGCCGTCTTCCTCCAGATCCTTGCGCTGCAGCGTGATCTGAACCAGCTGATCGAGCCAGGCCGAGGCATCGAAAAAATCCAGCATACAGGTATAGCGATAGATGGCGGTGCCGTTCCGCTCCTGCCACAGTTTGCGCACCAGCGGCTTGAGCGCCCGTTTGCCGGACTTCTGCAGCCGTTTCCCGATGCGCTCCATCTGCTCGCCGGTCAGATCCTCCCGTTTGAGAAAATCCAGAAGCCGGGTGATGCGGCGGCGCTCGCGCAGCGAGCGGTCGATTTTCAAGGTGAAGGCTCGGGTCATTTAGGCCTCGGTTTCTTCGGCACCTTCTTCCGGATCTACCCCTCCCTCGTCAAGCTCATCCTCGTCCTTCTCGGCCAGACGGGCGACAGCCACCACTTTCTCGTTGCCCTCGGTGTTCATCAGCGTAACTCCCTGGGTGTTGCGGCCGATGACCGAGAAACCGGAAACCGGCACCCGCAGGATTTTGCCCTGGTCGGTGATCACCATCAGGTCGTTATCGTCGGCCACCTGCATGACGTTGACCACGCAGCCGTTGCGCTCGGTGGTCTTGATGGTGATGATGCCCTTGCCGCCGCGCGTCTGATCGCGATACTCGTCCAGATCGGTGCGCTTGCCGTAACCGTTCTCGCAGACCGTGAAAATGGTTGAGCCGACTGCGGTGTTGTCAACGATCTCCATACCGATCACGCGATCATCCTCGGCCAGGTTCATGCCGCGCACGCCACGGGTGACGCGTCCCATCGGGCGAACATCCTCCTCGTTGAAGCGGATGGCCTTGCCGTTGCGCGTCGCCAGGAAAATGTCCTTGGTGCCGTCGGTCAGCGCCACCGAGATCAACCTGTCGCCATCGTCCAGGTTGACGGCGATGATGCCGCCGCTGCGCACGTTGGAATAATCCACCAGCGGGGTTTTTTTGACGACACCGTTCTGGGTGGCCATGAACAGGTAGGTGTTCTCGCTGAACTCTTTGACCGGCAGAATGGTCGTAATTTTTTCACCAGCCGAGACGTTGACCAGGTTGACGACCGCCTTGCCCTTGGTGGTGCGGTTGCCTTCCGGGATCTCGTAGACTTTCAGCCAGTACATGCGGCCGGCGTCGGTGAAGCAGAGCAGGTAGTCCTTGGTGGAAGCGATGAAAAGCTGCTCGACAAAATCCTCGTCTTTGGTCTTCATGCCGGTCTTGCCCTTGCCGCCCCGGCGCTGGGAGCGGTACAGATCGACCGCGCTGCGCTTGATATAGCCGGTGTGGGAAATGGTGACGACCATTTCCTCATCCTCGATGGTGTCCTCCAGGGTTATATCGGCGCTTTTGTCGGCGATTTCCGAGCGGCGCTTGTCACCGAAACGCTCGCGGATCTCGCTCAATTCACCGACGATGATCTTGAGAATTTCGGTGTCGGAGGCCAGGATCTCCCGCAGGCGGGCGATCAGCTTCAGGATCTCTTCGTACTCGGCGATGATCTTGTCGCGTTCCAGTCCGGTCAGGCGCTGCAGGCGCATCTCCAGAATGGCCTGAGCCTGGATCTCGGACAGCCGTACCTCGTGCTCATAGCCGGACGGGCGGGGCAGATTCAGGCGGGCCAGATAGTCGGGATCGGCAAATGTACCTTCCATCAGCCCCTGTTTGGCCTCCGGCGGAGTCTTGGACTCGCGGATCAGCTCGATCACGGCATCCAGCCAGTCCAGCGCGAACTTGAGACCTTCCAGGATATGGGCGCGGGCCAGGGCTTTTTTCAGTTCGAAGTTGGTGCGGCGGGTAACCACCTCGCAGCGGTGCTCGATGAAGCAGTCCATCATCTCGCGCAGTGTCAGCACCCGTGGACGGTTATGGACAATCGCCAGCATAATGATGCCGAAGGAGGTCTGCAGCTGGGATAGCTTGTAAAGCTGGTTCAGCAGCACCTCGGCGTTTTCGTCGCGCTTGACCTCGATGACGATCCGCATCCCCTGTCGGTCGGATTCGTCGCGGATCTCGGTGATGCCCTCAACCTTTTTCTCCTTGACCAGCTCGGCGATTTTTTCGATCAGCTTGGCTTTGTTGACCTGGTAGGGCAGCTCGGTGACGACGATCGCCTGGCGCTCGGAGCGTTTGGAAGCCTCAACATGGGCCTTGGCGCGGATCTGGATGATGCCGCGGCCGGTACTGTAGGCCGAGGTGATGCCCTGACGGCCATAGATCGTGGCGCCGGTCGGGAAATCCGGGCCGGGCACCAGCGTCATCAGTTCTTCAAAGCTTATGTCAGGGTTGTTGATCACGGCGATGATGCCGTCGATAATCTCACCCAGGTTGTGGGGCGGGATGTTGGTGGCCATGCCGACCGCGATGCCGGTCGAGCCGTTGACCAGCAGGTTGGGGAATTTGGCCGGCAGCACCGTCGGCTCCAGCATCTCGTCGTTGTAGTTGGGAGCCATGTTGACGGTTTCTTTGTCCAGGTCGGCCAGAAGCTCGTGGGAAAGATGGCGCAGGCGGATCTCGGTGTAACGCATGGCGGCCGGAGAATCGCCGTCCACCGAACCGAAGTTGCCCTGCCCGTCCACCAGCATGTAGCGCAGCGAAAAATCCTGGGCCATGCGCACGATCGTGTCGTAGGCGGCCGTATCACCGTGGGGGTGGTATTTACCGATAACATCACCGACCACACGGGCCGATTTCTTGTAGGGCTTGTTGTAATCGTTGCCCATGTCGTACATGGCGTACAGGCAGCGCCGGTGAACCGGCTTGAGTCCGTCGCGCACGTCCGGCAGGGCCCGGCCGATAATGACCGACATGGCGTAATCCATGTATGAGCGTTTCATCTCGTCTTCGATGTTGACCGATATCTTGTTGACGGGGATTTCTGTTGGGGTCTGCATTGATACCTCGTGTAAGCTGTTCAAATCAGATCTGCCGCAGTATTGAGATTCTGCGCCAGTATCGGGATTTTCCGGGTGATACCTCCCGGAAAACAGACCGAGACAGTATCACAATTTCTTTGTCAAGAGAACCCTATTTAACACCCGGATAAAATGTAACACTTTTCGTTGAGGCGGTCGAACTTCCTGCTATAATTTCGCATACCACGACCGGACTGCAGAAAACCGTGAACCACCAAAAAAGGAGTTGATATGAAAACAGCCCGACTGACTGTCTGCGTTATCGCATGGCTGATGGCCGCCCTGCTTTTGACGCCGTCCGGGATGCTGGCCCAGGAAGCGGAAGATCCCGGCCCATCCTACGAGTTCAGCAAAGAAGAGCTGACCCAGATGCTGGCGCCGCTGGCGCTGTATCCGGACGCCCTGACCGCCCAGATACTGATGGCTGCCACCTATCCGCTGGAGGTGGTGGAGGCCGACCGCTGGCGCAGCGCCAACAAGCAGCTGCAGGGGAACGATCTGGACAGCTACCTGCAGGACAAACCCTGGGATCCCAGCATCAAGTCGCTCTGCCATTTCCCCGATATTCTGGCTGCCATGAGTGACAAACTCGACCAGACCAGAAAACTGGGCGACGCCTTCCTGGGCCAGGAGGAAGCGGTCATGGCCACCATCCAGGAACTGCGCCGCAAAGCCCGAGAAGCGGGAAACCTGCAGACAACCGAGCAGCAGAAGGTGTCTGTTGAAGATGAAACGATCAGGATCGAACCGGCCAGGCCGGAGGTCGTTTATGTGCCGGTCTACGATCCGGCCCGTGTTTACGGCCCCTGGTGGTATCCTTCCTATCCGCCCTACTACTGGTATTACCCGGCCGGCTCTGTCAGCGGGGCCTACATCGCTTTCGGCCCCGGCATCTATTTCGGATTGAACGCCTTCTCGTGGGCCTGGTTCGACTGGCCCTTTTTTCGTATCCAGGTTGACTTCAATCGCACAAGAAGCTTCCACCGTCACCACGACAGACGCGGGACAGAGGTTCCGGTCTGGACTCACAACCCGAGACATCGCCGGGGAGTCGCCTACCGGGATAAAGCCACCAGTCAGCGCTTTAACTCGCGCCCGCCGCGCCTGTCCAGCTCCACTCCAGAAAGGCGCGGCTATCCGTCTGCAGACAGCGGGCGGCAGATTCGACGAGCGCCCCAAGCGCCCGAGCAGGGGGGGATCAGCCGTCAGGTTGCACCCCAAGGGCGGGAGACCGGTGTAATTCAGAGGCCGGAGAAGCGCGACACGCCCTTCCGGGGCATTGGTGATGGCGGGCTCGAACGTCGGGCGGGAGAACGGGGCGGGGCAAGCAGCCGGGCAGTTGAAAGCGGGCGCGGAGTAAGCGCTAGCCCTGCTGGCGGCGGAACGCGGATTCAGCGCCAGGACAGCTTCGGTTCCCAAGGCGGCCAGATCCAGCGTCGTGAAAGCGGCGGCTCACGGAGTGGCGGATTTGGCGGCTCACGCAGGTAAGGGCTTAGTTATGTGGGTTTTTAGATACAGAACAGGGGAGGAACCATGAAGAGATCATTCAAGACGAATGTCCGGGGCAGCTGGCTGACAGTGCCGGGCGCACTCATCGCACTGCTTCTGCTGCTTGTGGCGCTGACCTCCGGCGCAGAGGCCTCTGATCTACCGCAGAAGCGGTTTTCGTCACCCGAAGCGGCCATACAGGCGTTGCTGACGGCAATCCAGGCCGGTGATGAGAAATCCATGCAGGCCATCCTGGGTCCCGGCAGCAAGCAGCTGGTCTCGTCGGGCGACAGCGTGGCAGACAACGCCGGACGTGAAAAATTTGTCGCGGCCTATGGCCAGCAGCATTCCCTGAAAGCAAGCGGCAGCGATACGGTGATTTTGAGCATCGGCGCTGATCAATGGCCTCTGCCGATACCAATCGTCAAAAAGAAAAACAGTTGGCTCTTCGACAGCGCCAAAGGCAAAAAAGAAATTCTCAACCGCAGGATCGGCCGCAATGAACTGCAGATCATCGAAGCCATTGACGCCTATGTGGACGCGCAGCACGAATACGCCAGCAAGGATTGTCGCGGCGGCGGCAAGGTCGAATTCGCCCAGCGCCTGATCAGCACGCCCGGCAGCCGTGACGGTCTGTACTGGGAAGCTCAGGAGGGCCAGCAGCACAGTCCCCTGGGTCCGTTGATGGCCCGGGCGGCCCGGGATGGATACACGACGGAAGGCAATCTTTCACCCTTCCACGGTTATTATTTAAAGATTTTGAAGGGGCAGGGCAAACATGCCAACGGCGGGACGTACAACTACATTGTCAAGGGCAAGATGATCCTGGGCTTTGGGCTGCTGGCCTACCCGGCCGAGTATGGCAATTCGGGGATCATGACCTTTATGGTTAATCAGGATGGAGTCATCTACGAGAAGAACCTGGGGCGGAACACCCGGCGCATCGCCGAGGCCATGTCACTGTTCGATCCCGACCGGAGCTGGAAAAAGGTCAAACGCCCGTAGTGACGGGGCGACCCCGGCCGGGGCGCGAAAATCGTGCCCCGGCTTGTTTTTTCAGTGAAGTCCGGATTTCGATTTCCCCCGGGCAGCTGCCCAGCAGTGAAGGGCTATCGCGATCATGCCGGAGGCTGTTGCCCTGTATCTGTTCCGGGCTGAAATTGGCGTAGCAGTAGACGCAGCCGAAATGACAACTGTTGTAGCTGCCCAGGTCGACCGATTCGACACAACCGCAGGACTCCCGCTGGTTTTTATCCTTCTTTGCCGCCGCCGGCCGGCCGAACAGCCGCCAGATCAGCGCACCGTCGATACAGGCGCCGTGCTGTATCCCCAGAGCGGAGAGATCGATCTGTTCGGCGCAGGAAAAGATCATCATCCCGTGACGGTCGCCGATATCCCTGAAAACCCGCGCCACCCCTTCCAGGGTCACACGATGCTCCGGCGCGGTGATGTCCTCCAAACGGATAGCACTGTCCCGCAGCGCCCGGTTCAGACGACCCTCTCCCTGGCCGTAAAAATCGCAGAAACTGAATACCAGCCGGCGAGTGGCGCCCTTCAGCTGCCCGGCGATCCACCCAGCCTGCTCCAGATGCCAGGATAGCGGCGTTACACTGGAGAGAATGACCGGATCGTAGCGCCAGATCACCCGCTGCGCCCCGATCCGGCCGGCCAGCTCCATGAAACAGGCAAGGCGTTCTGCTATGGGCGGCAGATTCGGTTCGAAGACCACCTCGTAGGGGTTGAGGGTAAACTGGAAATAATAGTTCAGCCCGCGCCCATCCAGTTCATCCAGATGCTTCATCAGCGGACGCGGGTTCTTGGTCCAGAAACAGACCGCATCCACATCCTCGGCTTTCAGGCTGAAGCCGGAGACCTGCCTGCTGTTGAAGGGATTGACCCGGTAAAAAAAGCCCTCCCGTACCCGCCCCATGAACCAGTCGGCATAAAAGGCCGGTATGTCGGTGCGCCTGCTGGCAGAGATGATCATGGTTAACCTATCCGAAGGTTTGAACGTAGCGAGAAACATTCTGGCGGCAAAGACGGAGTTGTAATTACACCCCTTTTGCCCCGCTTTTCGGATGTGGATTTCGCCGGCGCCGGCGTCTCTTCTTCCGTTCCGGCGTCCCGGTTTTTTCTGTCTGCTCCGCCGGCAGAGGAACCGGCGCCGGCTGAAGTGCCTGGGCTGTCCACCAGTCGAGCCGTGCGGCAAGCTCCTTTTTGTTGCCGCAGGTAATTCGGCAGTAGTCGAGGATGTCATTGAAATCATGACGGGCGATAAAGGTTTCCGGCCGGCGGCCGGGGATCTTTTTCAGGCGCGTCTGCTGGCTGATGATGTCGCGCAGCGCGATCCCGACCCGGTTTGCAATCATAACGATCGGGCAGGTTTCGCCCATGAACTCGGCAACCGCGGCGTTGACGCTCTGCTGCCAGGGCAGGCCCTGACAGCGGAAGCGCTCGGCCTTCTGGTCGATATAATCGCCAAAAAGCAGTGCCAGCAGGAGCGGCGGGGAGACCACATCCCCCTGCTGGATGCGGCAATCCACATGGTTCAGCATTTCCCCGAAGCGGGTGTGGGGGAACCCCTCGCTTTCGGCGCAGAGCCAATCTGAAAAAACGGGAAAAAGCGCCCCAAAGAGTCCGGTCTGGCGGAGGAGTTCGTAGCATCTAACGCCCTCTCCCGAGAGGAACAGCTTGAGCATTTCCTCGTAGAGCCGTGCCGGCGCAGCCCTGACAATGGTGTCAGCGGCGGCGGTCAGCGCCGTGCGGGTATTTCTCTCGATCGTGAAACCGAGCTGGGCGGCAAAGCGCACCGCCCGCAGCATCCGGACCGGGTCTTCCTGAAAGCGGACAGCCGGATCGCCGATGGTGCGGATGATGCAGGCTTTCAGATCTGCCAGACCGCCGGTGTAGTCGATGATCGAGAAGTCGGCGATGGTGTAGGCAAGCGAGTTGACGGTGAAGTCGCGCCGCAGGGCATCCTCCGCGGGAGTGCCGTAGACGTTGTCCCGCAGAATCATGCCATCCTCGTCCTTCAGCATGCGGGGATGCCGCTGGCGCTGCCCGGCCCCGGCCGCTTCTTCCGGCTCAGACTCCCGCTCGTCCGCAGCCAGGGAACGAAAAGTCGCCACTTCGATAATTTCATTCTGGAAGTGGAGGTGCGCAAGGCGAAAACGCCGCCCCACCAGTCGGCAGTTTCGGAACAGCCGTTTGACCTGGTTCGGGGTGGCATTGGTCACCAGGTCGAAATCCTTCGGTTCCCGGCCGAGCAGGAGATCGCGGACACAGCCGCCGACCAGATAGCCGACAAAACCGTTGTCTTTCAGGCGGTAGAGAATTCGCAGGGCATTCGGACTCATCTGCTTGCGCGAGATGCCATGCTCCGACCGGGCGATGATCGCCGGACAACGTGTTTCCGTTTCCAGCCTGTTTCCGCTTCCGCAGGAGCGCTCTGCAGGCAGGTTACTTGAGGACATAGCTGGCAAGAACGCTTTGGACTTCATAGATGCTGAGCTTTTTGTTGAACTGTTTTTGTATCGGCTCAGGGGTGCTCGAAATCCAGATTTTCAACTCGGCATCCAATTCAAAGGTGCCGCCGGTCTCAATGCTGAAGTGCGTAATGCTCTTGTAGGGAATCGAGTGGTACTCGATTTTGCTTCCGGTAATACCCTGTTTATCAACCAGGACGAAGCGCTTGTCAGTAAAAACAAAATAGTCGCGAATAAGCTGATAAGCATGCTCAACACGTTCGCCCGGCGCAAGAATCTGGCTGAATTCATTTTGAATCTTGGCCGGGTCAATCTTCGATGCGTTACCCAATACACCATCCAGCAGTCCCATACATTCTCCGTTCATATCATTTGTAATGCTGACATAAAAAGGGCTGACCGAAGTGGTCAGCCCTTTTTATGTTCAGCCAGAAATCCTGGCAATCAGATATCCAAATTAACAACGTTCAGCGCGTTGGTCTCGATGAAATCGCGGCGCGGCTCGACCTGGTCGCCCATCAGGATCGTAAAGATCTCGTCCGATTCGACCACGTCCTCGATCTTGACCTGCAGCAGCACCCGGTTTTCCGGATTCATGGTCGTTTCCCAGAGCTGTTCAGGGTTCATCTCACCCAGACCTTTGTAGCGCTGGATGGCCAGTCCCTTTTTGGCGTTTTCCAGGAAGAAATTCAGCAGCTCCTGGTGGTTGGCGGTCTCGAACAGTACCTTGCCCCCCTCCTGCTCGACAAAAGCCCGGCCGTCGGCCATGGTTTCCACGATGCGGCGGTGGTTGTCCACCAGCAGTTCATATTCGCGGGTCGAAAGCACCGCCAACGTCTGCTGGTCGATGATCGAGCGAATGTTGCCAATCCTGAAGGCAATCCGGTGCTCTTCGATCTCGTAATCCGAACCAGCCGCCAGTTGCTTCATCGTCTCCAGGTACGGCACAACCTGGGACAGCTCTTCCAGTCCGGACGGAACGTTACCGCGGATGACAATTGAAAGCAGTTCGGCAGAAATGCCCTGCTTGACAACCTTGTTGAAGATGGCCCGATTTTCAATGAACTGTTTGATAACCGGGATGATCTGCTTACCGTTGTAGGTTCGATCACCCTTTTCGAGTCGCAGGATCAGATCTTCGGCGCCTTCTTCCAGCAGAAACTCCTGCATGGCATGTTCATCGCGCAGGTACTGTTCCCGCTTGCCGCGTTTGACTTTGTAAAGCGGCGGCTGGGCGATGTAAAGGTGACCGCGCTCGATCAGTTCGCGCATGTTGCGGTAGAAGAACGTCAGCAGCAGGGTCAGGATGTGCTGACCGTCCACGTCGGCATCGGTCATGACGATGATGCGGTGGTAGCGCAGCTTGGCGATATTGAAATCGTCCTTGCCGATGCCGGTTCCCAGGGCCGTGATCAGGGTGCGGATCTCCTGGGAGGAAATCATTTTGTCGAAGCGGGCTTTCTCAACGTTGAGGATTTTACCCTTCAGCGGCAGGATGGCCTGATTTTTCCGGTCGCGCCCCTGCTTGGCCGAGCCGCCGGCCGAGTCGCCCTCGACCAGGTACAGTTCGCAGAGGGCCGGATCCTTTTCCTGGCAGTCAGCCAGTTTGCCCGGCAAGCCGCCCATATCCAGGGCTCCCTTGCGGCGGGTCAGGTCGCGGGCCTTGCGGGCCGCTTCGCGGGCGCGGGCCGCTTCGATCGATTTGTTGAGGATATCCTTGGCAACCTTGGGGTTTTCTTCCAGATAAACCGCCATGCGCTCGTTCAGCAGCGATTCGACGTAGCCCTTGACCTCGGAGTTGCCCAGTTTGGTCTTGGTCTGTCCTTCGAATTGCGGCTGCGGAATTTTGACCGAGATAACGCACGTCAGGCCTTCGCGAAGATCATCCCCCGATACGGTGACTTTTTCATTTTTGAGCAGGTTGTTGGCAGCCGCATAGGCGTTCATCGTACGGGTCAGAGCAGCCTTGAAACCGGCCAGATGGGTGCCGCCTTCGTGGGTGTTGATGTTGTTGGCAAAAGCGAAAATCTTCTCATCGTATGAGTCATTGTACTGCATCGAGACTTCCATCTCGACCCCGCCCTTTTCGCCTCTAAAATACATCGGTTTAGGATTGATTGCGGTTTTGTTGCGGTTCAGGTACTCAACAAAAGAGTTGATGCCCCCCTCGTAGTGGAATTCATGGGACTTGCCCTCCACCCGCTCATCGCTGATCCTGATCCGCACACCGGCATTCAGAAAGGCCAGTTCACGCAGACGCTGGGAAAGCACATCGAAGGAATATTCGGTGGTTTCGAAGATCTCTTCGTCCGGCATGAAGGTGACTTTTGTGCCGCGCTTTTTGGTTTCGCCGGTAATCTCCAGCGGAGCGACCGGATCGCCACGGCGGTAGGATTGACGCCAGATCTTGCCGTCACGGCGGATCTCCAGCTCCAGCCATTTGGAAAGCGCGTTGACGACCGATACGCCGACGCCGTGCAGACCGCCGGATACCTTGTAGGAATCGTTGTCGAACTTGCCGCCGGCATGCAGCACGGTCAGAACGACCTCAGCCGCAGATTTGCCCTCGGTGGGGTGCATATCGGTGGGGATGCCGCGACCATTGTCGATGACTGTAATCGAGCCATCGGTGTTGATCGTTACGCTGACATTGTCGCAATGCCCGGCCAGAGCCTCGTCGATCGAGTTATCAACTATTTCGTAGACCAGATGGTGAAGTCCGGCGCTGGATGTGGAGCCGATGTACATGGCCGGCCGCTTGCGAACCGCCGATAAGCCTTCCAGAACCTTGATATTATCCGCTCCGTACTCTTCGAAGCTCTGTGTCACGTTTTCCTGTTCACTCATGCGGTTATTTTCCCTCGAACGTCAGATTGCCGTCTTTCACGCGAAATACGGCGCAGTGTGGTACCGCTTCCAGCAGGGCCGGAGAGGGTTCCGTGGTTGTCATAAAAACCTGGATATCCCTCGCGGTAAGGAATTCCATCAGGTTGCGATTTCTGCCGGCATCGAGTTCGGAACTCATGTCATCCAGCAGAAGCAGCGGCGTTTCACCAAAAATATCCCGCAGATTATCCATCTCGGCCATTTTCAGTGATAAAACAAAACTTTTCTGCTGACCCTGGGAGCCGAAGGCTTTCAGTGGCCGCTCCTCCAGCAGAAACGTCAGATCATCGCGATGCGGTCCGGCAGTTGTCGTACCGTAGCGTTCGTCGGAGCGCTGATGGCGCTGAAACAGTTCGAGCAATTCACAGCGGATCCGGGCGCGCTCAACCTCCCGGACACCTTCCGGACGGTAACTGATCCCGCAGCTTTCTCCAGCTCCGGCTATGGTCTCATAATGACTGCGCAGTTTGTTATCCAGCACCGCCACGAATCTGATCCGGCGTTCAATCAGTTCCGCTCCTGCTTCAGCCAGTTTTTCGGTCCAGACCTCCAAACCGTTCCGGTCGGCGTTTTTCAGAAGAACATTGCGTTGTTTCAGAATCCGCTGATAATCGTGCCAGCAGTGCAGGTAGCCGAGATCACCCATGTAAACGGCCCGATCCAGATAGCGGCGCCTGCTTTCCGGCCCCATTCTGACCATGCCGGTGTCGTCGGGAGAAAAAACAACCGTGTTCAAGCGGCCATGCAGGTCGGATGCGCGTTGAACCGCTTTTCCATCGATTTCCGCCCGGCGGCCGCCGGCTTCCAGAAGCAACCGCAGCTGGTTCTGCATCCCGTTTGATTCAACGGCTCCCTGAACCTGGGCCCGCGCTTCACCGTGTCTGATCAGTTCCGGCAATCGCGAGGTTCGGAACGAACGGGGACTTCCCAACAGATGTATCGCTTCCAGCAGATTGGTTTTTCCCTGCCCGTTGAGACCGTGGAACAGATTGAAGCGCTCGCCCGGTTTGATGCGTGCGGCAGTGATGTTTCTGAAATTGCTGACAGCCAGCTGTTTAAGGCGCATGAACCTTTATTAAAGCCTCATCGGCATGATAACCGCCAGAAAGCTTTCCGATTTTTCCGGAACGATGATCGATGGTGACAGTTCGTCCTTGAATTTCATGTCCACATTCTCTGTTTCCGCAACCGCCAGCACATCCAGCAGGTAGCGGGCGTTGAAGCGCACCGAGATCGGCTCACCCTGATAATCGACATCGATTTCTTCCATCGCGTCACCCAGTTCCGGGTTGCTGGAAGAAATTTTTATGCCGCCCGAGGATATTTCCAGCATGATTCCTTTGAATTTCTCACTGGAAAGAATTGCCATACGGCGCACCGAATGACTGAAATTTTCCTTATTTACGGTGACAATTTGAGTATTTGCATTGGGAATGACCCGGTTGTAATCGGGAAATTCGCCATCCACCAGCCGCATGACCATGTAGGAATCGCCGCGTTTGATAACGGCGCTGTTATCCATGAAACCAAACAGCAACGTTCCGCTTTCTTCCTCGGTGATTTTCTTGAGTTCGTAGATGCCTTTTTTCGGCAGGATGACCCCTTTCAACAGTTCCGGTCCAGCCGTGCCTTTCAGATTACCGGATGCGATTGAAAGACGGTGGCCATCGGTGGAAACCATTTTAAGGCAGTTGACACCATCCTGATTGACTTCGACTTTGGTAAAGATACCGTTAAGGTTGTATTTGGTTTCATCGGTACAGATGGCATAGGAGGTTTTTTCGATCATGCCCCTTAACAGCGAACTTTCGATTTCAAAAAGACTTTCTTCCCTGACATCCGGGAAATAGGGAAATTCATCCGGTGAAAGACCGACGATATTGAACTGAACTTTTCCGCACCTGATTTCAACCCAGTCGTTGTCTTTGGTTGAAAAAATGATCTGCTGATTGGGCAGTTCCTTGACAATCTCATACAGTTTTTTTGCAGAAACCGTAATTTTTCCCGGCGCTTCAACCTCGGCCGCATAACTGCTTTTCATGCCGACTTCCAGATCGGTGGCGGTAACCAGCAGAGAAGTTTCCGTGGCCTCCAGCAGAACGTTTGACAATATGGGCATGGAGGTTCGTTTTTCAACAATGCCCTGAATTTTTTGAAGCGCTTTGAGGAATTGCTCTTTGTCTATTTTGAATTGCATACTCACTCCTGTGTCAGCTTGTAGTTTATATATAAAAGATTTAAAAACCTGGTAGTACTTTGTTGGTTCTGTGGATATCGTTAGTAACCGTGTAAAACACTGGAATGGCTATTAAAACTGTGTCGTGATTCCTGTTTATATACTTGCGTCGTGCCGGATGCATTTACACAGGGAGGAACGTTATCAACCATTATTCACAGGGAATTAACAGCTTTTCCTTACTTCAAGAGGATAGTTTTAATATCGTCAATAATATTGGATAGTTTTGCATCAATAAGCAGTGCTTTGTCTATTTTTTTAAAAGAATGAATGATGGTGGAATGATCTTTGCCGCCGAATTTCAGACCTATGTCGGGATAGGATGATTTTGTCATATCCCTGCAGAGCCAGATTGCTATTTGCCGGGCCAGTACGATATTTTTCAGTCGCTTTTCCGATTTCAGATCGGCCAGCTTCATATCAAAATAATCAACGACCGATTTTTGTATCAGTTCAATGGTTACGTCCTTGCGCCGGTCACCCAGGATATCCTTTAGGTTTTCCCTGGCCATATCCAGAGTGATGGGAATATTCTGAAGGCTACTGAAAGCACCCAGCCGAATCAGCATCCCTTCCAGTTCACGAATATTGCGGGTGTCACTGGACGCAAGAAAATAATAAACATCTTCCGGCAGCTTGATGCGGTTGACTTCTGATTTTTTCTTTAAAATGGCAATTTTGGTTTCAACATCCGGCGGCTGAATGTCGGCTATCAGGCCCCATTCGAACCTGGATCTGAGCCGTTCTTCCAAATCTGAAATTTCGCGCGGAAATTTGTCTGAAGTTATGACGATCTGCTTGTGGGCATCATGCAGGGCGTTGAACGTGTAGAAAAATTCTTCCTGTGTGCCGGTTTTCCCGGAAATAAACTGTATGTCATCAATCAGTAATACATCCACATTTCTGAAACGATTCCTGAAGATATCCATCTTTTTCAAGCGCAGATGATTGACCATTTCGTACATGAATTTTTCAGCCGAACAGTAGCAGATGTTTGCTTCCGGAGAATTGGTGCGAATTGTATGGCCGATTGAATTAAGCAGATGGCTTTTGCCAAGACCGACACCCCCGTAGATGAAGAGCGGATTGTAGGTGTCGGCCGGGTTGTTGGCAACTGCCATTGCGGCTGCATGTGCAAACTGGTTGCCGGTTCCGCTGACAAAAAGGTCGAAGGTGTATTTGGGGTTGAGATTGGTGGATACCGGTTCGGGCAGCGCGGTTTGGGGTGCGTTTGTTTCCGGGCTGTTCGGAACTGCATACTCTTCCGATAAGGGCTGTTCTTCGTCTTCCCGTATGATCAGATGAATGCTGACATTTTGACCGGCTGCAGTTGAAATGGCGCTTGTCACTATGTTCAGGTAATGGTCTTCCAGCCACTCTTTTACAAAAGAGTTGGGAACTGACAGATACACGGACGAACCGAGGTGATGACTGTAACTGACCGGTTTTATCCAGGTTACAAAGTCGCCTTCCGAAAGAATCTTTTCGATATTTTCAGTGGCCTGCTGCCATGCTTCTAACATAGGGGTTTGTGTCACGATCACGTTTCAAGAGTGGTTTTCAACAACGGGCAAGACGGTATAAAGAGTATTGCTTTGGAACATTTATAATCCGGAACAGGCACTTTATTCAGAGTTATCAACAATTTTTTCAACAGCTGTTGATAACTAAAAAAGTGTTTAAATTCAATATTATAAGTATAGCTTTCAACCCAATACGGTTTATTTCAGGCTGGCAGAGTACCAGAGGCGCACCAGTTTTTCAAGTCAAATCAAGTTATCACAACCATGCCGGCGTTATAACAAAACTCTTGACACTGACAGGCCCTTATGTTTAATAACTCAATTCCTGCAAAAATATTAAAGTAGAGGTAAACAAAGATGAAAAGAACATTTCAGCCCAGCAATACATCTCGTAAACGTACCCATGGTTTTCTGGTAAGAATGGCTACAAAGAATGGCCGTCTGGTTATCAAGCGTCGCAGAGCAAAAGGACGCAAGAACCTTTCCGTAAGAATTGCAACCAAGTAACATCTGTAGCGTGTCGGTCGCAACCGAAGACGCCAGATTTCCCAAAACCGCGCGCTTGCGGAAGCGGGTTGAGTTTCTGAAGCTTGCGAACGTCCGGGATAAAACAGCCGTAAAAGGCTTTCTGCTTGTCTGGAGCGTAAACAGCACCATGACAGCCCGCATGGGTATCACGGTCAGCAGGAAGGTTGGTTGTGCCGTGGTTCGTAATCGTATTAAACGCTACCTGCGCGAAGTTTTCAGGCACGACCGTATGCTGCTTCCGCCTGTTGATGTTAATATCATTGCCCGCCGGGAATCAGCGTTGATGGATTACTCTGATGTTCGGCGGGAAATTACCCGGGCCTTCAGGCTTATAGGCACACCTCCATGTTCAAGAGCATCATGCTCCTTGTAATCAGGATTTATCAGAAGCTTGTTTCACCGCTTCTTCCCCAGGCCTGCCGTTTTTATCCCTCCTGTTCCGAATATTCCCGCGAGTCAATAACCAGATATGGCCTTGTCAAGGGGGTGGGATTGACCCTGATCCGGCTTGGCAAGTGCCATCCGTTTCATCCGGGTGGCTACGATCCGGTGCCGTGAGCTGATGAGCGGATATGAAGAAGTAATGTATATTTCTGCCGGAAGCGGGTGGCCACCTCTTCCGGAACACGACAAATAATCAGTATCATCAGGA
Organism: Deltaproteobacteria bacterium; assembly: GCA_021850095.1. Lineage (GTDB taxonomy): Bacteria > Desulfobacterota > Desulfuromonadia > Geobacterales > Pseudopelobacteraceae > JACRCG01. The sequence continues at coordinate 15,825 of JAJZRX010000051.1, forward strand.
GCTTTCATGGAAAAGCGTGCGTTTATTGCAGTCGGTCTTTCAATAGCGGTATTTTACATATTCTCCATGATATTCGGACCGGAAAAAAAACCGCTCAATCTTCCGGACAAGCCGACGGCAGCCGCTGTTGCGGATACTGCAAAAACTCCTGCCCCGCCGGCGGAAGCTCCAAACTCTGCGGTTGCCACAGACCAGTCTCTGCCCACCGCAGTTCCCCAGAAAAATATCACCGTTGAAACAGATTTGTATTCGGCTGTCTTTTCTTCCCGGGGCGGCAGTCTGAAGAGTCTGACACTGAAAAATTACCGTGAAGAAAACACCCCCACCTCCAAACCGGTTACGCTGGGCAGTGATGCCGACCCGAATCTGCTTTCTTTTTCCACCCGTGCGGCCGGCGTTGCCCTTGCTGACAGTGTCGTTTATATGTCTGACACCGATGCTATCGCTTTGAAGGGCAATGAATCCCGGCAGCTTACCTTTAATTATGTTTCCGGACAGGGTTTTACGGTCAGGAAAATCTACACGTTCAGCGCCGGTACCTACGGAATCAAGCTGGAAACACAGATTTTCAACAATTCCGCAGCACCGATAACCGGCTCTGTTCAGCACGTCATGACCTATCCGGCAGAGCCGAAGGTCAAGGATAATCGTTATGATACCGCTGGCGCCTATCTGCTTTCGGATGACAGCATTCAGTCCAATAAAATCAAGGATGTTGCAACGTCTTCAAAGCGCTATGACAAGAGCGTCCTCTGGGCCGGTTTTGCGGATAAGTATTTTCTGAACGCGATTCTGGCTGACAACGGCAGTATCGCATCCGTTGAACTTAAGAAGAACCAGGCCGGGTTCTTCGAAGAGGTTGTATCGGCGCCGCAGTTTGTCATTAACCCGGGCCTGTCAGCTTCTGTAACCCATCGCCTTTTTGTGGGACCAAAGGATATCGATATTCTGAAAGCCCAGGGCAATTCACTGGAGAAGTCGCTTGATCTGGGATGGTTCACCGAAATTGCCAAGCCGATGCTGTATTCGCTCAAATTCTTCTACAAATACGTCGGCAACTACGGCGTCGCCATCATCATTATCACCATCATCCTCAAGGTCTTTTTCTTTCCCCTGACTCACAAAAGCTACAAGTCGATGAAGGGAATGCAGAAAATTCAGCCCGAGATGACCAAACTGCGCGAGAAGTACAAGGATGACCGCGACACGATGAACAAGGAAGTCATGGCTTTGTATCGTGAACACAAGGTCAATCCGATGGGCGGCTGTCTGCCGATGCTTGTTCAGATTCCGGTCTTCTTTGCCCTCTACAAATCACTGATGTTTTCGATTGAGCTTCGCCATGCTCCCTTTTTCCTCTGGGTTACTGATCTGGCCGACAAGGATCCCTACTATGTGACCCCGGTTATCATGGGCGTCACCATGTTCATTCAGCAAAAGATGACTCCATCACAAATGGATCCCATGCAGCAAAAGATCATGCTGGCCTTGCCGGTTGTCTTCACCTTCATGTTCTTAAGTTTCCCATCCGGTCTGGTACTGTACTGGCTGGTCAACAACGTTCTGACAATCGGGCAGCAGATGTACATCAACAAACTGGTCAAGGATTAAGCGGCAGAGACGGAGCGATTATATGTACATCCGTGATACTATAGCGGCAATCAGCACTCCGCCGGGCAATGGCGGGATCGGAATTGTCAGGGTCAGCGGCGATCAGGCAGCTGCAATTGGAAATTCTGTCTTCAAAGCGGTAAAAGACGGTGGCCTCGTGAGCCACCGTTTTCATTTTGGCGCCATAACCGATCCGGCAACCGGCGCCATTATCGACGAAGCCATGGCCGTTCTGATGCGCGCTCCCCATTCGTTCACCCGCGAAGATGTTCTTGAGCTGCATAGCCACGGCGGATGGCTGGTGGTTGAAACCGTGCTGAAGCTGGTACTGAAGTGCGGAGCGCGGCTGGCGGATCCCGGCGAGTTTACCCGCCGGGCTTTTCTGAATGGCAGGATCGACCTTGTTCAGGCAGAAGCGATCATGGACATCATCGGTTCAAATACCGAAGCTGCTCTGCAGCTGGCCCAAAGTCAGCGCGAGGGGGCTCTTTCCCGGCGCATCGAGGAAATCCGTCTGCTGCTGCTCAAGGCGCTGGCGCTGGTGGAAGCATATATCGATTTTCCTGAAGATGATCTGGGGGACGCCGACTGCGATCAGATTCGTGAGCATGCCGTCCGGGCTCTTGCCATGATCAACGAGCTGCTGACAAGTTTTGATGAGGGGCGGATTCTTCGGGACGGCGTTTCAGTGCTGATCCTCGGCAAACCCAATGTAGGCAAATCCAGTCTGCTTAATCTGCTGATCAATGAAAACCGGGCCATCGTCACCCATCTGCCCGGTACGACCCGCGACATTATCGAAGAGACAGTCATCATCAATGGTCTGGCCGTTCGCCTGCTGGACACGGCCGGTATCCGCCATACCGACGATCTGGTCGAGCGGGAGGGTATTAACCGTGCCATGGAAAAAATACCGCTGGCCGACCTGGTTCTCTTTGTTCTGGACGCGTCCCGGCCATTTGATTCTGAAGATCAGCATATCCATGACGCTCTGGCGGACAGCTGCGTCATGGCGGTGCTGAACAAAACCGATCTGCCGCGTCAGTTATCGTTTCCGGATTCACTCCGCTGTGCCGCCCAGGTCGATATGTCGGTGCGCAGCGGTGATGGTCTCGATTCACTCAAGCGGGCCGTCTGCGACCACTTTCTGAAAAAAACTTCGATTGACCGCCGAGAACTGGTGGCGCTGTCCCGCTCGCGGCATCGTGATGCGCTCATGAGTGCCGATACAGCGTTGCGCAGCTTCATGGTAGGACTGGAACAATGTAGTCTGGAGCTTCTGGCAATTGACCTGCGAGAAGCGCTCGACTGTGTGGGAACGGTAACCGGTCAGACCACTAACGACGAACTGCTGAATCAGATCTTTTCGTCCTTCTGTATCGGTAAATGACGCACCTGTTTCACGTGGAACATATCTTGATTAGGCAGGCACACAACCATGATGACCTACGATCTGACGTATGATGTGATAGTCATTGGCGCCGGGCACGCCGGTTGCGAGGCGGCCCTGGCGGCTGCCCGCATGGGCTGCCGTACCATGTTGCTGACGATCAATCTGGATGCGATTGCCCTGATGTCCTGCAACCCGGCCATCGGCGGCCTTGCCAAGGGGCATCTGGTCAAGGAAATAGACGCTTTGGGCGGCGAGATGGCCAGGAATATCGATGCGACCGGGATTCAGTTCCGCGTTCTCAACACCCGCAAGGGGCCGGCGGTGCGCGCGTCCCGGGCGCAAGCCGATAAGCAGCTTTACCGCCTGCGCATGAAGCATGTTCTTGAGCGCCAACCAAATCTGGATCTGAAACAGGGCGAGGTGACGGCGCTGTTTATTGAAGGCGATGAACTGCGCGGCGTGGATACCCGTTCCGGAATTCGCTTCCTCTGCAAAACCGTTGTTGTTACCACCGGAACCTTCATGCGCGGCCTGATTCATATCGGACTAACCAATTACCCCGGTGGTCGAGCCGGGGATCTGCCTTCAATCGGACTTTCCGATCAGCTCGCTTCCCTGGGTTTTGATGTCGGACGTCTTAAAACTGGAACACCCGCCCGGCTGGATAGCCGTACGATCGACTTTTCCAGGCTTGAAACCCAGTATGGCGACGATCCGCCCCTGCCGTTCTCCTTCTCAACGAAGAAGATCACCATGCCGCAGGTACCGTGCCACATTGCCTACACAAATCCTCGCTCGCATGACATCATCCGTTCCGGCCTGGATCGTTCGCCGCTGTATGCCGGGATCATCGAAGGGATTGGCCCCCGTTACTGTCCGTCGATTGAGGACAAGGTCGTTCGTTTTCCGGACAAGGATCGCCATCAGACCTTTATCGAGCCGGAAGGTCTCGAGACCGTGGAGGTCTATCCGAGCGGTATGTCCACCTCGCTGCCGATTGATATCCAGATCCCGTTTTACCGTTCGATGACCGGTTTGGAGAGGGTCGAGATCATGCGACCGGCCTATGCGATCGAATATGATTATGTCAACCCGATTCAGTTGCATTCATCGCTGGAGACCAAACTGCTGCGCAATCTGTACCATGCCGGACAGATCAACGGCACCTCCGGATACGAAGAGGCGGCCGGGCAGGGGCTGCTGGCGGGCATCAATGCCGCACGGCGGGTAAAGGGCAAGGAGCCGCTGGTGCTTGACCGCAGTCAGGCCTATATCGGCGTCATGATCGACGATCTGGTGACACTCGGAACAAAGGAACCGTACCGGATGTTTACATCTCGGGCTGAATACCGGCTTCTCCTGCGCGAGGATAATGCCGACCTGCGCCTGCGTGAGATTGGGCATGCGTTGGGGCTTGTGCCGGAAGGCGACTACACCGCTTTTGTTGAAAAGCGGGACATGATTGGCGATGATCTGGAGCGCATCGCCTCCACGCGCATAGCGCTGACCGAACAGGAGTGCGCCGTACTGTCGGGCCTGGGAATTGAAGACATCCCTAAAGGGACGACCCTGGAGCATCTGCTGAAGCGCCCAGATGTATCCTATGAGGATCTTGCGAAGATGGATCATGTTTCACGTGAAACACCTGCCCAGGTCAGGGAGCAGGTTGAGATCCAGACGAAATATCGCGGATATATCGACCGGCAGCTGGAGCAGGTCGAACGCGCAAAGAAGCTGGAGACAGCCGTTATTCCGGCCGGCATGGATTACTCGCTGGTCAGGGGGCTGACAACCGAGGTGCGGGAAAAACTGGAAAAAGGGCGTCCGGACACACTTGGACAGGCATCCCGTATCCCCGGAATGACTCCGGCGGCACTGTCGATACTGGCCATAGCGTTGAAGGCAAACAGCGGTAAGGTCAGTTCCACGAAGCGGCCCGAGGATCATCTGATATGATTGCCGACATTCTCAAACGTGAGGCGCACCATACCGGTCTGGTGCTTTCTGATGAACATATCAGGGCTTTTGAACTGTTCGCCCAGGAACTTGTCAGATGGAACAGCAAGATCAATCTGACCTCCATAACAGCGGATGACGACATAGCGATCAAGCATTTTATCGATTGTCTGTATCTGGCGCCCCATGTTCTGGATCAGGACTTGCTGCTGGATGTGGGATCTGGCGGCGGGCTGCCGGTAATTCCGTTGAAAATAGTCAGGCCGGCAACGAACATGCTATCGGTGGATGCGGTTGCCAAAAAAATCAATTTCCAGAAACATGTTATCCGGCTGCTTGGATTGCAGAAGATCGAAGCAATCCACGCACGGGTTGAAGATCTCCAGCAAACAGCTGCAAACAAATTCACTCTGATCACCTCGCGGGCCTTTACCCGGCTGGACAACTTCGTCTCGCTGGCAGCTCCGCTGCTTGCCGAAGATGGACGGATCATTGCCTTGAAGGGCTCCGCTGCCGATGACGAGATTGCGGTCAGCGATAACACTTTGAAGGATCTGGGGTTCGAGATCACCTCGCAATACTCCTGCCGATTGCCTGAAAACAGGGGAACCAGACAGCTGGTGGTGTTGAAAGCCTGTAAACCCGCATATAATGGGGGCTGAAGATGGCTTCGCGCAAAAACGCCTTCTGTCGTCCTGTTTTGGTTTGGTTTATGTTCTGTTAAGGCTTTTTGGTGTAATTTGTTTCTGGGCGGTTTTTGGCGTTTTAAACGGTGAAAAGGGTTTTTGGGCTAAAGAGCACAGAGAATGAAGTTGCAGATGGCTGGAATCTGCACTAAAGTGGTCAGCTGTCGCCCACTAATTCAGCTGGAGGTGTTCCTTGAAAAAAATAATCTGCCTTCTGGTTATTGCCGCCCATCTCTCCGCCTGTGCCACCTATGAAAACAGATCGGTGTCATTCAGGCCTCCGCAGGAATATGCAAACTATCAGGATGCGGACGGGCTGATGGTCGGCGCCGAACCTTTCGCCGACAGGAAGCAGGCCGAGGAGGCTTTCGGTTTCGACATCAGATCGGCCGGATTGCTGCCGGTGCAGGTTGTGATGGACAATCGCAGCGGTCAGGGGGTCGAGGTGGTTTCGGGGCAGACGTTTCTGGTGGACGGCACCAACCGCTATTGGAAAATACTCGCCAACAGCGAGGCGGTTGAACGGGTTGAAAAGGCCACCGAAGCCGGAGCCATAACCGGTGGAGCCGGAAAGGGCGCCGCCTGGGGAGCCGCAGCCGGAGCTGTCCTGGGATTGGCGCTGGGCATCGTATCCGGGCGCAACGTCGGCGAGTCGGTTGTCAAGGGGGGTGTGCTCGGCGGCGCCGGCGGGGCTGTTATCGGGGGCGCCAACAAGGCTGGCGATGACCGTCAGCGTGAATATAAAATTGCCGACAATATACGCGACAAGGGTCTGGAAGGAAAAGTCATGGCGGCCGACAATCTCGCCAGCGGATTCATCTTCTTCCCGGGTGAAGCGGAAAGCGTCAAGGATCTGCGCCTGCAGCTCAAATACCGCAACACCGGAGAAGTCAAGACCATCAATTTGAGGCTGCGCTGAATCGTGGAGATTCGGATTTACTACGAGGATACGGATGCGGCCGGGGTTGTTTATCACGCCAACTACATCAAATACCTTGAGCGGGCGCGAACGGAGTTTTTCCGCAGGCATGGTTTTATGGTGGCCAAGCTGGCCGATGAAGGCTTTGTTTTTCCGGTTGTCAGGATCGAGATGGATTTCAAGGCGCCCGCACTGCACGATGATCTTCTGACGGTTGAAACCGACCCGGTTCGGGTGGGCGGCTCAAGTTTCACCCTGAATCAGAAGATCCTTCGAAAAAGGGACAATAAAACGCTGGCGGATGCGTTCGTAACCCTGGCTTGCATAAGCCGGGAGCATAAGGCGCGCCGTATTCCTCTGGCCATTCGCCAGTTTCTGGCTTCCGGGTCCGCAACACGCTGATGGGAACTGCGGCTGACTGGGCGATGGCGCTGACGTCGCTGGTTATCGGCTGTGCCGTTGGCTATGTCATGCACCGCTCTGATTTCTGCATGGCCGGAATGTTCCGGGACATTTTTCTTTTCAAGCGTTATTTCATGCTGCGGATCCTGGCGCTGACGGTGATGGCGAACATGCTCCTGATTGAGCTGTTACGATTGTCCGGTTGTCTGTCGCAGTTTCCCTATCCTAATTTCGGACCGCCGACAGCAACAAACCTGATCGGCGGGATGCTGTTCGGGATCGGAATGGTTCTGGCCGGCGGCTGTGTGGCGGGAACGCTGTACAAACTGGGGTCCGGAAATATTGTCAGCGGCCTGGCTTTAATCGGCCTGATCATCGGCAGCACGCTCTATGGCGAGTTTCACGGCTTGTGGAGCGCTGTCTCCGGATCAACGATACTTGCACCCGGAAAAAGCACCCTGGCGCAGCTGCTGGGTGTTTCCCAGACAATGGTAGTTTCGGTGGCGCTGATTATTTCGGGTGCAGCGGTTCGGTTCTGGTGGCAGGCCGGCTGCCTGGTCAGGCGCTCACCTGCAGCCGGCTATCTGCAGCCCTGGAATGCCGCGCTGCTGCTTGCCGCGCTGGTTGCCCTGTCGGTGGTCATAATCGGCGTTCCCCTTGGCATAACGACCAGCTTTGCCAAAGTCGGTTCCGGGCTGACAGGACTGGTTGCTGCCCGGCATCTTGAAAATCTGGCATACTATTCAGCACAGCCGTTCGCCTTTAGCAGTCCGCTCTTGGAGGCGGCCTACCGTGGCGGGCCGGGGCCGCAGTTTGACGGAGTGGCCCTGATCCAGTACCCGCTCATAATCGGAATTATGGCCGGCGGGTTTATTCATAACGTAGAAAACCACACCCTGCGGGTGTGGTCATGTGGACTGGCTATGCCGGTCCCGTATGGGTCTGGCTGATAAAGCCGCTCACTGCTATCCTTTCAACGAGTTGTTGCCGCAA
>JAJZRX010000052.1 GCA_021850095.1 Deltaproteobacteria bacterium
TTTAATAAGCATGGGTTCCTCTCTCAGATAGAATGGTTGGTCACGCTTCCATAACTACCTGACGGAACTCATGCTTTTCAATTGTTAAAGAGCAAAATTACTTACTGATTACTGTGACGAACCATAATATTAAATGCTGACTGGTTTGATTTCTTATTTAATATTATATGCTTTTCTAGTTCTGTACCTACAATATTGCCATATTTTATGAACCACAGCTTTACACCGGTACCCCAAATTCCGCCAGTGGATCTGGCCATTTTACCCCGTTTATTTTCACCGCTGGCGATCTGTACTGCCACGAGGCTTTCATTTTTATGGCTTCTTGGCGATGGTGGCAACAGCTTTCTTTCCACAATAATTTCAACCGTATTTATCCAAGTGCGGCTCGGTTCATCATAGCGCTGGGCAACACAGGCAAAAATTTCATTATATTTTCCACCCAGGGAAACCTATGGGGGCGAGGTGCTCGCTTGCGAAAATTGTCGCAAACTATACGCGCTTTCTGTTAGAACATAAATTAAAAATCTCACGGGATAGCGGTGATCATACTGCTATGATCTATCACCAAATCGCTACACCAAGGATCTGAACCATGCCCCATTATGTCGAGCCGGTATTTCGTCCCCCCAGTGAAGCGCGCAGCCTGATCTTCCAGATCACGGTCGGCTGCTCACAGAACAGCTGCACCTTTTGCGGTATGTACAAGGGCAAGAGCTTTCACGTCAGGCCGCTGCAGGAGATCCTGACAGAGATCTCGGAAATACCGGCCCAGTACCGTTCGCGCATCGACCGGGTCTTTCTGGCCGATGGTGATGCGCTGGTTTACCCATTTGATGACCTCTGTACGATTCTGGATGCCCTGGCGGCTGCTTTTCCCGGTCTGACCCGGGTCGGGTCATACGCCTCACCAAACAGTCTGACGACCAAAAGCCACGAACAGCTGCTGCGCCTGCGCGAAAAACGGTTGAAAATACTGTATTTCGGGCTGGAGTCTGGCGATGACCGTACGCTACAGAGCATCAAGAAGGGCTTTGATTCCGAACGTATGGCGGAACTGGCGCTGACGGCGCGGGGGGCGGGTATGAAGCTTTCGGTCACCGCGATCCTTGGACTGGCCGGGGCGGGGCGGAGCCGTGAGCACGCCCGGGCGACCGCCGCCTGGGTCAATCGCGTCAATCCGGAGTATTTTTCGCTGCTGACGCTTTTCCATCGCCACAATGACGATTTTATCCGCACACTGCAGCAATGCACCCGCCGGGAACTGCTGCTGGAAGCCCGCGAGATGCTGCTCAATCTGCAACCCGCCCGGACCATACTGCGCTCGAATCATGTCTCCAATTTTCTCAACCTGTCCGGCAGCTACCCCAAGGATCGCGAGCGTCTGATTGCCGATCTGGATATCGCCCTGCGCCACGCCGCCCTGCGTCCCGGTTTTCTGGATGAAATTCCTGCTTATCAGGAAGAGTACTACTGATGCTGAAGGGATAATGAAGCCGATATGAAAAAAACCGCTGCTTGCCTGTAAAATCAGCCCACAGCGGTTTTTTGGTGTCTGCACCGTTTATCTTCAGAATTTCACAAATTCAACCCGCCGGTTGTTGGCCCGTCCTTCGCTGCTTTTGTTGCTGTCGATCGGCTTGCTGTCACCGAACCCATCGCTTTTCAGCCGTGACGACTCAATCCCTTTCCCTTCCAGCCAGCTTTTCACCGCTTCAGCCCTGCGTTCTGAAAGCGGCTGATTGATGCCCTTGTTTCCCTGGCTGTCGGTGTGACCTTCGATGGAGAATTTCAGTTCCGGATCGTCATTCAGTAAAGCGAGGATCATCTTGAGAGTCGGCAGCGACTCGGGCTTCAGGGTGGCCTTGCCGGTGTCGAAAAGGATGCCGTGGGTGATGATTTTCCCATCGGTGTCCAGAGCCGACTTGACGTCCTTTCCCCCTTCCGCCAGGCGGAAGTTGCTGAAAAGAAGTTTGTCCGTCTTGAAATTGTTGGGGGTCAGCATCTGCAGGCCGATCTGCTTGATCGGCCGCTTAAGCCCGTCGGGATCGTTCACGACCCGCTGGTTGTCGATATAGGCCTTGACGAATGTGCCGTTGACGCTGACGGCGAAGTGGTGAACCTTCCCGTCGCCCAGATCCAGGGCTGTTTTGGTGTTCGCCGAGGAGCTTTCCTTGCCCGAGAAAAGGACAGAGTTGGGAGCGTTCCACTTGAAGATGTCGATCTTCTTGTCGGCCGGCACTAAAAGGAGCCGATAGACGAGGTGGTAAACCGATCCTTCCTTGACCGGCGCCAGCAGCGCATCAAATTCGATCGTAAATTTTTCAGGCAGATCACCCTTCTGGTTCAGGCGAATGTACTGGGTTGCCGGAGGTTGCCCCTTGGCGCCCGGCACCGAACGAAGGAAACGCTTGCCCTGGAACTCCACCACGTCCACGGTGTTGTTGCTGCCCGGTTTGGGGCCCTCAAGAGTCCACTTGCGCGGAAATTCCCCAACATCGGTGTCGCTGAAATCGTCAAAGAAGATGGTTTTGCTGCCAGGTATGAAGTCGAACTTGGTGTAGACCTGTTCCGCTTCTTCAATCGAGAGACCTTCAGTCGGGGGAGACGTTGCGTTTTCGTTTGCTCTCTGCGGATCAGAGCCCTTGCGCGTTGGCTGCTTCGAGCTTGTGCCCTTGTCCCCCTTGACGGCATCGCGCACCCCTCCTTTTGCCGCGTCATAGGTGCTGTTGGTGGCATCGTTGACCGCCCGGTTGCCTATCCTTTTAGCCGCGCCTTCCAGAGTATCCCCCAGCCATCCGGCCTGACAGATGCTTGTCCCGGCAAAAAGCAGTATCCCCCCTAACAGTAGCTTCGTTTTCATGATCCCCTCCTTCGTGATGATTAATTTTCCAGACTCTTGGTCACCACCTCGTAGACATCCCGGGGCAGGTCGGGCAGGGTGCTGATCCGCACCAGTTCAGCCCGCATCAACGCGCTTCTGCCCGCTTCAAAACGCCGCCAGCCGGTCAGCGGGGCCAGCAGCCGGGCCGATACCTGGGGGTTGACCGGGATCAGCCGCAGCAGCTGGTCGGCCAGAAAGCGGTAGCCGGCGCCGCCGGGATCGTGGAAACGGACCTGGTTGCCCTGGCTGAAGCTGCCCACCAGGGAGCGGAAGCGGTTCGGGTTGGTCAGCTCGAAAGCCGGGTGCTCCAGCAAGCCCTGAAGCTCGTCCAGCGTACCGGGCAGGGTCGAGCTGGCCTGCAGCGCAAACCATTTGTCAACCACCTGGCGGTCAGACTGCCAGCGTTCGTAAAAATCAGCCAGCAGGGCGCGGCGTTCCGGACAGTCGCAGGAAGCCAGCGGCAGCAGCGCACCGATCTGGTCGGTCATGTTGTCGGCCGCGTGGTACTGCAGCCGGCAGAGCTTTATTGCCTCCTGTTCGCCGTTGCTGGTCAGATAGGACAGGCACAGGTTGGCCAGGCGCCGCTGGCCGGCCCGGCCGTCGCCGGGAGAGTAGGGGGCATTTGTTCGACAGCTTTCCCGTAGCGCCAGGAACTGATCCCGGAAGCGCGCCCCTAGACTGCGGATCAGGAACTGGCGGGCAGCATGAATCGCGCCCGGATCGATGACCGCCAGCAGCTCGGCCATGTATTTCTCGGAGGGGAGGGTGAGAGTTTCGGCCAAAAAGGAGCTGTCAGGGTGTCCGCTGGCCAGCGTGATGCCGAAGGCCTCCGCAAAAGCCGGGTCCAGCTCAAGCTCCCGCCCCTGCTGCTGGCGCCTGATCAGATCCAGAATGACTTGAGACGCCATGCGTTGACCAGCCTCCCAGCGGCAGAACGGATCGCTTTCGTGGGCCATCAACAGCAGAAGATCGCTGTGCCGGTAGGGATACTCCAGCTTGACCGGGGCCGAGAAACCGCGCAGCAGCGCCGGCACCGGCTCTTCGGTCAGACCCGTGAAACGGTAGCTTTCTTCCGCCGAGCGCAGCTGCAGAACCCTGCTGGTGGAACCGGCGCCCGCTTCACCCTCCAGCAGCAGCGGCAACGGGCGTCCATCCCGGTCGAGCAGTCCGATTGAAAGCGGGATCTGCAGCGGCTGCTTGTCGGGCTGTCCCGGTGTAGGCGGGCAGCTCTGGCGAACTGTCAGCGTGTAACTGCCGGCAGCGGGATCGTAAATCCCGGTGGCGTCCAGGCGGGGAGTGCCGGCCTGGCTGTACCACAGGCCAAACTGCTGCAGATCGATCCCGCCGGCATCGGCCATGGCTTGCAGGAAGTCATCCACCGCCACCGCCTGGCCGTCATGGCGGGCAAAGTACAGGTCGCAGCCCTGGCGGAATTTCTCCGGGCCGAGCAGCGTCCGCAGCATGCGGACGATTTCGGCTCCCTTTTCATAGACCGTCATCGTATAAAAATTGTTGATCTCGATGTAGGAATCGGGGCGGACCGGGTGGGCCATCGGGCCGGCATCCTCGGCGAACTGGGCCGTGCGCAGGGCGCGCACATCGCTGATCCTTTTGACGCCGCGCGACCCCATGTCCGAAGAGAACTCCTGGTCACGGAAAACGGTGAAGCCCTCCTTCAGCGAAAGCTGGAACCAGTCGCGGCAGGTGACCCGGTTGCCGCTCCAGTTGTGGAAATATTCATGGCCGATGACCGCCTCGATGGCATGGTAATCGTCATCGGTGGCGCTGGCCGGGCTGGCCAGCACATAGCGCGAGTTGAAGATGTTGAGCCCCTTGTTCTCCATGGCTCCCATGTTGAAGTCATCCACCGTCACGACCATGTAGCAATCCAGATCGTATTCCCGGCCATAGGTCTGCTCGTCCCAGCGCATGGCCTTTTTGAGCGACAGCAGGGCGTGATCGCACTTGTCGCGGTTATGCTGCTGCACATAGATGCGCAGATCCACCTCCCGCCCGGAACAGGTGACGAAGCTGTCCCGGATGCAGGCCAGATCGCCGGCCACCAGCGCGAACAGGTAGCTCGGTTTGCGGAACGGGTCGTGCCAGGTCGCACAATGGCGCCCGTCCGGCAGCTCGCCCTGTTCAATCAGATTGCCGTTGGAAAGCAGCACCGGATAGCGCACGTTATCGGCCACGACCGTGGTGGTGAAGATCGACAGCACATCCGGGCGGTCCGGATAATAGGTCATGGAACGGAAACCCTCCGCCTCGCACTGGGTGCAGAACATCCCGCCCGAGCGGTACAACCCTTCCAGAAAGGTGTTGTCCTGGGGGCGCAGCTCGGTCCTGACCTCCAGCGTAAAGGGCGCCAATGGAACAGACTGGATCGTCAGTTGATCCGGCGTCACTGTGTAGCAATCCTGATCCAGCGGTGTGCCGTCCAGTAACAACCCCAGCAGCTTGAAACGGTGTCCGTCAAGGATCAGCGGGCGAGACCCCTGGGAGGTGTCGAAATTGGGCTGGATCGTCAAACGGGACGTGACAAGAGTCGTTTCCTCGCCCAGCTCAAAGCGCAGTTCGGTGCTGTTGAGCAGATAGTCAAAGGGGGTGTAGTCCTTGCGGTAGATGGTGGTGTGGGAAGCTATGGTCATGGTCGTCCAATCTTTGGGAATGCGGGTGTGGTTTATGGCTTTGCATCTGTTTTAAGTCCATTTGTAATCAGCCAGCCCTCAATCGCAACCGATTCCATCGGTTTCGAAAACAGGTAGCCCTGGCCGTAGTGACAATCAAGTTCCTTGATCTGCAGCAGTTGGTGATCCAGTTCCACCCCTTCGGCGATGACATCCAGGTTGAGGCTTCTGGCCAGTGAGATGATCGAGCGCACGATTTCCTGATTATCGCCGTTCTCGGACAGTTTGCTGACAAAGGAACGATCCACCTTGAGCGCGTTGACCGGGAGACGGTGCAGGTAGCTGAGCGAGGAATAGCCGGTGCCGAAGTCGTCGATGTGAATGTGTACCCCCATGGCGCGAATCCGGTTCATGGTGCTGATCGCCATTTCCACGTTCTCCAGCAGCATACTTTCGGTGACTTCCAGCGCCACGCACTCCGGCGGGACAGCGGTTGCCCGCAGCGCTTCGGCCACCATGTCCGCCAGGTTCTCATGGGCAAACTGACGACCGGAGATGTTGATGCTCATCTTTAAGGGGGGCTGCGACGGATAGCGTTCCTGCAGCCTTTTCAGTTCGCGGCAGGCCTCCTGCATGATCCATTCTCCGATCTTGGTTATCAATCCGGTTTCCTCCGCCACCGGGATGAAATCCAGCGGGGAAATCAGACCCCGCACGGGATGATTCCAGCGCACCAGCGCTTCAAAACCGTTCAGACGCTGGGTTTTCAGATCCATGATCGGCTGGTAGAGCAGCAGCAGTTCATGGTGATCCAGGGCCGCGTGCAGGTCGGCTTCGAGCATGATCCGGTCAAGGATGCTGGCGTGCATTCTGGTGTCGAAAATCTCGGTCGATGAGTCGTGCCGCCGTTTGGCCTGGTACATGGCGATATCCGCATCCCGCAGCACCTGCTCGGCCCGCTGATAATGCTCCGGCCCCAGGGCGATGCCGATGCTGACCGCCGCATAAACTTCGTTATCATCGATGTTGAACGGCGTGGAGAGTGCCAGGTGAATCCGGTTGGAAACGTCATACACATCTTCCAGTTTGTTGATGTTCTCCAGCAGGATCGAAAACTCGTCTCCTCCCAGACGGGCGACCGTGTCGCCCGGCCGCAGGCATTCGGTCAATTTGCGCCCCATGCCGACCAGCAGTTTGTCTCCGATCTGGTGCCCCAGGCTGTCATTGACGATCTTGAAGCGATCCATGTCCAGAAAAAGCACGGCATACAGCAGCAGGTCGTCGCGCCGTATCTGGGTGTCGATAACGTGCTGCAGGCGATCCATGAACAGGGCCCGGTTCGGCAGGCCGGTCAGGGCATCATGAAAGGCGTTGTAGACCAGCTGCTCCATGGCGGCCTTGCGGAGGGTAATGTCCGTTTGTGAGCCGGCCATGCGGCAGGCTCTTCCGGACGGGTCACGCACCGCCAGACCGCGATTGAGCACCCAGCGGTAGTCGCCGTCCTTGTGCAGAATGCGGTATTCCCCTTCGTAATGCTGATCCTGGCCGTCAAGGTGCGCGGCTATTTTGGCTTTTACCTCGGACAGGTCGTCGGGGTGGATGCGCGCGAACCACTCTTCCGGCGAGCTGCCGACCTCCTCTTCGGCGTAGCCGAGCATGGTTTTCCAGCGGTAGGAAAAGAAAATCCTGTCATCGCGCAGATCCCAATCCCAGAGTCCGTCGTTGGAGCCGTGGGCGGCCAGCGCGTAGCGCTCTTCACTTTCACGGAGAGCCTCTTCGGCGCTTTTTCGTTCGTTGATCTCCTGCTGGAGTTTTTCATAACCCTTTTTCAGCGAACTGCTCATCAAGTTGAAATGGGAGGCCAGTTCGCCGAATTCGGTGCGGTCGCTGTAATCGATCCGGTGATCCAGGTTTCCGGCCGAGATGTCCCGGGTGGCGATGAGCAGTGCATCCACCGGTTGGGTGATGGCCCTGGTCAGGCGTGCGGCGATAATGATCGAAAGAATGATGCTGAGGAGCAGGGTGGATATGAAAATCAGAGAAGCGCGCTTGACCTCCTGCATGACTGTACCCGTCAGGGTGTTCAGTTTGGAGCTGGCATGCACCGACATATCCTCGGTCTTGACCAGGAGCTGGTTGCCGATGCCGGCCGCTTCAAATTTCAGTTTGTCGATCTGCTGCTGGTTGGCCGATGCGGTGATGTAATAACTGAGGGAATTCTGGTAATCGCTGACCAGGGACTGGACTTCTTCGATCCGGAGGGCGATTTCGGGCGTATGGTGGCAGGAACTGCATTTCTGGGCGGTCTGTTCGAGCTTGGCCACGTTCTCGACGATGGCGTCAAGTTTTCTGCCGGCCGTGGTATGGACCGTGTACAGATCCGACTGGACGGTCTGGATCGACATGATCAGGTGGTGCCTGAAGCTTTCGATCTGGTGGAGCGTTATCAGCCGGCTGAGGGTTGAGGTGACATTACCGGCGTAGATTGTGGCAATGCCGGCTCCCAGGGTTAACAGGAGAAACACGGTCAGGAAGGACAGTATGATTTTTCGCTTCATTACATGGATCCCTTTTCGAGCGTGGTTCTGAAAATAGGAGGACTGGATTGCCGGTCTGGCGTTTTGCCTATCTGTTGCGGCTGTTGTAGGACTTTACATCAATACCAGCCTTGGCTGCCATATCGAAAACCGGCTGATAATCTGCGGTGGTGGTCTCAATGAATTTGAGGGCCCCGAACTGTTTCAGCACCTGTTTTCCGTCAGCCTCCTGATGCAGGTTGAGCAGGATCGTCTTCAATGTGCTTTTCAGCGCTTCATCCAGATCCTTCCTGACGCAGAGTCCATTTGACGGCATGCGGGCCGATTCGGCCAGAACCATCAGTTCGCGGTCCAGGCGGGGGTCGCTCTTTTTCATCTGGTCGTAGATGCTGTGCTTGGCCGCTCCCACATCCGCCTTGCGGTTCAGCACGGCACTGACCGCCGCATCGTGGCTTCCGGAAAAAAAGGTAGCACTGAAGAAATGTTCCGGATCCTTGATGCCGTTGTCCTTCAGATAGGCCAGCGGAAAAAGGTAACCGGCGGAGGTGGTCTTGTCCACATAGACCATGGTTTTGCCCCTCATCTCCCTGACGCCGGTGATGCCGCTGTCTTTGCGGACGAACAGGTAACCGTGATAGGTGGAGGCGCCGTCGGGATTGACCGGACGAGCCAGGGGAACCACACCCAGTTTCCGGATGGCCAGGGCGCCGGTAAAGGAACCGAAAAAGGCGCCGTCCATTTTTTCCGAGGTGAAGCTGTCAATGATATTGCCGTAGCGGCTCAGGATGGTGAACTCAACCCTAATGCCGGTTTTCTTTGAAAGGTGCTCTCCCAGGAGCTGAAAGCGCTGTTTCTGCTTGAAGACATTCATTTCGGGCAGGATGCCGATCAGGAGTTTTTGCGGTCGGGATTGTGCGAACGAGGGGGAGGGAATGCAGAGCGAGAGGATCAGAATGATGATATGGATTATGCGCGGAACTGTTCCCATGAGGTACCCACCTGGTTTGGAATTGCACGAACCTATACCATGAACAACAAAACGAAGCAAAAAAATAGCCGTACGGCGGCAATCTGCAAACAGGCCCGGCGGCAGAAAAGCGTACGTGCCCCAGGTCAGCGCCGTACGAGTTTTTTCCTCATTTCCAGCACATTGCCACCGTTTGCCTTGCGATACTCCACATGATCCATCAATGAGCGGATAATAAATATGCCCCGTCCTTTTTCCTCCAGGGCGTCGGCATCAAAGCAGGGGCTGGCCAGGGAGTTCAGATCAAAGCCGCAGCCGCTGTCATAAACCATGATGGCGATCTCCCTGTCCGAGACAGTGATCCGCACATGAACCTCTTTGGCCGGATCGGTGGCGTTGGCGTGTTTGATGGCGTTGACGATTGATTCGGTCAGCACGATGTTCAGCTGATTGGCAAGCGTCTCACGATCGCAAGCGCTGTCACCGAATTCCCTGGCCATATTTTCGCCGATTTTGCCGATCAGACCCAGGTAGCGGGTCTGATTCGGAATGGTTATGTCGAGAGCCATGCGTGTTTTCATAGGAATCCCGCGATAACAGCCAGCGTTAGTAGCTTTCCAGCGCGTCATCGACCGTGGTGAAGATGTCAAAAACCCGATGGAGGCGCGTCAGTTCGAACATGGATTTGACCTGGGTCTGCAGTCCGGACAGTTTTATGGTTCCCTGACGGGTGGAAGCATTTTTGAAGCCGGAAACCAGCACTCCCAGACCGGAACTGTCGATAAAGCGAACTTCCTTGAGATCGACGATCAGATCCTTGCTGCCCCCCTCGAAAATTCGCACCAGCTCGGCCTTGAGTTCTTCGGAATTGTTGGCATCCAGCCGTTCTTCCTTCACAAAAACAACCACCGCCCTGCCATTCTTTTCGGTCTTGAAATTCATGCACTCTCCTCCATCAGTTTATTTTCAATACTACCATGGAAATGTCGTCCTGGAGCGACCGGGTGCCGCTGAATGCGATGACCGCATCGTATAAGGAATCGATGATCTCTTTGGCCGGCAGATCCGAAACCGCCCCCAGGTGCGAGCAGACCCGGGCTGCGCCGAACATTTCTCCTTCGCTGTCGCAGGCTTCCGTCAATCCGTCGGTATAGAAGAGTAGCACATCCCCGCTGATAAGTTCAATGCTGCGCTCTTCGAATACCACCGATGTTTTTACGCCGATGATCAGCCCTTCCGTGTCCAGCTCTATGCAGGAATCCTGGCTTGAGCGGTGAATGATCGGATGATTGTGCCCGGCATTGGAGTAGGACAGCTTGCCGCTGGCCGAGCTGTATTTCGCGTAAAACATGGTGATGAACAGTTCCGCCCGGGTCAGGTCGTCGTGGAGCTGGCTGTTGAGGATGTTCAGGATGGCGCTGGCGCTGTGTGCTGAATTGACCTGGGCCCGCAGCAGAGTGCGAACCTCGGCCATGATCAGGGCCGCCCCGACGCTGTGGCCCGATACGTCGGCGATCAGCATGTCGACGGTATGCTCGTTGCGGCGGAAAAAATCAAAATAATCCCCGCCCACATGGGCGGCCGAGATGCAGCGGCCGGCCAGGTCGATGCCCGAAATTTCCGGAGCGCTGTTCGGCAGCAGTGATATCTGGATCTGCTTGGCGATCTCCATATCCCGCAGAACACGGGCATTCTGGAGCAGGGCCAGCTCCTTCTGGTCGCGTTCCCGGTCCTTGGCCTGCATTTCCTGAACAATGGTTATGGCCTGGGCCAGCTGGCCCGAAAGGCTGGAGAGGAGGCCGATGAATTCCTCGGTGAAAAGCCCGGCGATTGACTTTGAAAACACCGAAAGAATGCCGATGGCCGGTTCACCTTCCCGGGAGATGGGGATGTGGGCGAAGGAGACGATCCCTTCCGCAATCGTCATGTCAAGCGGCAGCATTTCACTGGCCTGGCGGACATCGTTGGTGAAATGCGGTTTGCCGTCACGGTAGACCATATCCAGATAGGGGCGGCTTTCGGTGTACCAGTGGCTGCTGCTGATCGGCCGTCGGTGTGTGCCCTGATAGCTGGAGACCAGAAAGGCGTCGCTGTCTTTTTTAAGTTGGATGATGGCCACGTCCAGTTTGAATTCCTTCAGCAGCAGGTTGAGCAGGTCGTCCATGATGATCTGCAGATCCAGGGTGCGGTTGATGATTTCCGAAGCTTTAAGGCGGACAAACAGTGATTCGCGGCTTTGGTCGAGGGAGGTGCGGACCGTGCTGTAGATGTCGTAGACCGATTCCATGCGGGATCCCATGTCGGACAGGAAGCTGTCCACTATGGCTCCGGCGGCGGCCGCCCCGACCGAGCCGGCCAGGGTCTTTTCGGTGTGGCGTTTCAGATTGGGCAGTTCGAATTCCGATACGGTGCCCTGGGCATTGATCTCGCGATTGCCGATATACTGGCTGATGGCCCGGTTGGCCTCGGTCTCTCCGATGAATTTGGCCATCAGGGTCACGAACTGTTCCGTGGTAACCGGTTTTGAGAGCCGTTTTGTTTCGGGGTGGCGGCTGCTGGGCTGCTGCTCGAAAATGCCGATGAATTTGTGTACCTGTTCCCGTTCTTGTTCGGTTTGCTTCAGCAGGATGGAACAGACGATGTAGCTGCTGACATTGAAGAGCATGCTCCAGAACAGGGAATGGCTCCAGAGATCCATATCGGAAAGGCCGAACAGGGCGGTGGGTTTCAACAGGCTGATGCCGAAGGGGCCTTCGGTCAGCAGGTCGGCCGGAAGCCAGCCGGATCGGCTGAAGGAGGGGAGCAGCAGGGTGTAGAACCAGGTCAGGGAGCCGAGCAGGATGCCGCCGATCGCTCCGGCCTTGTTGCCGCGTCTCCAGTACAATCCGCCCAGCATGGCCGGAAGAAACTGGGCGGCGGCTGAAAAGGAGATCAGCCCCATGTTGACCAGCATATAGGAATCGCCGACGATCCGATGGTAAAAGTAACCCATCATGATCACCAGAAGTATCCCCAGGCGCTTGAGGTTGATCAGCAGGATCGGAAACCAGGCCTGGGGGGTGCAGCGCACGATGACCGGCATGAAGATGTGGTTCAGCAGCATGGTCGAGATGGCGACCGACTCGACCATGACCATGCCGGCGGCGGCGGACAGGCCGCCCAGAAAAGCCAGCTGGGCGATGGCGCTGTTGCCGGTGATCAGCGGGATGTTGATCACGAAAAAATCGGCTCCGCTGGTGCTGCCGGTGGTCAGGATGCCCCCCAGGGCGATCGGCATGACGAACAGGTTGATCAGGAAAAGATAGGTCGGAAAGAGCCACATGGCGGTGGATATGTGCCGTTCATCCGAGTTTTCGATCACCATGACATGAAACTGCCGCGGCAGGAGCATGATCGCGCCCATGGACAGGAACAGCATGGTAAAGGTGGGGATGCTGTCCGGACTGCTGCCGGAGGCGTCAAAGGTGAACAGCCGGTCAAAGGCGGCCGGATCGAAGGCTTTGAAGCGGCTGAATATGTCAGTAAAGCCGTCAAACAGGCCGTAGGTGACAAACAGTCCCACGCCGATCAGGCTGAGCAGCTTGATCAGCGATTCAAAGGCCACCGCGGCGATCAGGCCTTCATGCCGTTCGGATGAAACCAGCCGTCGGGCGCCGAAAATGATGCTGAAGACCGAGAGGATCAGGGCCAGAATCAGCCCGGTCGGCAGTTTAGCTCCCGATTCGGAGCCGCCCAGAGTTATGTCGTGGATCTGCAGGCCGCTGACCAGATAGAAGCTGTGGGATACGGCTTTTATCTGCAGGGCGATGTAGGGCATGATGCCCAGGATGGCGATGATCGTTACCAGCGCCCCCAGCCAGAGCGATTTGCCGTAGCGCAGGCTGATAAAGTCGGCGATGGAGGTGATATTGTTGTCCTGGCTGATCCTGATGATGCGCCGCAGCAGAAAAAGCCAGGAAAAGGCCGCCAGTGAAGGGCCGAGATAGATCATCAGGAAATCTATCCCGGTGGTGGAGGCTTTGCCGACGCTGCCGTAAAACGTCCAGGAGGTGCAGTAAACCGCCAGGGAGAGCGAATAGATGATCGGGTTGGATACGATGCTGCGGCCGGACTCTTTGCGATGATGGGCGTACCAGGCCACCAGGAATATCAGGGCCGTGTAGAATGCGGATATGGAGGCCGCGTAGGCAATTCCAGGGCTCATACGTCTTTTTTCTCATCCGGATTATGGTTGTGAGAGGAATAAGCGCGCATGAAAAGGTAGATCACAAAAATTGAAACCGCCCAGCCGATCATCAGGTACAAAAACATGAGCGGAAAACCGAACAGCGTGATCGGCTTGTTGAAGATGTGCAGAAAGGGGAAGGTCATCATGATGATTCCCAGGATAAAGAAAATTATCCAGGATTCGCGCAGCTGCAGGCGATGCATGATTCTGATCAGCATACGTTTCATTGTCGCTCAAGCTCCCTGTAGATGTGACTGGCAAGCGTTTCCGGCGTGTTGATCGTGTTGAGCTGTATGATCCGTCCTTCGTGCGGGGAGGGCGCTTCAAAGTCTGCCATTTGCCGTTCAAGCAGCTCCAGTCGGCCATCGGAGACAGAAGTGCCCGATTCGGAGCGCTTTATCAACCTTTTTTTCTGTTCCGCCCGGTCACAGAGCACCTTCAGAATTATAAAGCCGCAGGTGCGGCGGGCGGCCAGTTCGGCAAAGGCGCCGCGTAGGGCGGCTTTATTGAAGCTGGCGTCGATCACTGTCGAGCGTCCGGCCGCCAGTTCATTTTCTGCCAGCCGCATCAGCTCGGCATAGGTTCTCTCCGTCATGGCGCTGTCGTACAAACCCTGCCCATAGTGATCCGAAACCGCCGACAGAAGGGGCTTCCCCGCCAACTTCTTGCGGACGACATCCGAATTATGAAGCGAAATACCCAGCTCAAAGGCCAGCTGATCCGCCAGCGTGCTTTTGCCGCAACCCATGCTTCCGCAGGTGATGAACAGGGTCGGGCGCAGTCGGCTGCTTTGGCAATAGCCGCGGGCCAGCCTGAAATAGCGGATCGCGCGCCGGCCGGCCAGCGCCCTGGACTCCCGGCTGATGCCGCGGTCGCTGGTGCGGAAACTCTCGACCTTGCCGCGCACAAAGGCCCGATAGACCTTGTAGAAATCCGTCAACGGGGCAAGTTCCGGGTCGCCGGAGGCCTCCTGATAGGTTGTAAAAACGGTCTGCGCCAGATCCCGGCGACCGTGAAAATCCAGATCCATCAGCAGAAAAGCGATGTCGGCGGCCGTGTCGCAGAAGCGGAAGCGCTCGTTGAACTCGATGCAGTCGAAGATGCAGACCCGCTCGCCGGTCAGGCAGATGTTTTCAAGGTGCAGGTCGCCGTCGCAGTCGCGGATATAACCGCCCTTAACGCGCCGCTCGAACAGGTCGCGGTGTGTCTCGCTGAATTCCGTGACCCACTCCTGGATCGCGTAGCGCTCCTCGGCCGGCAGGGTGCTGTCCTGATAGGGCAGCATCTGCTCCAGGTTCTCGTTCCAGTTGAACATGATCTGCTGCAGCGAGCCGAACCCGGAAATGTGTGCGGATGTTTCCGCTGCGGCATGAAACCTGCTGACCGCGGCAGCCACGTTTTTCAGCTCTTCCGGCGTTGCCGCGCCGCTCTCCACCAGTTTGTCCAGCATGCGCTCGGCCGGCAGGCGCTTCATCATCACGGCGTAGTCGACAATCGGCCCGTCACCGCTGAATGCGGCGCCTTTTCCGCTTTCGCGCAGGGGTATGACATCCTCGTAGATTTCCGGGCAGAGCCGGCGGTTGAGGCGCAGCTCCTCGTTGCAGTAAAAGTGCCGCAGTTCAAGGGTTGAAAAGTCGAGAAAACCGAAATTAACCGGCTTTTTTATCTTGAAGGCGTGGCTGTCGGTCAGAAATATCCAGGAGACATGCGTCTGCACAAGCTCGACCGAGCTGGTCGGCAGGGGATATGACTCTGGTTTCATTAATGATTTTAAGATAGTTGGCTTCATAATAGCGGCTTTCTTGTGTGTTGAAGAGTATCACCAAAGTGGTGCCTCCGCAAGCTGTCAGGCTTCATGATTATCGTTTGACCGCACTGGCGATTCATGATAGTTTTTTGAAAAATTTTACCAAGAAATGGAACGTTACGAAATGCGGTTGCGGTTGATGATAGTGATGTCCCTCCTGGTTCTGACCTCGTGCGCTGCCGGCACACCCCACCCCGATGAAATGCAGGAAACCCACACGATGTCCGATGGACGTTCCCGTTCCCTGTATCTGTATTCGCGAGCCCGCCTGGCGACCCACGATGGCGACTACCCGGCCGCCCTGGCTCTGCTGCGCGAAGCGATCGAGCGTGATCCCGATTCCGCCATGCTGCACTCCGAAGTGGCCGAGATCAAACTGAAGATCGGTCAGGTTCCGGAGGCGCTGGAGTACATCGCCAAGGCCATCAAGCTTGATGCGGAATTTCGCCCCCCCTATGTGCTGGGGGGCATCCTGATGTCGTCGGCCGGCAAGGATTGGGAAGCGGCCGATTATCTCCGCAAAGCGGTCAAGCTCGATCCCTCCAAGGAAGACGCCTACCTGCATCTGGCGCTCTCCCTGATGCGTCTGTTCGAGTACGAGGAAACCGTTGCAACCCTGAAGGCGCTGATAAAGATAAATCCCGAATCAATCCTCGGCCATTATTATCTGGGGCGGGCCTACGGTCAGATGAGACTGTACCGGGAAGCGCTGGGGTTCTTTAAAAAAACGCTCGAGCTGCGGCCGGAATTTGAACAGGCCGGCATCGACATGGCCGCCACCCATGAGGCGCTGGGCGATTATCCCCAGGCCATTGAAAGTTACCGTGCCCTGCTCGATAAGGATGAAAACCGGGGCACGGTGCTGCAGCGCCTGATTCAGCTGCTGATACAGCAGCGCCGCTTTCCGGAAGCGCTGGTGTATCTCCAGAATGCCGCCAAATCCGGGCTGGGCGGTCAGGAAACCCTGCGCAAAACCGGATTGGTCCATCTGGAGCTGGAACAGTACGACGAAGCGATCACGGTCTTCAGTACCCTGCTTGACAAAGACCCGTCAGCCCACCATGTCCGCCTGTACCTCGGCATAGCATACGAGGAGAAGGGTGAGCTGGAAAAGGCCCATGCCGAGTTTTCCAAGATCCCCCATGAAGCGGCACCCTATCCGGAGGCGATCGGCCATATTGCCTTTATCCTCAAGGAACAGGGAAAAACGGAGCAGGCGATCCAGATTCTCAAGGAAGCGCTTGCAACCAATTCGGGACAGGTGGAGCTGTACCTGAATCTGGCCTCGCTGTACGAGTCGCTTGACAAGACCGAGACCGGCCTGGCGTTTTTGAATGAAAATGATCACCTTTTTGCGAAAGAGCCGCGCTACCAGTTCCGCATCGGCGTGCTGCTGGACAAGCTCGGCAAGCGGGCCGAATCGATCGAGCAGATGAAAAAAGTGCTGGCCATCAACCCCAAAGATCCCCAGGCCCTGAATTTCCTGGGATACTCCTATGCCGAGATGGGCATCAACCTGGAGGAGGCCCTGGGCTATCTCAAGCTGGCCGTGGAACTGCGCCCCAATGACGCCTTTATTCTGGACAGCCTGGGTTGGGTCAATTTCAAGCTGAAGCGTTATGATGAAGCGGTCAGGATTCTGGAGGATGCCTTCAGCCTGGTGGATGACGATTCCACCATTGCCGAGCATCTGGGGGATGCCTATGCCGCCCGGCGCGAGTTCAAAAAAGCGCTCAAACAGTACCGCAAGGCGCTGGAAATCGATCCTGAGCGCAAGGAACTGGCCGAGAAGATCAAAAAGTTCAAAGGGGAGCACCTCGACAAATGAGGCGCGCACCAGGCCGATGCCTGCTGTTCCTGCTCCTGTGCGCTTTCTTTCTGATCGCCTGCAGCCCTTCAGAAACCCGCCAGCCGCCCGCCAGAACCGCCTCCGCCGCCATACCCGTTACGGGCGACTCGCTGGTTGAGGGCACCATCGGCGAAGCCTCGACCCTGATCCCGATCCTGGCTTCCGACTCATCCTCCCACGCGGTGGCCGGCCAGATCTACAACGGTCTGATCAAGTACGACAAAAACCTCAAAATAACCGGCGACCTGGCCGAGTCCTACGACATCTCCCCCGACGGCCTGACGATCACCTTTCATCTCCGCCGGGGTGTCAGATGGCATGACGGCCAACCATTCAGCGCCCGGGACGTGCTTTACACCTACCGTGTCATCATTGACCCCAAAACCCCCACCGCCTACGCCGAAGACTTCAAACAGGTCAAAAATATCTCGGCCCCGGACGATCATACCGTCAAAGTCGTGTATGCCGAGCCCTTTGCTCCGGCCCTGGCTTCCTGGGGCACCAACATTCTGCCGGCCCATCTGCTGGAGGGGCAGGATATCACCAAGAGCCCGCTGGCCCGTCAGCCGGTTGGCACCGGCCCCTACCGCTTCAAGGAGTGGATTGCCGGACAGAAGATCGTACTGGAGGCCAATCCCGATTACTTCGAGGGGCGCCCCTATATCGACCGTTACATCTACCGCATCATCCCGGATACATCCACCATGTACATGGAATTGAAGGCCGGCGCGATCGACCTGATGGGTCTGACGCCGGTGCAGTACGCCCGCCAGACCGCCAATCAGAATTTCACCTCCCGTTTCAACAAGTACCGCTACCCCTCCTCCGGTTACCTTTACATGGGTTACAATCTGCGCCATCCGCTCTTCGGCGACAAGCGCATCCGCCAGGCCCTGACCGCCGCCATTAACAAGGATGAACTGATCCAGGGGGTGCTGTTCGGTATGGGGCAGAAGGCCCATGGCCCGATCGTGCCGGGGCGCTGGGCCTACAATCCGAACGTGAAAGACATCGCCTATGATCCGCAGCATGCTGCCCAACTGATGGCCCAGGCCGGCTGGAAAGAAAAGAACAGCGACGGCATTCTGGTCAAGGACGGCAAACCCTTTAAGTTTACGATCCTGACCAACCAAGGCAACCAGCAGCGGCTGATGACCGCCCAGATCGTTCAGCAGCGCCTGCGGCAGGTCGGCATCGATGTCAAGATCCGGATTGTGGAATGGGCCGCTTTTTTGAAGGAATTCATCAACAAGGGCAATTTCGAAGTCGTCATGCTGGCCTGGAGCATCTCCCAGGATCCGGATATGTACGATATCTGGCATTCCAGCAAAACCAACCCGGGCGAGCTGAATTTCATCGGCTACAAGAATCCGGAGGTGGACCGGCTGCTGGTGGAAGGGCGCAGCACCTTCGACCTTGAGAAGCGCAAGCAAGCCTACTTCCGCATCCAGGAGATCCTGGCCGAGGAGCAGCCCTACACCTTCCTGTACGTCCCCGATGCCCTGCCGGTCGTCAGCGTCCGCATCCGCGGCGTGGAGCCGGCCCCGGCCGGCATCGGCCATAACCAGATCAAGTGGTTTGTGCCGAAGAACGAGCAGGTCTACCAGCCGTGATCCTCTGTCTGACACCGGCGGGCCATACACGCTGCGGCACAAAGGTCTTAACGCACCGCTCACCGATACCCTGATTGCGGCAGTCGCTCAGGAATATAATGCGCGTCTGCTCCATGATGACCGGCACTTTGAAATGATTGCTTCGCTATCCCCCCTCAAGCACGATTGTCTCAAGACGTAGGGGAGGTCTGGCAGTGGTGTCCAGGAAGAGTTTTTCATGAAAAGATGAATAGGTGAGTTTCCCATGTTGGGTGAATTCTTGGTTACCTATATAGGGAAACCGTAGATGAACGAGTTGGCAGGCAAGAAAATGAACGAAAAACTGCAAATAGAAATCCCCAGCGAAATCCCGACTCAGCTTCAATCGAGAGCGATTGAGTTGTCGCACCTTCACGTTGCAGAGGTGGCTTGGCTTCGAAAAGACGCAATGGAGATCATAAGGCAATTGAAAGGCTCTAAAGTTGCCATTCTCGGCGGGGACGTTCTCCAGAAACGCAGTGGTAGGTTCGAGTATGAATACAGCAATTGGGCTGTGGATCGTCAATCAAACGAGTCGCCAGAAGCCTATGCCGCACGAAGCCTTGAAGAGACAGAACATTACGTCCGAAACTTCCCTGATCCTGATGATGGATCTGTTGCTTATGTGCTGGTATTCGAAAAAGGCAACTGCCAACCAGGCACTAGACCTGACCGATAAAGCCGTCAGGTCAGCGCCTACACCGTTATTCGCGATTCAAAATGGAGATAAATCATGACCGCATGGCTATATCCAATTTCTAAAAGAAGCAATAGTGACAAGCCAAATTGCTGTCTTGATATCCCGAGCCTGACTACTCTTGTCACCACCAGCCAGCACTAAACCACTCAACACAAGTCATGAATGCTGCGGTATCAGCTTAATCTCCAGCTTGCAGTTGACAGCGGCAGCGTATTTGCGGAGCATCTCAAGAGACGGAGAATGACGGTGAGAGCCGAGTGACGCTTCTACTCTCGCCAATGAGGGCTGTGAAACCCCCATTTTAGCCGCCACTTGCTCCTGGGTCATCCCAGCCTGACGCCGTGCCGCCAGCAGGGCATCCAGAGCGGCAAATTCATCATCCAAGGCTTCCCATGCTTTCTTGAAATCGGGGTCTTGAAGCTCATTCTCCAATTTTTTCTTGGGGTGGTACGAAACCGGCTTATAGCTCATGACTGATTACCTCCTTCTGCCGAGAAAGCGCTATATCGAGTTCCCGTTTTGGTGTCTTGTCCGTCTTTTTGATGAAACTGTGAAGAATAACGATCTTTCTTCCAACCATGGTGCAGAAAAACGCTCTTCCAATTCCTTCTTCTGCCTTGGCACGGATCTCAAAAAGGCCATTACCAAGCGCGCGTGTATGCGGCATTCCCAAATTGGGACCGTATTCTTCCATGCGTACGGTCAATGCTCGAAACCGTGTACGCAAGCCAACTGGCCAAGCATCAAGTTCCGCTTCGACTGTTTCATTGTAATATGAAAGTCGGAAAATCATGGCTCAAATATACCACGCATGTTATAAAAGTAAAGAATTATACAAGCGCGGCCCCAGCCATCGCAAGACCCGCCGAGGGCGGGTCAGCCTCAGCCCCGATGTGCGCCCGGCAGGGCGCGTCTCGCGCAAGCGATGTATTATCAACTGTGGTGTTTGATCGTTGACTTGGAGGTGAAAGTCCTCTATGGACTCTGGGGGGGAACCCGTAGGCAACTTTCCATTCCGAATGTATCAACAAATTAGAGAAGCGAGGTTCCAATCAGGAAGTGAATCTGCGCCTGTGCTGAACTGCTTCTGCCGGGATTATAGAACAAGGCGACCTCACAGATGACACTTCTACAGAAAACTCGTATATGTGTTAATGACCTGATGCAAACGGATTACGTGTACTTCCTGACCGAACCGATGGGGGAAAACTTCCATCCGGACTTCAGGCCTGAACTGACCCCGCAGGAGATGCTTGAGCTTGGTGTTTTTGGCGGGAAGTATATGACTGACTGCACAAACGAGTTTCCGCAGGATTGGTTTGTCAAGGCGAAACTCTGCCATGAGCGTCATGTTCCCGAACTGAACTTTTTCGGCGTGAACGCCTCGAAACCCCTATCTTACTGGCAGGAAAAGGGATGGATTCATACTGATGACCCGCGAGGGTGGTTCCAATGGTACTGTCGCTACTACATGGGCAGAAGGTGTTCCGATGACAATCGGCAGATAAAGCGATGGAAGGCGATGGCGCGACATATCGCCCAGGTGAGGAAGAACTGCCCGGAGGGATGCCTGTCCTGTCGAAGAAAGCAGCGCCAGGCACTTTTGCACTGGGCCTACGACAGTAGAAAATACTGAATTGATGATCTGCTAACAACGATTATTCGTCCGTGAAAGAATGGAAGTCATGACAACCTATCTCCTCAAACGCATCCTGATGCTGATCCCGCTGATGATCGGCATCACGCTGATCACCTTCTCGGTCATCCACCTGGCCCCCGGCGAGCCGGTCGAGATGCAGATGGCCATGAACCCCAAGGTCGGCAAGGAGGCCCGCGAACGGCTGACCAAGTTCTACGGCCTGGATAAACCGCTGCACGAGCAGTATTTCAGCTGGGTCGGCAAACTGGCCAAACTGGATCTGGGGCGCTCCTTCTCGCCGGATGGCCGGCCGGTGCTGGACAAGATCAAGGAACGTTTGCCGGTCACGATCTCGCTCAACCTGATCGCCCTGATCCTGGAGTTCGGCCTGGCGATACCGATCGGCATCCTGGCCGCCACCCGCCGCGATACCTGGCTGGACAAGGGCATCACCGTCTTCGTCTTTGTCGGATTCGCCGTGCCGACCTTCTGGCTGGCGCTGCTGTTGATGTACTTCTTCGGCGTCAAGCTGGGCTGGTTGCCCATTTCCGGCCTGCACACCCTGGGGAGCGATTCCTGGGGAACGCTGCGTTACCTGGGGGATATGGCCAAACACCTGATCATGCCGGTCATGGTGGCCTCCTTCGGCAGCCTGGCCGGGCTTTCGCGCTATATGCGTTCGGCCATGCTGAATGTCATCAGCCAGGATTACATCACCACCGCCCGCGCCAAGGGGCTGCCGGAGCGGGTCGTGATCTACAAGCATGCCCTGCGGAACGCGCTGCTGCCGCTGATTACGCTGCTCGGTTTCTCCATACCGGGCCTGATCGGCGGTAGCGTCATCTTTGAGACCATATTCGCCATACCGGGCATGGGGCAGCTCTTTTACCAGGGGGTCATGTCGCGCGATTATCCGGTTGTGATGGGGATTCTGGTGATCGGGGCTTTTCTGACGCTGATCGGCAACCTGATCGCCGATCTTTGCTATGCGCTGGCTGATCCGCGCATCCGGCACGGGGAGGGATAGGGCATGGACTTCAGGCATTCCTATTTCAATTCTATCTTCTGGCCGCGCCTCAAGCGCAACAAGCTGGCCCTGCTGGGGGGCGCGGTGGTGCTGGCGCTGTTTCTGATCTCGCTGCTGGCGCCACTGATCTCGCCCTACGACCCCAGCGCCATCAATGCCTGGAAAGTGCTGTCGCCGCCATCCTGGCAGCATTGGTTCGGCACCGATGAACTGGGGCGGGACGTGTTCAGCCGCATACTGTACGGCGCCCGGATTTCACTCAAGGTCGGCTTCGTGGCGGTCGGCATCGCCGTCACGATCGGCACGGTGGTCGGCCTGCTGTCCGGCTATTACAGCGGCCTGGTGGATGCCGCGCTGATGCGCCTGGTGGATATCATGCTCTGTTTCCCGGCCTTCTTCCTGATTCTGGCGGTGATCACCTTTCTGGAACCCTCGATCTGGTACATCATGATCGTGATCGGTCTGACCGGCTGGATGGGGGTGGCGCGCCTGGTGCGGGCCGAGACGCTCTCGATCCGCGAGATGGACTATATCCTGGCGGCGCGCTGCATCGGCTGCTCCAATGCCCGGATAATCTTCCGCCACATCCTGCCCAACGCGGTTTCTCCGGTGCTGGTTTCGGCCACCCTGGGGGTGGCCGGGGCGATCCTGACCGAATCGGCCCTCTCATTTCTGGGTATCGGCGTCCAGCCGCCCACCCCCAGCTGGGGCAACATCCTGACCTCCGGCAAGGATTACATCGAATTTGCCTGGTGGCTGTCGCTGTTTCCCGGTCTGGCCATTCTGGTAACGGTGCTGGCCTATAATCTGCTGGGGGAGGGGATCCGGGACGCCCTCGATCCGCGGGTCAAACGATGATCCTGAAAACGGCAGTTCAATAACACGGAGCACACAGAGCACACGGAGAAATCAAAATACTTGAAGTTTAACAAGCACAAACCTTTCCGGTGAAACGGAACTAGAATAAAAAGTTTGCAAGCTTCTTATTTTTACTCAGCTTCTTCCGGTTAGGTCTTTGCATGGTTCTTTGAGAATGTAAAAACGTAATAAATTCAGCGTGATGTTGCATTTTTTGCTTGACATTGAGTAAAAAAT
>JAJZRX010000053.1 GCA_021850095.1 Deltaproteobacteria bacterium
GCCGGATCCCTCCTACCATGGCCTGAAATACTGGGAAGCATTGGGCAATCTTTCCTACATCATCAAGATGAGGGTCTCGCTGCTGCGGGACACCGGCGCCTGCATTTCGCCCTTCAACGCGTTCCAGATTATCCAGGGGCTGGAAACGCTGCATCTGCGGATACCCCGCCATGTGGAAAATGCCCGCGCGGTTGCCAGCTACCTTGAAGCGCACCCGGCCGTATCCTGGGTCAATTATCCCGGCCTGGCCAGCCACAAGGATCACGCCCGGGCGCTGAAATACCTGCCCAAAGGGGAGGGGGCCATCATCGGCTTCGGCATCAAGGGGGGCATGGAGGCCGGCAAGAAGTTCATTGACAACGTCAAGCTGCTTTCCCATCTGGCAAACATCGGCGATGCCAAATCCCTGGTGATCCATCCGGCCTCGACCACCCATCAGCAGCTTTCAGCTGAAGAGCAGATCGCCACCGGTGTCACGGCCGACTTCATCCGACTCTCGATCGGGATTGAAGCGGCGGAGGATATTATCGCCGACATAGAGCAGGCTCTGGAAGCATCCCAGAAATAGCCGGAAGCGCATTTTTCAGGTATCAAATGGGCAATCCTTGTGGTTGCCCATATTTTTGTGTAACATCAGCGCTGTTTAAAATCGCCTGCAGCACCATCACAAACGAGGAGTTTTCCCTATGTATGTACTGACCATAAA
Source organism: Deltaproteobacteria bacterium (assembly GCA_021850095.1). Classification (GTDB taxonomy): domain Bacteria; phylum Desulfobacterota; class Desulfuromonadia; order Geobacterales; family Pseudopelobacteraceae; genus JACRCG01. The sequence goes on from JAJZRX010000053.1 coordinate 707, forward strand.
AACCAGTTTTGCCGCCGCCCATAATCTGATCAATTACCAGGGGGATTGCGAAAACCTGCATGGCCACAACTGGAAAGTGGAGGTCTCGGTCACGGCCCGCGAGCTGGACAAATCCGGGCTCGGTATCGATTTCAAGGTTCTGAAACGTGAAGCCGGCGCCGTTATCAGTGAGCTTGACCATAAATACCTCAACGAAAACCCGTTTTTCCGCGACCTCTCCCCCTCATCGGAACATATCGCCAAGTATCTGTATGACCGCATCGCGGAGCGGATGAACAACGAAAACATCAAGGTTGATTCAATCACGGTCTGGGAATCTGACAACGCCTCCGCCCGCTATTATGAGTAAACTGATTCACGTCAACGAGCTGTTTTCGTCGATCCAGGGTGAAGGACTCCTGGCCGGGCGGCGTCAGATCTTTGTGCGCCTGAGCGAGTGCAATCTGGACTGCCGTTATTGCGACACCGAATTCAGCGTGTCCGGCATCGGCCGGATCGAGTCCTGCCCCGGGTCGGGCGAATTGGTGGAAACCCCGCAGCCGATGCCCCTGGAAGCGCTGACAACCGTGATTGCCGATTGGACCGCCCGGCTGCCGGGTGCTCACCATTCGGTCAGCATCACCGGCGGCGAGCCGCTTTTGCAGGCCGATCTGCTGCGGGAGCTGCTGCCTGAAATCCGCAGCATCATCCCGATCCACCTTGAAACCAATGGAACCATGCACCTGTCTTTGAGACAGCTCAAACAGCATCTCGACTACATCAGCATGGATATGAAGCTCCCCTCCACCGCCGGCTGCACCGAGCAGCTCTGGGACATCCATGGATCGTTTCTCCGTGAAGCCCAGGGGCGCACCGTTTCCGTCAAGGTCGTTGTCGGGGATGCAACCACCCCGGACGAAATCAGCCAGGTCTGCGAAATCATTTCAACCGTGAACCGGGAAACACCGCTCTTTCTCCAGCCGCTGACGCTGCCGGACGGCACTGTCGGCATCTGGGTTCCCCATCTGCTGCATCTCCAGGAACTGGCCGCCTCCCGGCTGCCGGATGTGCGCGTGATTCCCCAGATGCACAGACTGCTGGGGGCCCTATGATTATTTCGGATATGACCATGCCGGAATTTGAAGCCGGGCTGGCGGCAACCCGAATGGTATTGATTCCCTTCGGTTCGGTGGAGGAGCATGGCCCGCATCTGCCGCTTTCCACCGATACCTTCGAGGCCTACCAGGTCTGCCTCAAGGCGGCCGAAAGCAGGCCGCTCTTTGTCGCGCCGCCGATTCATTACGGAAATTGCCGCTCCAGCGCCTGCCACCCCGGAACGATCTCGATTTCGACCGCCACCCTCAAGTCACTTTTCAGCGATATTGTCACTTCCTTAAGAGGGCAGGGGATGCGCAGCTTTATCGCCATCAGCGGCCATGCCGGCGGCGCCCATGGCATGGCCTTACAGGAAGCCGGGGAAGAGCTGATCGCCCGCTATGCCGATATTTCGGTGGCGGTCGTGACCGAATTTCTGCTGGCCCGTGAGCGCGCCAGGCATCTGATCGAAACCCCCGGCGATTGCCATGCCGGTGAAATCGAGACCTCCCGGATCATGCATTCCCATCCCCACCTGGTCAAGGGAAGCGCTCCGGAGGAATATCCCTCTTTTCCGGCCGGAATCCTGGTGCGCGACAAGCGGCGCTACTGGCCGGGCGGGGTCTGGGGCGATCCGGGCAAGGCTTCCCCTGAAAAGGGGGCCCGCATTGAAGAGGCGGTGGTGGCGGGGCTTTTGGATCTTGTTCATGCCATGGAGGAACTCTAGTGCTTAATACGATAACTAACCCCATTACGAATCTCACTTTGGATTCAGGTTTCAGCATTGCGCTGGACGATGAGACCCGGCATTATTTTGGCGGCTATTACCATGTCAAGATCGTTGCCCACTGCAGTGTCCCGCTGGATGTGCGCTATTTCGATGATGATGCCCAGTACAAGGATGCCCGCCTACGGCTGGGCGAAGCTGTCCGCTTTGAACGGGTGCTGGAGAAGATGGCGGTACCGGAAGAGGAGATTGATTCAGTCCGGAATCAATTGATCGAGGCCTTCAAGAACACCGCACTCGGCTATCTTTCGGCTCCCGATTTTGACCGTCGGCTGGTCAGGAACGAGTACCGGGTCTCCTGCAGCACATCTCCCAAAGCACGTTTCAAAGGTTTGTAACATGCCATCAGCAACAGCCGTGATCGATAAGCTCGCCTACGGAGGCAACGGCGTCTGCCGGATTGAGGGCAAAGTCTGTTTTGTCCCCTTCAGTTGTCCCGGTGACCAGCTGCGTCTTCGCCTGACCAGTCAGAAAAAATCCTACAGTCTGGCCGAAATCAGCGAGATTCTGCGACCGTCAGCGGCCCGCACGCTGCCCCCCTGTCCGATTTTCGGGGTCTGCGGCGGCTGCAGCTGGCAGCATGTTCAGTACCCGCTGCAGCTGGAGCAAAAAAAACAGATCTTTGCCGAAACCCTCTGGCGGGGCGCCCGTGTTCCGCTTGAGCTGATCGCTGATACGGTCGCCTCTCCCCTGCACTACGGCTACCGCAGCCGGGTTCAGTTCAAGGTTTCCTTCATCGGTGGCCGACTGCGGATCGGCTTTTACCGCACCGGCACGCATGTCGTTGAGGATGCCGGCCAGGGTTGTCCCATAGCGATGCCGTTTATCAACGAGATCTTGGGCTGTTTCAGGTCGATACTGACTGATTATAACGATCCGGGGTGTGTTGATCAGATCAGCATTGACGCCGGAGTACAGGGGGCCGTGGCGATTGTCCACTGTTCAGACAGCGCCCTTTCGGGATTGAGAACCTTTCTGAAAGAGCGTATCTCCGAATTAGAATCCTGCAGTGGCCTTTTTCTGCAATCCGGCCGCAAAGCCGGACTTGAAAAAGTATGGGGTAACGACGAAATCAGTTACTTCATGCCGCAGCTGAATCCCGATCTGGCTCCGTATTCACTTTCATATTCTCCCGGCGGATTCGCCCAGATCAATCAAGCCCAGAATGTGGCCATCCTTTCGATCATCAGAACCTTTGCCGACTTCCGCTCAACGGACAGGTTGCTGGATCTGTACTGCGGCAACGGCAATTTTACCATCCCGCTGGCCGGCCAGGTCGCTTCAGCCCTGGGGGTCGAAGGCTCGGAGCTTTCGATCCGTTCCGCCAACGCCAACAAGACCTGTAACGCGGTTCACAACGTGCAGTTTGTCTGCAATGATGTCAAAATCGCGCTTCAAGAACTGGTTTCGGCGGGACAACGGTTTGATGTCGTGCTGCTGGATCCCCCACGAAACGGAGCCGGAGAGGTTGTTGCCGATATTGCCGAGCTTGCCCCATTCAAAATAATCTATGTTTCATGCGATCCAAGCACACTCGCCCGGGACTGCGGCCTGCTGGCCGGACACGGTTATCGGGTTGTCCGCTCCGTCCCGCTGGATATGTTTCCCCAGACCTATCATCTGGAAAGCGTCACATTACTGATCAAAGAATAGAGAGGTTAAAAAGTGAGTCTATTTTCCAAACTGTTTTCAAAGTCACCTGAAGATCTGCTGGCAAAGGGCGATCGGTACCTGCAATCAGAATCCTATTTCGACGCCAGAACCTGCTATGAAGACGGCCTGCAGCGCTGCGGCTCCGATGAAGCGGGCCTACAGCTGACCAGCGTTTTCCAAGAACGAATCACGGCGGCCAACGGCAAGCTGGCTGAACTGAATCTGCAGGAAGCCCGGTTTTCAATTTCACGGGGAGACTTCGATAAGGCTGTTGACCACCTCGAATTAGTAAAAACACTGACTTATGATACTGCTCTACGGGAAAAGGCGGAACTGATGCTGGGTGAGTGCCATGCTCCGGATAGCCAGTCGGCCCAATCTGCCAAAGCATCCGCCTGCGGTTCCTGTTCGTCCGCCACAGCCTCCGACTGCGCTGAAGCACCGCATTACGACGAATCACTGCCCCCCATGGTGTATTACGATCTCCTGATCCGGCAGCTGCCGCCTGAACAATATCAGCGATATTCTCAATTGGGAGAAGATTTTGCATACGCCTATGTTGCCGCCAGTCTGGACAAGCACGAAGAAGCTTTGTCGCGCCTGGAGCAAAGCGCCGGAACGGCCAGTCAGGACATCTATTGCTGTGAAGTCGGAAAGATCCTGCACCGGGTTGGCAGGGATCAGGAAGCTGAACAGTACCTGCGCCAAGGGCTCCAGATCAACCGCAGCAACACGCTGATCTGGTATAACCTGGCTCTGCTGCTGGCTGACGGCGGTCGCTTTGATGAGTGTCTGCAGCTTCTGGATACCATGATAGCCGAACAGACCATGCCGGAGCAGGCCATGCTGATGCGGGCCGAGATCTTGGAGGCAGGCGGTGATTTTGACGGAGCCATCAGCCAGTACACCGCCTTGCTGTCGACACCGCTTTCCCGCACTGCGGCAGAAAAAATGCACGGGATACTGATTCATGTCGGCCGCCACAACGACGCTGCCGTTATTTTTAAAAAGTACATGGGCAAATGTTGTCATTAAATCAAACTTCAGTTTGATTTAAAGCCCAAATATAGCTATACATTGGAGGTTATGATGAACAAATCAGAACTGGTTGAGCAGCTGGCTATCAAGAAGGATATTCCCAACAAGCGGGCTGAAGAGGTCGTCAATCTGATATTTTCTTCCATGACCGATGCTATGGTTAAGGGCGACCGCATTGAAATCCGCGGTTTGGGCAGTTTCGTGATCAAGAGTTACGGCACCTATACCGGCAGAAATCCGAAAACCGGCGAGCCGATCGAAGTCAGCCCCAAAAAACTGCCGTTTTTCAAAGTCGGCAAAGAGTTGAAGGAAAAGGTTCTCGGCGAGTAATCTCTTCAACGTTTAATCTGTACAATTTCGGCATTACGGGAAGAGTGCTATAACCCCATCATGGTTAATTTTATTGTTGCCGCCATAATGTTGTGCCTGATTCCGGTCTGCGCTTCGGCCAATCCGGGGTTGTCTGGTTCAAGCGGACTCATCACCGTCTCCTCCGCTGAAACCCTGGACTCGGGCAATATCTGTGTCGGCGCCTGGTCATGCTATGGAAGGAACAGCGCTTTTTCGCAAAAAGACTCAATAATCCTGCCGGTATCCATCACCCTGGGCATCGGAACCTTCTGGGAAGTGTACGGAGCCTATCCGAATATCCTCTTCAACGGTGACGACGACGCCTCCGGAAGAGGCACCCTTGATCTGGGCACAAAGCTGCGTTTTTTAGGCGATCGTTCCTCGGTCTTCAAGATGGCCATTGACCTCCTCGGCCAGCGCCACGTATCGGAAAATCATCTGGTGGATGGCGCGACCGATCTTTCCGGTAAACTGATCGCTTCCTACAATAAAAATGATTTCGGCTTTCATGTTGAAGCCGGATATTCCATACCCGGATCAATCCGCGGAGCCAGCCTCGACGATCAGATAACCTTTGGGGCCGGCCTGGAGTACATGCTCCTGCCGCGCATGAAACTGCTGGGTGAATTCACCGGCGGCACGAAACGCTACTATGTTGAAGACCACCCCGCCTTGAGCCGCTTGAGTATCATGTCCGGCTACAGCATGGAAGTCTCGGCCGGCATGCAGTATTATCTTTCGCCGCACCTGACCCTGAACGCTGCGGCCGGCACCGGTTTCGGCCCCCATGATCCCGAAATGAAAGTTGTGCTTGGATTGAGCTCCTGCCAGGGAGTGGGTACCTATGTCAAGCCGATCCCCTCGGTCGGCCGCAAGTATGCCCTAAAGGATAAGTCCAAGGACGTTCTCAAACCGCTTAAAATTATTCCCATTTCCAGTCTGCTGCTGAAGGCTTCCGCCCAGCAGGCGGCCCCGGTCAGCAAGCTGGAGGTTGAAGTCGATGCGGATCGGGAAGAGGTGCTGATCAAGCCCTACGGCCAGATCACCATCGCTCCCCAGCAGGCTTCTTCAAACCTGACCTCACCGGTTATTCCGGTGGAAATCCCGCTTAAAGCCCGCGATGAGGAGATCTCTCTCCAGCCGGACAAAAAACTGGATCGGGAAGCCAGCGCCATCGACTACACCATGAACCGCATCCGGGGCATCACGCCCCTGTACGGCGTGGATGTCAAGGGCGCCCAGGTTACGATTCCCACGGTCTCTGCTCTGCCCGAGCGCATGGCCGTCTATCGCAAGTTCAGATTCCCGGACGTAACCTTTGATTTTGATCAGTGGACGTTGTCGGCCGAAGGGAAGAAGATGCTGGCGGAAGTTGCCGAACAGATCAGGAAAGACAAAAAATGGCTGTTTCTGAAGATCGACGGGCACACTGACGCTATCGGTTCGCTGGCCTACAACATGGATCTTTCCCTGAAGCGGGCCGTGGCCGCCGCAACCTACCTGATCAGTCACGAAGGGATCGATCCGGCCAAGATATTTATCAAGGGGCTGGGTAAATCTGCCGCCATAGCTGACAACGACACTCCGGACGGCCGCCGCAAGAATCGCCGTACGGAGATTCTGTTTCTGGTTTCCAAGGACGGGCAGTAAGATGAATCGCGCCAGACACGCCATATACGGGATCGTCCTGATACTGACGCTGCTTGTCTGGGGCGTCTCGTTTGCGCAGGAACCAGTTATGGACGTTTCCACGGTTATGGCCGTTGTTCCGGTTGCGCGGGGTGACGTTGACCGGACTGTTCTGCGCCGTTTTGACGGTCTGGTGCCGGAGCTGAAAAAAATGTCCCGCGACAAGATCATCAAGCTTGAGTGCCGTTATGCCGGCCAGGCCCTGCGTGAACAGGATGTCTTGAGCGCCTACCAGGTCGCCACCCGGATTGAAAAGTACCTGAGGGTTCAGCACCGCCTTGATCTTGATCTCTGGATTACCATCCGCATGACCTCGAAACAGGACCGGCCCGTATCGGTTCTTACCATTGCTGTGCTAACTGATGACATCAAACGCCTCAACTCCCTGCCGGTCGAGCCGGTCATGGCTGTTGAACAGTGAGATTATAGGGAGATAACGCTATGAAACGTGCCCTGACTGCCGTACCCGTAAAACCGGTCTGCACCGTTAGCGCGATTAATCTGATAGCCGCCCTGATGGCTATATCTTTTCTTGTGCTGACCAGCGGCTGCTCCTCCCTGAAAATTGTGCCGGAGCAGACGCCGGGAAGTCAGATAGACCTCTCCGCCAATTCCCAGGCAGTTGTCAAGGATGGAACCGAGATAACCGTGCGCTTCGATGAGGACGGCATCAATTCCTACAATCTGGACAGCACCGTCACCTCTTTTCTGATTACGATCAAAAACGGCTCTGCCAGCGAAGTCGCTTTTTCGGAAGACTCCTTTGTGCTTGTTGATGACAAAGGCCTGCAATATTCGCTGCTGACGCCGGAGCAGGTTCGGGACATGCTTAAAAAAGATTCCTACTACCTGATGCCGTACCCGTATGTCGGTTTTTACTACCTGGAGGATTACCAGAAAACCAGTTTCTACAACCGTTCAAACTCATCTTTGCCGTATTATTACGAACTGTACCCGCAGGACATCTTCTCGAAGGCGCTCCCGATGACATCGGTTATCCCCGGCATGAAGATCGAGGGATTAGCCTATTTCAAGATTGACCCGGCTGATCATCAGAAAATCAAACTGCTGGTTTTTCGCAAGGGGGCTTCAAAATCTTCTCCGCCCGATTTCACCTTTCCGTTCACGATCGTAAAATAATGTTCACCGCAGGCTGTCAATGCCTTTGAGTATTCTGGAAGGCGCTTTGGGGGGCATCGGGCTTTTTCTGCTCGGCATGAAGCTCATGTCGGACGGAATCCGTTCGATCGCCGATGACCGCGTCCGGAACGTGCTGCTGCAGGTTACCGCCAACCGTTACCTTTCACTGCTGTTCGGCGCGGCCATGACACTGGCGGTCAGTTCCGGGAGCGCAGCCATCGTCTTCACCATCGGACTGATCAACGGCGGCGTTCTGAACGTACACCAGGCGGTCTGTGTGCTGGCGGGGGTTCTGCTGGGAACGTCCGTTTCGCTGCATCTGAACCTGATTCCCTACAGTCTGCTTTCCGGTTTTTTCATTCTGGGCGGCTTTCTGATCAGGTACCTTTCCCGCAACAGACGCCTGGTGCACTACGGAACGCTGCTGCTGGGTATCGGCCTGCTTTTTTTCGGGCTTTCACTGCTGGAGGGGAGTTATCGCCCGATCAACAACCGGCATCCACTGTATGATCTGCTGAACGGCATGCTCTACGAATCTAAAATCCTGGCGACGCTTTTCGGCACCGCGGTATCTTTTCTGGTGCAGTCATCCCAATCCACCATCTCGATTATCGCTTCGCTTGAAAAAAATCGCTCAATGGGCTTCTCACTCTCCTTTGCCATGTCCTGCGGCGGTATGCTGGGGATGTCGGCCATCGGGCTTCTGGCTTCCTTTGGCGGTAAATACGTCGCCAACCGGGTGGCCCTGATTCTGATGCTGGCGGCAGTGTCGGTCTGTCTGCCGCTGTCGATCGCCGCTTCGGCAGGAGCTGACCTGTCATCTGAGCTGGCGGCCCTGTTCGGCCATCCTGACCGGCGCGCCATCTTATCCTGGGGCTACAGCATCCCCTGTACCCTGACCGCCCTGATTCTGCTTTTTTCAGCCGGCCCGGCCTCCCGAATGCTGCGTTCATCCGAGACCAGCAGCGCCGGCCGTGCCGGCGGCATACAGCCCGCCGCCGGCCATCTCGACCGGCGCATCCTGTCAACGCCGACCATTGCGCTCGAACAGGCCCGCAAGGAAGTCCAGCGCATGGCGGCCGTGGTCACCTGGATGTATGCCGATGTGTTGGCCCTGTTGTCCGACTTCGACGCCCGGCGGGTTCAGACGATCCGTCAGCACGAGCAGCTTCTGGATTCCCTCAATACCGAAATCACCTCGTTTCTGGCGGCTCTTTCAAAAAGCGCCAGCGGCCCGGACATCATGTTCGAAGTGCCGGGACTGATCCAGGTTGTTTCCGCCCTGGAGCATATCGGAGATGTCAGCGAAGACCTGCTGGACTGCACCTTGGATCGCAAACAGGGCGGGGTCGTTTTTTCAGCGGACGCAATGCGCGATCTGATCGCCCTGGCGGAGCAGGTCGCTGCGGTGATTGCAACGATGGAGAAATTCGTGTCATCCCGCGAAAACTACAATCGCGATGATCTGCATCACCTCAAGGCCCGCACCCGTCAGCTGCACGACCAGATCAAGGAGGCGCACTTCGGCCGCATCTGCTCGGGGGTCTGTCCGCCCCGTTCTGCGGTACTGTTTCAGGAGATGACCTCCTGCTGCATGAGGATTGCGGAGTTGTGCTGGAACGTGATGGGGATTCAAATCAGGAGGTCCGAGTAGCATGAGGTGCGCCGCAATTGATCTGGGAACCAATACCGCCCGCTTGCTGATAGGTGACTGCGAAAATGGCCGGCTGACGACCCTGCAGGTGGAGCGTGAAATCGTCCGGCTGGGGGGCGGTTTTTCAGATGCCGCCGGTCTGGCGGCTGATGCACAGCAGCGCGGATTGGGCTGTTTGCAGCGCTTTGCCGCCGTCATGCGCCGTCAGGGTGTCGAAAGGGTGCGCGCTTCGGCGACCAGCGCCGTGCGGGACGCCGTCAACGGCGGCTCCTTTGTTGAGCGGGTCCTGCAGGAAACCGGCATCCGGCTGACGGTTATCGATGGCGACCTTGAGGGGCGCCTGACGCTTGACGGTGTTATCTCCGGTCTGGATGAGCTTCACCGCAGCATGCTGGTGGTGGACGTGGGGGGGGGCAGCACCGAAGTCACCGTCGCTGAAAACGGGCTGCCGACATTCATACGCAGTCTGCCGCTGGGGGTTGTCCGGCTGACGGAAGGTTTCAAAAGTGAGCGTGCCAGGGCCGACAGGATAGCGGCCATTATGGATCAGCTGCTGGATGACATGTCGTCCGCCGGTCTCTGCCTGGCGCCGGATACGATCATGGTTTCGACCGCAGGCACCGCAACGACGCTGGCCGCCATCCAGATGGAGATGGTTGAGTACGACTACCGGCGGGTTAACAATTTTGTCATCAGTCGTGCGGACATCGAGGGGATTTACCAGCGCCTGCTGCCGTTGGCTCCCCGGGAGCGTCTGGCGATTGCCGGTCTTGAAAAGGGGCGGGAAGATCTGATCATGGCCGGTATCGGCATCACGACCCGGATCATGGACAGGTTCGGATTCAACCGGATGAAAGTCAGCGATTACGGTTTGCTGGAAGGTCTGGCGCTTTCGGCCGCCGAGGCGGGGCAGGGCGCTTGACCGCAGGGGAGCTGTTCCCGCTGCCGGCGGGCTTTTTCAGCCCCTATGCTGTCACCGCTATCGCGATACAGGGCTTCAAGTTTTTGCAGTACCAGATTCGCTTTTGTCCCGTTTCCGGCTGACCGGTACACTGAACCGGCCCGTTCAAGATAATCCGCCGTCAGCTTCAGATTCCTCCGCTTCTCGGCCACATCCGCAAGTTTCTCCAGATCCAGCCCGATCCTGACGCTGGCCCCGATCCGCTTGTCGATCCCCAGCGCCTCCAGAAACAACGCGTCGGCGCTCTCCAGATCACCGTTGTCAGCTGCAAGCGTTCCCAGCAGCCGCAGCGAGTTGGCCTCTTCGGCCGCCTGACCGCTCTTCCTGTTTTCCCCCAGGGCCTCGCGAGCCGAGCGGGCGGCGGCATTCCCGTCCCCGGCCGCCAGCTGCACCCGCGCCAGCAAGTTCCGGCGCACGCCCATCAGTGCTTCACCTTCGGCATCCAGCGCTCTGCTCGCCCAGATCAGGGCCTGATAATGCCTGTCGAGCGCCAGCTCAATATGTGCTTTTTCATAGGCGGCTTCCGCCATGAATTCCGGATGCAGTGAGCAGAGCCGCAGGGCCTGATCGGCGTAATCTGCGGCTGCCGGGTTATCGCCCCGCAAGCGGTTCAGGCGGGCCAGATTGACCAGCGCAACTATTCTGGCGGGATTGTCCTCGATGGAGGAACTGCTGGCCAGGGATTCGCGCAAAAGCTGTTCGGCCTGACCGCTCTGGCCTTTCTGCTGGGCGCGCAGGGCGCGTTCAAACAGGCTGGCGGCCCGCTGCTGCGCCTCCGGACGCAGCGCCGGTTTTCCGCCGCCAGCCGAACAGGCGGCCAGCAGCGTAGCGCATAGGGCCAGCGCTGCCCAGAAGATCTTTGACCGGGCGCTGCTAATCATGGCTGTCACCGCGGATGAAGAGCCTGTCGCCCGCCGGCGGAGCGTTGCTCCGGAACAGCCAGACGTTCTGAATCGAACCGATCAGCTTGTCGGTGCCCAGCATGACATCCTCGGCCTGGGATAGCAGGCCGGGGATTTTTGGAAAAGCCGACTCGGACAGTATCCTGGTTTCCCGGGATACTCGGGATACGTCCGCCAGTGCGGTGTCAGCCTTGTCGAGAATGGGGGGGAGTTTCTTGTCGATGGTGTCGATTGCCTGGTTGACCCGCTCGAGGGTCGGGGCAAGATCGATGCTTTCCACTTTTTTGTTTGTGGCATCAAGCACAGTGGTTGCTTTTGACGAGACTTGCCCGATCGACTGGTTGGCCGAAACCAGAAGCTGATCAGCCTGCAGGCGGGTGCCTTCCAGCTTGCCGCTCAACGCTTCCAGATTGCGGATGGTTTTTTTCAGATCCCCTTCGGGATCATTGATATAGCCGATAATGTCCCGCACTTCCACCAGCACCGGCTTGACCCTCTCGGCAATTTCATCGGCCACCTCATCCAGCCCTTTGGTCTTGACGTAGACAATGGCCGCGCCGTCTTTCAGTTCCGGTTTGTCCCGCGAACCGACCGAAATTTCGACGATATTGTCACCCACCAGGCCTTCCTTGACCAGTTTCGCAACCGAATCGCTGCGGATCCAGCCGCTGTATTTCTGGTCGATTTCCACGGCGATATCAACCATGGCCTGATCGTTGAGGGCAATCGAAGTGACGCGACCGATCCTGAAGCCCGAAAGCTTGACCGGCATCCCCTTGGAAAAGCCGGTGCCCCGCTCCACGGTGAAATTCAGGCCGTAGGTGGTGATGAAAAAATCTTTCTGCAGACCGTAAAAGATGAACACCAGCAGTACGCCGACCAGCGAGGCGGCGAGGAAGGCTCCGATTTTGAATTCCAGATTTTTGAATCTGCGATCTTCTTCTCGAATCATATATGCAACCGTTTCAAAGATTTATTGTCCGTGAAGGGGAATCAGCGCGTCAAAACCGCCGCCAAGGGGAACATCAGCCGTGGACGCCAGAAAGATTGACGTCCGGCCGGCGTTTTCGGAGTGGTATTCAGCGGCAGCCCGCGATAATCCCGTCTGTTGAGCCGGTGTCATTTTATCAAAGATATTGCAGTAGATCATAATGTCCGGCTTCATGAGCGCGGCCCGGGCAAAGGCGACGACCCTTTTTTCATACAGTGTCAGGTGCGCCGGCAAGGCCATCTTTTTGGACGTGTAACCCAATGCCTTGAGGCAGGCGTCGACCGATTCCTCCTCCGCTTCGGCCGGCTCTCCGTGGTGGTACAGGTAGGGCAGAAAAATATTCTCCCAGACTTTCAGATTCGATACCAATCCCCCGCCGGGAAGGACAACCCCAATCCGGGAACGCAGCTGCGATAATTCATCCGGCGTACTTTCAGCGGTAATCCGGCCCGAAACGGTAATCGAACCCGATTCCGGCAGCTTCATCCCGGTCATCAGGGAAGTCAGCACACAGCTCTCTTCTTCACGTTCGGTGGTGATCAGGGTGCATGAACCGGATTTGATTTCAGATGAAAAGCCGTTCAGCAATCCGGAATAGCTCACCTTATGGAATGAAACGGCGGTTGACATGTTCTACATAGTAGCCGGAAATGGTATCTTGTCAATCTCGGATTACTGTCTGCCAGCGGGAAAACTGGGCTCTTCCCGCTTGACCTGCCACGCTATTTGCGTTAGTTTTCTTTACACTTAACGTACGAGGAATGCCGTATGCGCGTGATTGCCGGAACCTGGCGGGGAATGAAGCTGAAGGCCCCGGAAGGGCAGAATACCAGGCCGACATCCGATCGGGTGAAAGAGTCGCTCTACAATATTATCTCGAATAAAATCGGGATTGAAGGTATCACTGTTCTTGATATCTGCGCCGGCACCGGCAGTCTGGGGATTGAGGCCTTAAGCCGGGGAGCGGCCAGCTGCTGCTTTATCGAACAGGATCGAAAGGTTGTCGAGATACTCAAGAACAATCTTTCCGCTGCCTGTCTTGAAAACCGGGCCGAACTGCTTGCGCAGGAAGCCCTGAAGGGCCTGCAGATGCTGGCCGGCCGCAAACGGAGCTATGATCTGGTGCTTTTTGACCCGCCCTATGACTCTGCCCTGTATGATTCCGTACCCGCTTTTCTGGCGTCAGCGGGACTGCTGGCGGCCGGGTCATTGTTTGTTGCCGAATGTTCCCGCCGCAGTACGCTGCCGGAATCGTTCGGCCCGCTGCTCAAGACCGATCGCCGTGTTTATGGCGACACGGCGCTTGAATTCTTCTCTCTGGGGGAAACATGAAAAAAGTTGCCGTGTATCCGGGCTCTTTCGATCCGATTACCTATGGGCACCTGGATATCATCAGGCGTGGAATGTCCATCTTTGACGAGATCATAGTCGCCGTGGCCAGAAACTCCCAGAAGAACTCGCTTTTCACCACCGAAGAGCGGGTGGATCTGATCCGGGATGTGCTCAGGGACGAGGGGCGGGTCACGGTTGACACCTTCAGCGGCCTGCTGATTGATTACGTTTCCTCGCGCGGCGCGCATGTGATTATCCGCGGATTGCGGGCCATATCCGACTTCGAGTATGAATTCCAGATCGCCCAGATGAACAGCACGATCGGCCGCCAGATCGAAACACTCTTCATGATGACCTCGCTGCAGTACGGTTATCTTTCCTCCTCGATCGTCAAGGAGGTCTGCTCGCTTAACGGCGACATCGATCTGTTCGTTCCGCCGGAGATCAAGGAGGCGTTGAAGAAGAAGTATGGTTTGTCATGATGCACCAGGCAGGATTCTGACGGGGCGTTGTCCGGCGCCTCATTTTTTTAACCAGCATGCGAGGTAAGCCATGATCACCCGGGACATGATAATCGCTGATATCATCACAAAGCACCCCCAGACCCTGGCGGTATTCAAAAACTACCACCTGGACTGCTATGAATGCCAGATCGCCGATCTGGAAACCCTTGAACATGGCGCCGGTGTCCACAAGGTCAGCATCGATGAACTGTTGGCGGCCCTGAACCGTTCCCTTGACTGACAACTTTTCAGCGGAGTCTGATCGATGAGCGATCTGGAGAACTATTCGCGTTATTTCCTGGCCGGGAGTAAGGTCGGTGTCGGCATACCGCTGCCGAATGCCGAGGTCTTCAGGGACTGGGCGATCATCCATGCCATCGATGAAGATCTGGTTTCGCTGCAGCTATCCCGGGATGTGCTGCCGCTGGGGGTCACGCTGCAGTATGGCCAGATTCTTGAAATACGCGGCGGCAGCGAGGGGAGTGGTTACAGCTGTCGGGCCATTATCGTGTCCGAGGGGGACGCCAGCGAATTGCTGCTTCGTCTGATCGGCGAGATCGTTACCGACGAACTGCGCGAGTTTTACCGGATCGACGCGTTCCTGCCGATCAAATACTATGTCAGCCGTGAACAGAACATAGACGTTCTGCATAAACAGTGGGAATCGCGTCGGGACCGCCGGCGCCAGATAGAACTTGAAAAAAAAGACCTGGCCTGGAACAGCCGCCTGCTGTCCGGAGAGGCCGACCTGCCGCAGGAGCGGATTCAGGATGCGGCCGAAGAGAGTATCGCCGCCGAACAGGTGCCCGAGGTCTGGGACACGATCATACCGCTGGCGGCCAACATCAGCGGAGGCGGCCTGCGCCTGATTACCCATCAGGATTTTGAAAGCGGGGAGTATGTCCTGCTGGAAATTCTGGTGCCGTCGCCACGGCGGGTCGTGGATGTGGTTGCGCGGGTCATTTTCGCCAACCACAACTACGCCGCCGGGAGTGACCGTGAATACTACAATACCGGCCTGCAGTTCGTGTACATCGATGAGCGCGACCGGGACGCGATTGTCAACCACATTGCCACGATCCAGCTGAAAAGAATCCGGATGATGCGGGAGCGCTATCTGTTTCGGGCGGGCGATTCCGGCGATGATGAATCTGAAAACGCCGGAGTACCAGTTTTCAGGTCAAAACTGACCCTGGCTGCGATCGCTCTGCTGATGGTGCTGCTGGGGGCGCTGGTGGTCAATTATTTTTGGGGTTATACCCAGAACCGCCCCAAGGGTGAAATTGAACTGATGTTTGAAGAAGCGGTCAAAAAATACCGTGAACGGTACAACTACTGAACTGCGGCGCTTACTGCGCTCTGATCCTGATGATCTCGCTCGTGTAGGAAATGATTTTAAAACCCTTCTGACTCAACCCGTTGGCCAGATAGATCGGATTCTCCGGATAGCTGACCGCAAACTCGCCCAAGCCCCGCTCTTCAACCTTTGAAACCCAGGTCACCTTCTGGATCTGCTCCCGCAGGGCAAAGGTTTCGGCCGGAGTCCTGACCCCCTCCACCTGCACGACGGTTGTTCCGCCAAGTTCACTCAGGCGGGCCTGAATCTTTTCCAGGATCAGCGGCACGAATTTCTCGGAAAGGTTTTTCAGCGCCTCGGCGTAGGCGTCCTCCTGATTCGGCCCCAGACCCCTGGCCTCCTCGCTGCCGGCCGACAAAACCGCCAGCTTGCCGCTGGCGTCTTTGGCCATCAGGCGGTAGGAGAGGCGTGCCGTGACCGAATTGAACGGCATCGCAATGCCATACCCCGCATCCGAGCCTTTGCTGGCCGACAGGCTCGGTTCGATCTTTCCGATCAGGGTCGAATTGGCCAGGTAACGGTACACCAGATTGCGCAGCGAGCTCTGGTCGCCCCCCTTGAGTGCCGTGTCGATCTCCTTGAGCTTCAGGGCATGCGACTCGGCCAGATCGCGCACGGTATAACCGCTTTCCGCCAGGCGGCCGATGACGGCCTGGGCCAGAATATTCTCGTCGTCATACCCCCCGTTGTCACCCCGGTTCACTCTCCGGGCCGGCAGATAAACTGAAACAGCGCTGTTGAGAGCCAGGGCCGACATGGCCGACCTGGCATTGACCGGTTCCACGCAGACATTGAGCAGCGCCCGGGCGCTTTCGCCGCTTTGACTCTCGCTGATGATGCGATAGCTGCTGACCACGCCGCGTGTACGGCTGGTGATGACATCATCCAGCAGTGCCGAATCCTCCACAAGCGTTGTGCTGGTGACGTCAACCCCCGCCACCTGTTCGACCGCCGCAAATTTGGCGCGGTTGACCGCCTCGACCCTGGCCGAGGGAAGATCACCGCCAACGATGGAGCTTTCACCGCTCACCTCGACGCAGACCGATTTTGCCAGTGCAACCGCTGTTGTTGCAAAAACAATAAGAAAAGCTGTCAGTAATGTTAACGCTTTACACTCGTTCATGATCCACCTCGCAATCAGGTTTGAATCAGCCATGTCGCCGGAAGCATTGTGTTGTCAGTATACGCGCTATCATTGCAAAGTCAAAACGAGACGTGCAGATGGCATCACCTGTTTGTGTCATTATTGGTTATTATGTCTCAAAATGTATCAAAAATAGTCATTTTGTTTTGCGGTCCGGACACATACTGCGGACGTTGTGAAAGGTCATGCTGCCGGCCGCTTCAGGACCAAACAATATCTTGTAAACTCAAGTCAAAGACCGGATAATGGCCCGGTGAAGTTTCAACTATTCATCAGGAGGCAACCATGAAAAAGCTACTGGCTGCAGTGCTATCGGTATTCATGATCCTGGCCTTGTCCGGATGCGGCAGTGATGGCGGTGGAAATCCGCCGCCGCTGTTTGTTGCCGATATTGTCAGTGACCCCCGCTATGACGGCGATATCAGGTATGACTCCCAGACAAATCTGTATACCGTTACCCAGGGCTATACCGGAAGTGTTCTGGCCGGCATAGATCCGATTAACACCGCACTGGAGTACCGATCCTTTCTTGCTTTCAATCTGACAGGAGCGGGTGGAGTGCCCGAAGACGCGATTATTGATTCTGCCTGGCTGGATATCTATATCAACCGTGTCGCTACCCAGTTTCCTTCGGATACGATTCCATTGAGGATTGATCTGGTTTTCTTCGAGCCACCCACATTGGTCGGAGATGATTATGACAGGACGAAACTGCGTGCTTTGAAATCAATGGTTGTCAGTCCGCCGATTTCCCGTGCGGATGCAGGCCAGCAATATCAATCGATGTGACCCCGCTGATGGTTGAAGCACAGCGCCTCGGTCTGCTGTACTTTCAGGTGCGCATAATGGAGGATCTGGGAATTGTGGATCCCGGAGTGGTGGAAATTAATGATACCACGGGAGTTGATCGGGCAACGTTTGCGCCGCTGTTGTCGGTCAATTATTACTAAAGAGGAGCTGAACCATTCTGCAGCAGTGACGAATGCTTTCATCGCTACCCAGAACATAAACGGGGCGAACCGCAAAACGGTTTGTCCCGTTTTGCATTGCCCGGCGGATCACAGCGGTAAAATGTTTCGGCTGCAGAGGATAATCCGTTTTTGATACAGATCTTCTGTTTTAATTTACTACCGAATACATTAGACTGTGCCGGTTGAATCTCGAGTCTCAACAATGCCTGTCGGAAGGGGAAACGCTTATGATCTGCAGTGTGACTACCGAGACAAACCTGCCGCCGACGTACTTTGCTCCGCCCGAGCGGGCAAGCGAGGCCGTCTTGTTCGATGAAATCAATTGTGTTGCCCACAACCCGCTGGTTGACGGCCTGATGTATGTTGCCAACGGCCTGTTTGCGGTGTTGAACGAGCAGCGGCAGATTCTGGCGCTGAACGAATCGTTTCTGAATCTGATGGGTATTGAAGATGCCTCGGAAATCCTCGGATTGCGTCCCGGTGAATATGTGCGCTGCGTCCATGCCTGCGATATGCCGGGCGGCTGCGGTACGTCTCCCTACTGCGCAACCTGCGGAGCGGTCGTATCCATCGTGGCGGCGCTGGCCACGGAACATCCCCAGGAAGGAATCTGCGCCATTACGGTTGAAAAAGACAACAAGGAGGTTGAACTGCTCTTTCAGATCCGTTGCTGTCCGGTCCGCTTTGAAGACAACCTGTTTATTCTGCTCTTTTTAAGTGACATCACTGTTCAGCAGCAGCGCGCCAGTCTGGAAAAAACCTTCTTTCACGACATCAACAACCTGCTGACCGGGCTGATCGGCAAGAGTGAACTCTTCCAACGAAACAGAACCTGGGATGCCGAGCGCTTTAACGAACTTCAAAAACTGATCCAGCGCATGGCGCAGGAATTTTCGATGCAGCAGGCCTTGACACACTCCATCTCCCATACCTATCAGCCGCTGTATTGCGAAGTCCAGGTCAACACGGTACTCGATGATCTGGAAGAGACATTCCGGGAACATCCCTTAAGCCTTGACAAGCACATGCTGATCTCACGGATTGAAACCTCATCCGCACTGGTGACCGACCAGAACCTGCTGAACCGGATTCTGGTCAACATGGTCACCAACGCATTGGAGGCCACCGAGCCGGGCGGAACGGTCAAGGTTTTTACCGAGCCGGGCGGAAATTCGATCAGTTTTTGTGTCTGGAATAAAAAACATATACCAGCGGAACATGCACTGCGGATCTTCAAGCGCAACTTCACCACCAAGCAGCAGTTGGGTCACGGACTGGGTACCTATTCCATGAAGTTTTTCGGCGAAAAAGTCCTGGGAGGACTTGTGGATTTCACGACTTCCGAGACGGCCGGCACGACCTTCAAAATTACGCTCATGAACTATAGAAAGGGAGTTACGTTACAATCAGAACGGGAAAACAGCCTTTTTCTTACGTGATATCTTTATCTCTGACCACTGCCCATGCCCGAAAGTACCTGGAATAGAGAACGATTCGGTTCTGAACTGACCTCGTCCCTGGCGGCTGTGCTGGACGAAAGGGTGGACGCCGTATCCCTGGCGCGGGCTGTCAGCCAGTGTGCCGCAGCGGCGGAAACGGTCTGCTACCAACGGCCGATTGCCTGCGCTGCCGGATGCCCCCATTGCTGCGTGCTCAATGTTGCGGTTCTGCTTCCGGAGGCGATGATCATCGCGGATTGGCTGCGGACACGTCTCCAGCAACCTGAATTGGCCGCTCTTCGGGGCCGCATTGCCGATCACTGCCGCCGGGTGCGCTGGATGGAAGATGACGAGCGGATCAGCAAACAGGTTGTCTGCCCGCTGCTCGATGCGGCCGGCAGGTGCAGCATTCATACGGTTCGTCCGCTGGTCTGCCGTGCGGTGGCTTCGCTGGATCGTGCCAGTTGCCAGGAAGCCTTCGATCCGATTATCAGCGATCAGGAACGGCTGGTCAGCGCCGACCTGCTGCGCCAGGCGGTTTTCGATCAGGCTTTCATTGCGCTGGCCCGGGCCATTGGCCGGTGCGGTCTGGATGACCGCAGCAT
Organism: Deltaproteobacteria bacterium; assembly: GCA_021850095.1. Lineage (GTDB taxonomy): Bacteria > Desulfobacterota > Desulfuromonadia > Geobacterales > Pseudopelobacteraceae > JACRCG01. The sequence continues at coordinate 20,298 of JAJZRX010000053.1, forward strand.
CGAACTGGGGAGCGGCCTGCGGGCCTTTTTTGAACAGCCCGCTTTACGCGAGCGGCTGCTGGCCGGTGAACGGTTGCCGGCCGAACTGTGGGAGTAGGTACGATTCAACTCACAATAGTGATGTGCCTGACCAACCTGATGGTGTATACTTCCGGGCCTTTCATGAGATGGGATTTCACGGCTGGAGCGTTGGACGATGATAACGATTCAAAGTATTAAGTGCGCTCTCTTCATGGCGCTGTTTTCAGTGTCCCTCCTGGCGGCGGCCGGCTGCGCCAAAAAAGCTGAAAAACCGAAAGGGCGACCGCCGGCGCTGGTGGTGACCGCAGCCGCATCCCGGCAGGATGTGCCGCTGCAGCTGGCGGCGATCGGCACGATGGAGGCCTCGGAGAGTGTGGCGGTCAGAACCCAGATCAGCGGCGAATTGATCACGGTCGCTTTCAGTGAAGGGCAGGACGTGCAGAAGGGGGCGCTGCTGTTTCAGCTTGATCCGCGCAGCTACCAGGCGGCCGTGCGTAAGGCCGAGGCGGCGCTGGCCCGCGACCGGTCCATCCTGGCCAATGCCCGCAAGGATTACGAACGCTATTCCCAGCTGGTCAAGGACGGTATCGTCACCCAGGAACAGGCCGATGGCTACCGCACCCGGGCGGAATCGGCTACGGCAGATCTGGCCGCTGACCAGGCGGCGCTGGACAGCGCCCGTGAGCAGCTGGCCTACTGCACCATCCGTTCCCCGATCAGCGGCCGGCTGGGTATTCTGGCCGTGCATCGCGGCAATGTGGTCAAGGCCAACGATACCGTGCTGGTGACGATCAACACGTTGACGCCGATCAATGCCGTCTTTACGATCCCCGAGAAAGAGCTGGCGGAGGTCAAGCGCCAGATGGCCGCCGGAAAGGTTTCCGTGCTGGCCGAGGTGCCCGGCAGTGGCGGCATCAGCGAGCAGGGCGTGATCACCTTTCTGGACAACAGCGTGGATCAGACCACCGGTACGATCCGGCTCAAGGCCGCTTTTGACAATTCCCGCAAACAGCTCTGGCCGGGCCAGTTCGTCACTCTATCGATCAGGCTGGCCGTCCGGAATAATGCCGTGGTTGTCCCCAGTCAGGCGCTCCAGACCGGCCAGAAGGGGCAGTTTGTTTTTATCGTCAAACCGGATGCCACGGCTGAAATTCGTCCGGTGGTGCCCGGCCCGCTCCTGAAGGGTATGACGGTCATTGAAAGCGGAATTCAGCCCGGCGAGCAGGTGGTCATTGACGGCCAGCTGCGGGTTGTGCCGGGCGGCAAGGTCGAGATCAAACAACCTGACAATCCGGCTGCATCCAAAGCACTGCAGGGTGGTCCGGCCGTAAAATGAACCTTTCGGAACTGTTCATAAAACGCCCGATCATGACCAGTCTGGTCATGCTGGCGGTCATGATTTTCGGCCTGTTTGCCTACCGGGCCCTGCCAGTTAATGACCTGCCGAAGGTGGACTTTCCAACCATTCAGGTGCGGGCCGACCTGCCGGGAGCCAATCCGGAAACCATGGCTTCGGCCGTTGCCACCCCGCTGGAGAGGCAATTTTCGACCATCGCCGGTCTGGACTCCATGAGTTCCACCAACGGCCAGGGCATCTCGGTCATTGTTCTCAAGTTCGACCTGGAAAAAAGCATCGACTCGGCCGCCCAGGACGTTCAGGCAGCCATCTCCAAGGCTGCCCGGCAGCTTCCCCAGGGCATGCCCAGCCCCCCCTCCTACCAGAAGGTCAATCCGGCCGATCAGCCGGTGCTGTACCTGACGCTCAGTTCTCCGACGCTGCCCCTTTCGGAGGTCAATGAATTTGCCGATACGATCATCGCGCCGCGCATCTCCATGATTAACGGCGTGGCCCAGGTGCTGGTGTACGGGTCTCAAAAGTATGCCGTGCGTGTGCAGCTGGACCCCAAGGCCCTGACCAGCCGCAAGATCGGCCTGGACGAAGTGGCGGAAGCGCTGGACAAATGGAACGTGAATCTGCCGACCGGCGGGTTGCAGGGCGACAAACAGGCCTTCACCATTCTGGCCAGCGGTCAACTCTACAATGCCGAAGCGTTCAAACCCCTGATTGTGGCCTGGCGCGGAGGGGCTCCGGTTCGCCTGCAGGATGTCGCCACGGTGATCGACAGTGTTGAAAACGACAAGGTCGCCGCCTGGTACAACACCAAGGGGGTCTCCACCCGCGCCATCGTGCTGGCCATCCAGCGCCAGCCGGGGGTCAATACGATCGAAGTGGTCGACCGTATCAAACAGCAGATGCCCGGCTTCCGCAGCCAGCTGCCCGGCTCGGTCGAGCTGAACACCCTTTTTGACCGTACCGAAACGATCCGCGAGTCGGTCATGGACGTCAAGTTCACCCTGCTCTTGACGATCGCCCTGGTGGTTCTGGTCATCTTCCTCTTTTTGCGCAACATCTCCGCCACGGTCATTCCCAGCCTGGCGCTGCCGCTTTCGATCATCGGCACCTTCGGGGTCATGTACGCCCTGGGCTTTTCGGTCAACAAC
>JAJZRX010000054.1 GCA_021850095.1 Deltaproteobacteria bacterium
CCGATCTCGAGGAAGAGTTCGGTAAAAGCATCGGCCACGATCTGGAAGAGGGCAAGATCACCTTGCCGCTGATTCATACCTTGCGGCACTGCACTGTGGACGAACGGGCCGCCATCGAGGCGGTGATCGAGAAGGATGAAATGTCCCTGGATGAATTCCGCCACATTTCCGGGCTGGTCAAACAGTACGGCGGCATCAGCTATACGACCGATGCCGCCAGACGCTACATTTCAAGCTGCATATCCCATCTGGATCAGTTTGAGGCCGGTTCGGTGCGTGACGCCTTGTCACAACTGGCAGAATATGTGGTAACCCGCAGCAAGTAGCCGTGCGTGCGGGGTCAGTCAATACAGCCGGAGGGGTCATGAAACGATTACTGTTTCTCACAATACTGTGTTTATTTTTTGCCTTAAGCGCCTGCACCAAGCCCGAGTCGGGCTTGCACTCGACCGTCGCCCGCGAAAAGAGTCCCGCTCCGGAATTTTCGGTGACGTCTCTAGAAAGCGGAGCCCCCCTGAAGCTCTCCGCGTTGAAAGGCAAAGTGGTTCTGCTCAACTTCTGGGCCACCTGGTGCCCCCCCTGCCGTGAGGAAATGCCTTCGATGATGAAGCTCAACAGCGCCATGGCCGGCAAACCCTTTCAGATGGTGGCGGTATCGATTGACGAAGGGGGCAAACCGGATGTCGAATCCTTTTTCAAGAGCAGCGGATTCAATCTGCCGACCTATTTTGATGCGACCGGCGCCGCATCCAAAGCCTATGGCATAACCGGCGTGCCGGAAACATTCATCATCGACAAAAACGGTCTGCTGGTTAAAAAGGTTATCGGCGGACTGGAATGGGATTCGGCGGAAGTGCAGGCGTTTCTCAATGATTTGATGAAATAGGCCCGGAGCGTGCATACTCAGGACGTCACCTATATCGGCGCCTTTATCGCCGGCCTGCTTTCGTTTTTGTCCCCTTGTGTTCTGCCCCTGATCCCATCTTATATCACCTACATCACCGGCCTCTCTTTTGCGGATCTGCAGGCCGAGCATCCTTCCCATGTCATCCGGCAGAAAACGGCTCTTCACGCGCTTTTTTTTATCTGCGGATTTACGGTTGTGTTCGTGCTGCTGGGCGCTTCGGCAACCTACATCGGCTCCTTTCTCAGCCATAATGCCGGCTATATCAGAAAGGCCGGTGGTATCCTGCTGATCATTCTCGGTATCCACGTCACCGGACTGATGCCGCTCAAGTTTTTGCTGGGAGAAAAACGGGTTACGATCAAGCATAAACCGTCCGGTTATGCCGGCAGCTTTCTGGTCGGAATCGTCTTTGCGGCCGGTTGGACCCCCTGCATCGGCCCGATCCTGGCTGCCATACTGGCTGTGGCGGCTGCCGAGGAGAGTATTTATCAGGGTATTATTCTGCTGCTGCTGTATTCTCTGGGACTGGGTGTGCCCTTCTTTCTGTCGGCCCTGGCCATGCATAAGTTTCTCCTGGCCTTCAATCGCTTCAAGAAATACATCCGTATGTTCGAGATTATTACCGGGATTTTTCTGATGTTGATCGGTGTGCTGATCTATAGCAACTGGCTGTCCCGTCTTTCCGGTTATGCCGGAATCCTCTTCAAAGGATTTGAATGAAACCCCATCTGTCACGCCATTCCATCCAGCTTGTTGTTTCCCAACTGGTTGTAACAGAAGCTTTCTACGCCGGTATTCTGGATCTGCCGGTACGCCGTTCGCTGACCGCCCAGGGGGCTCCCGACCATCTGGTGATTGATATGAACGGGATTGCCATTGTATTCGTGGAGGAATCGGATGTCGTCAAGGCCCATCCGATGCTGGGCACGCGCTTCAGTATGTTTCCGCGCGGAATCGGCCTGACGCTGCATTTTGAAGTTGATGATATCGAGGATGTCAGTGATGCCATTATGGAGGAGGGATTGGAGATCCTTTATCCGCTGGAGATCAAGCCCTACGGTGTCAAGGAAATGTGGTGCTTTGATCCGGACGGATACTTGGTTGTCCTGGACGAACTGGTGGCATCCAGAAAAAAAGCCGGGCAGTAGCCCGGCCTGATCTATTTTTTTTCTGCATCCTTCTTTTCCTCCCGCGCCGCGGGAGAGCAGCTATCCGACATTCAGGTCTGGACACCCAGTCGGGGCAAAATATATCTGTTGACCACGAACCAGATTACGACGATACCAATCAGCAGCAGCACATCCTTCATTACCGTTCCTCCTTGAGCCCGCAGTTAATCATCCTTCCTGATTCTGACGACCTGACTGACCCCCGACATGGCTTCGATATCCTGATCGTTCAGCGTGCTGGTGTCCCCGATGACGCCGATGATGGTGCGGTTGGCGCCGGTTGACTGGTGAATGTCGAAGTCGTGATTGATCAGGTACTCCTTGATCGAGTCGAGGGCTTCCTCCTCGGCATGTTTCTTCATGATGATCAGCATTCCCGTATTCTCCCTTAAGCTTCTTCTTTGTGTGACATGATCCGTTCCAGGCGGCGCGACTCATCCACGACGCGCTCGAACATCCTGACGATGGCGTCATCGTCCAGCGGCCCGGGGTTTTCCTCTTTCATGCGGTTGAAGATCCGCTTTTCACGGGCCGGGTCGAAGACCGGCAGGTTCAATTCCTTTTTGGCGTGGCCGATCTCCAGCGCCAGCCGGGCGCGCTCGTTGAAGATGCGCAGCAGCACGTCGTCAAGCAGATCGATCCGTTTGCGTATTTCGTTGATATCCATGCAGGGCCCCATAGTTTGCCGGTGTCAGAATTTCTTTTTTATAAAACTGTCCTTCTTGCCGTTGACGTCATCCCGCTCCGGGTAGTCGATGGTGTAGTGCAGCCCGCGCGATTCTTTTCTCATCTGGGCGCAGGCCACGATCAGCTCGGCCACGGTGGATATGTTGCGCAGTTCGATCAGGTCGGAGGTTATGTTGAAGTTCCAGTAGTATTCCTCGATTTCGCCCTGGATCATCTTGATGCGGTTCATGGCCCGGGCCAGGCGCTTGTCCGAACGGACGATGCCGACGTAGTTCCACATCGTGCGACGGATCTCATCCCAGTTCTGGGATACCACCACCATTTCGTCGCTGTTGGTGGCGGTGCCGGAGTCCCAGGCCGGAATGTCGCGTTGGATGTTCTGTACGGATTTAACGGCTTCGCTTGAGTGCTTGAAGGCTCGTCCGGCGTAGACCGCGGCTTCCAGCAGCGAGTTGCTGGCCAGCCGATTGGCGCCGTGCAGGCCGGTGAAAGCGGTCTCGCCAATCGCGTACAGGCCGGGCAGGTCGGTTTCGGCGTTGCTGTTGACCGCCACTCCGCCGCACAGGTAGTGGGCGGCCGGAACGACCGGCAGACCCTCTTTGGTCATGTCCAGACCGAATTCCAGGCAGGTTTGATAGATATTGGGGAAACGATTGCGAACCACGTCGGCCGGCTCATGGGTGATGTCCAGATAAACGCAATCGTCGCCGCTGATTTTCATCTCGTTATCGATGGCTCGGGCTACGATGTCGCGCGGAGCCAGATCCCGCAGTTTGTGATATTTTTCCATGAAAGCCGTGCCGTCGCGGCGGCGCAGGATGGCGCCTTCGCCCCGTACCGCCTCTGAAATCAGGAACGATTTGGCCGAGGGGTGGAAAAGGGTGGTGGGATGGAACTGCATGAATTCCATGTTGGCGATCGTGGCGCCGGCCCGGTAGGCCATGGCCACGCCGTCTCCTGAAGCCACGTCCGGATTGCAGGTGTACAGGTAGACCTTGCCGGCGCCGCCGCTGGCCAGCAGCGTGATCTTGGAAGAGAAGGTCACCACCCGGTTTTTGTTGATATCCAGGGCATAGGCGCCCAGACAGCGGTCCTGTTCGCTCTGGCAGCGCTCCCGGCTGCGCCGCTCGATCTTGGCGGCCGTGATCAGGTCGATGGCGATGTGGTGTTCGTAAACCTGGACATTGGGGTGGTGAAGCACGGCTTCCACCAGGGCGCGTTCGATCTCGCGGCCGGTGATGTCCTCGGCGTGCAGGATCCGACGGGCGCTGTGTCCCCCCTCACGGGTCAGGTCGTACTTGTCTCCGCTGGTGGTGAACTTGACGCCCCATTCGATCAGGTTACGGATCGTATCCGGACCTTCTTCAACCACCAATCTGACCACATCCTCGTGACAGATGCCGGCCCCGGCCACCAGGGTGTCCTCCACATGGGCGTCAAAGGAATCTTCGGTCGAAAAGACCGAAGCGATGCCGCCCTGGGCATATTTGGTGGCGGATTCGGAAATATCACGTTTGGTGACGATGGCAACGCTGCCGTGGTCGGCGGCCTGGAGGGCGAACGATAAACCGGCGATGCCGCTGCCGATAACCAGGAAATCACTTTCAATGCGCATGGCTGAACTTCCCTTCGTAGTAGTGTATACAGGAAAGGCTGGATTATTCTCCTCCAAGAATCTTTTGTCAAGCGCAGAGGGGGCGGGTAGTGATCTTTATCGCTTTATCGCGCTGTTCTGTTGGCACTGTTCACATACATAAGTTGAGCTTGTTTGATGCGGATAAAAAAGCGTTTGTACGTCCTGCTGCTTTCTCAAACAAATTGCATTCTCGAGGTACTTTTAGTATAGTGCGCAACTTGAATTTTTATACCCACGATCTGCCACAAGGACAACAGCAATGAAAGAAATACTCTCCGGCAACGAGGCCATCGCCCGCGGCGCTTTTGAAGCGGGCTGCCTGGTGGCCTGCGCCTATCCCGGCACCCCCTCGACCGAGATCCTGGAAAACACAATCAAATATAAGGAAATTGATTCCTCCTGGGCCCCCAACGAAAAAGTCGCCCTGGAAGTTGCCATCGGCGCTTCCTTCGGCGGCGGCCGCGCGCTCTGCACCATGAAGCATGTGGGCGTCAACGTGGCGGCCGACCCGCTCTTCACCCTGGCCTACACCGGCGTCCGGGGCGGTCTGGTGCTGGTGGTGGCTGATGATCCCGAGATGCATTCGTCCCAGAACGAGCAGGACAGCCGCAACTACTCCAAGTTTGCCAAGGTTCCCATGCTGGAGCCGTCCGATTCCCAGGAGTGCAAGGAGTTCACCAGGCTGGCTTTCGAGTTGTCGGAGCAGTACGATATGCCGGTCATGCTCAAGAGCTGCACCCGCATTTCCCACGGCAAGTCGATCGTGGAGCTGGAGGAGCGGGTCAGCGGCCTGCCGGCTCCCAAGCTGGAGAAGAATCCCGCCAAGCTGGTCATGCTGCCCGGTAATGCCCGGGTTCGTCACCCGCTGGTCGAGGAGTCATTGCAAAAACTCTCCCATGCCGGCTCAAAGATGGCCATCAACCGTTCCGAACTGCGCGACCGCTCCATCGGCATCATCACGGCCGGCGTCAGTTACCAGTATGTGCGCGAAGTCCTGCCGAACGCCTCGACTCTCAAGCTGGGGATGGTCAACCCGCTGCCCTATGACCTGATCCGCGAGTTTGCCGCTCAGGTTGAGAAGGTGTATGTGGTCGAGGAGTTGGACCCCTTTATCGAGTTGCAGGTCAGGGCCATGGGGATCAACGCCGTCGGCAAGGAAATTATTCCGCTCTGCGGGGAGCTGACACCCGGCCGTCTTCGCAGCGCCTTCGGTTTGCCGCAGACCACGCCGGTTCCGGCCGAGAAGCTGCCCGGCCGTCCGCCCAATATGTGTCCCGGCTGTCCGCACCGCGGCGTCTTTTTTGCGCTCAACCAGCTGAAAGCCTATGTTACCGGCGACATCGGCTGCTATACCCTCGGGTTCATGCCACCGCTTTCAGCCATGGACACCTGCGTCTGCATGGGGGCTTCGATCGGCATGGCCACCGGTGTGACCAAGGTCGTTGCCGATCAGGAAAAGAAAAAGGTCGTGGCCGTGATCGGCGATTCCACCTTCCTGCACACCGGCATCAACGGTCTGATGGATATGGTCTACAACCAGTCGCCGGCCACGGTCGTGATTCTGGATAACAGCATCACCGCCATGACCGGCCGGCAGGACAATCCGGCTTCCGGTTTCACCCTGATGGATGCTCCGGCTCCTGCCATCAATATCCCGCTGTTGTGTACCTCGCTGGGGGTCAAAAACATTCGCGTCATCAATCCGTTGGATCTGGAAGAAACCAAGCGGGTGCTGGCGGAGGAGATGGAGCGACCCGAAACGTCGGTGATTATCACGAACAAGCCCTGCGTGCTGATCAAACGCGAGGGGGTCTTTCAGAAAGGGCCGGTTTACGCTATTGAAGACGATACATGCACCGGTTGCCGCGCCTGCCTCAAGATCGGCTGCCCGGCCATCGAATGGCGGCCGGCCGCAGACGGCGGCAAGAAAGGCAAGGCCTACATTGACCCGCTGCTCTGCACCGGCTGCGATGTCTGCCGCCAGTTGTGCAAGTTTGATGCGATCGGGAGTAAAAAATGAGCGAGCAGATCACGAACGTATTAATGGCTGGAGTCGGCGGGCAGGGTATTCTGCTGGCTTCCGAAATCCTTTCCGAAGCGGCCATGCTGGCCGGTTTTGATGTCAAGAAAAGCGAAATCCACGGCATGTCCCAGCGCGGCGGCTGCGTCGTGTCCCACGTCCGCTACGGCCGCCAGGTTTTCTCGCCGATCGTGCCGGAGGGAGAGGGGGACATACTGTTTGGTTTCGAGCTGATGGAAACCTGCCGTTCGCTGCCGCTTCTCAAGCCGGGCGGCGCCGTGGTGGTCAACGATCTGCGCATCTTGCCGCCGTCGGTGCTGATGGGTCAGGAGCCCTATCCGGATGGTCTGGTGGAGCGCATCAAAGCCCGCTTTCCTGATTTTCAGCTGCTGGACGGACAGCATGTCGCCGAGCAGGCCGGTAACGTTCGGGCCGCCAACACGGTTCTGCTGGGGGCGGTTTCCAAGCGGCTGAATATAGCCGAGCAGTTCTGGATGCGGGCCCTGGAGAAGATGGTGCCGCCCAAGGCGCTGGACGTAAACCGGAAGGCATTTCAGCTGGGCAGGGAGAGTTAAATTATGACACGGCTTGATGCGATCATCGCCGCCAATAATAATTTCGTCAAGCCGGAAGCTTTTCCCCCGCTTTCCAAGACGCCGCAGAAGCAGTTGGCCATTTTTACCTGCATGGACACCCGTCTGGTGGATTTTCTGGAGCCGGCCATGGGACTCAAGCGAGGCGAAGCCAAGGTTATCAAAAACGCCGGCAACACCATTGTGGATCCCATGTCCGGCGCGGTTATCCGCAGTCTGGTGGCTGGGATCTTCATGTTGGGTATTGACGAGGTGATCGTGATCGGGCACCGGGATTGCGGCATGGCCCAGATTGACGCCGAATCGATCAAGCGGGATATGGTCAAGCGCGGCATTTCTCCTGACATCATCGATATCCACATTCCGGATCTGAAACAGTGGCTGGGAATCTTTGCCCACCCGGTGGAGAACGTTGAACGAGTGGTGAAGATTATCAGGAATAACCCCTTGATTCCCAAAGATGTGCCGATTCACGGCTTGCTGTTCTGTCCCAATGACGGTCATCTCGATGTTGTCGTAAACGGCTATACCGGGGAAAGTTTTGCGGCCGGTCTGGTTGACAAATCGACCACCGCTGACACCGGCGGCTGCTGCAAATAAGATGACAAACGGCAGCGTGCCGCGCTAGTTATTACTTCGAGGTTACACAGTATGTTTTTCAATGAAGAATTTGAAACATTGCCCCGGCCGGCGCTGGAGGCGCTGCAGCTCAAGCGGCTTCAGAACGTGCTTGAACTGGTGTGTGCCAACGTTCCGTTTTACAAGGCTTCCTTTGCCAAGGCCGGCATAACACCGGCGGACGTAAAATGTCTGGATGACCTGCAGCGGCTGCCCTTCACCACCAAGCAGAATATGCGCGACTCCTACCCTTACGACCTGTTTGCCGCTCCGCTGGAAGAAATCGTCCGCATCCACGCTTCCAGCGGCACGACCGGCAAACCGACCGTGGTCGGCTACACCCGGAAGGATATTGAAACCTGGACCGAGCTGATGGCCCGTTCCTTCGTGGCGGCCGGCGCCCACAAGGGGGATATCATCCATAACGCCTACGGCTATGGTCTGTTTACCGGCGGCCTGGGGGCCCATTACGGCGCCGAGCGTCTGGGCGCCTCGGTCATTCCGATTTCGGGTGGCAACACCAAGCGACAGATCATGATCATGCAGGATTTCGGCTCAACCGTGCTGACCTGCACCCCCTCCTATTCGCTCTTCATGGCCGAGGAGGCCAAGGCCGAAGGGGTTGATTTCAGGAATCTCAAATTGCGGGTCGGCATCTTCGGTGCGGAGCCGTGGTCCGAAGCGATGCGCGACGAAATCGAGCAAAAGCTCAATCTTTCGGCCATCGACATCTACGGCCTGTCCGAGATCATGGGGCCGGGGGTTGCCATCGAGTGCGCCGAGGCCAAAAAGGGACTGCATATCTGGGAGGATCATTTCATCCCGGAGATTATCGATCCGGTCAGCGGGCAGCGCCTGCCGGAAGGGGAGCGGGGTGAACTGGTGGTCACGACGATCACCAAGCAGGGGATTCCGCTGATCCGCTACCGCACCCGCGACATCACCAGCCTGACCTACGAACCCTGCGTCTGCGGACGGACCCATGCCCGGATCGCCCGCATGAGCGGACGTTCCGACGACATGCTGATCATCCGGGGCGTGAACGTCTTCCCGTCCCAGATCGAAGCGATCCTGGTCGGCATCGAGGGGATCGAGCCGCACTATATGCTGATCGTGGACCGCCAGGGTACGCTCGATACCCTGACGGTGCAGGTGGAGGTCAGCGAACAGCTCTTCTCGGACGAGATCAAGGTGCTGCAGGCCCTGGCGCGACGGGTCGAGAAGGAGATCAAGGACATGCTGGGGGTTACCTGTACCGCCAAACTGGTGGAACCGAAAACGATCCAGCGCAGTGAAGGCAAGGCCCAGCGGGTTACCGACAACCGGAAATTGTAATCAACTTCAGTGTAAAGCTTTAACCACGGGAGGCAGATCATGAAAGTCGAACAGATATCCATCTTCATCGAGAACAAATCCGGAAGGCTGGCAGAAATCACCCGCATACTGGGCGATGCCGGCATTAATATCCGTGCCCTCTCCCTGGCCGATACCACCGATTTCGGCATTCTGCGGCTGATCGTCAATGATGCCGCCAAAGCCCGGGACGTGCTCAAGCAGAAAGGCTTCACCGTCAACATGACCGAGGTCGTCGCGGTGGAAGTTCCCGATACTCCCGGCGGACTGTCATCGATTCTGCAGGTGCTGGACAAGCAGCAGATCAATGTCGAATACATGTACGCCTTTGTGGAACGCTGCGCCGGCAATGCCGTGATCATCTTCCGTTTCGATGAAACCGACAAGGCCATTACCGTCCTGAAATCCGAGAATTTCAATATCCTGGAAGGCGAACGTCTCTATAGCATGTAGGCTACAATTAAACGGAGGTCAGCATGAAAAAGATTCTGGCAGTATGCAGCGCCCTGTGTCTCACCCTCATGTTCGCAAGTGTGTCGTGTGCAGCCGGCACGGTCAAGATCGGCGGACTGTTCGCCGTTACCGGCCCGGCCTCCTTTCTGGGCGAGCCGGAAAAAAAGACCCTTGAAATGCTGGTTAAAGAGGCCAACGAAAAAGGGGGCATCAACGGCATGAAGGTCGAAGCGGTCATCTACGATACGACCGGAGATGCCACCAAGGCCGTTCAGCTGGCCACCAAGCTGATCAAGGATGACAAGGTTTCCGTCATCATCGGACCCAGCACGACCGGCGAGTCAATGGCGGTCATTCCGGTGGCTGAAAAAGAAAAAATACCGCTGATTTCCTGCGCCGCCGGCATCAAGATCACCGAGCCGGTCAAGCAGTGGGTCTTCAAGACGCCCGCCAATGACCATGTGGCGGCCGAGAAGATCCTGAACTACATGGCCAAGCAGAAGCAGAAGAGCATCGCCTTGCTGACGGTCACCGACGGATTCGGCTCCTCCGGACGCGAGCAGATCAAGGCGCTGGCCAAGCAGAAGGGTTTTACGATCGTTGCCGATGAAGTCTACGGCCCCAAAGATACGGACATGACATCACAACTGACCAAGATTCGCGGCATTAAACCGGACGCGATCATCTGCTGGGGCACCAATCCCGGCCCGGCGGTTGTCACCAAGAATGTCAAACAGCTGGGGATCAAGATACCGCTCTACATGAGCCATGGTGTTGCTTCCAAAAAATTCATCGAACTGGCCGGGTCCCCGGCTGCCGAAGGGGTCATGCTGCCGGCCGGCAAGCTGGCCATCTACGACGTGCTGCCCAAGAATGATCCGCAGTACAAACTGCTCAAGGAATATGACCAGGCGTACAAAAAAGCATTTGGCGTCGAGGCTTCCACCTTCGGCGGCTATGCCTATGACGCCTGGCTGCTGGCCAGTTCCGCCATAAAAAAGAGCGGCGCGGCTCCTGACAAGATCCGCAGCGCTATCGAGCAGACCAAAAAGCTGGTCAGTGTTTCGGGCGTTTTCACCATGACTCCCAAGGATCACAACGGACTGGATCTCTCGGCCTTCGAGATGGTCAAGGTCAGCAATGGTGATTGGGTGATGATCAAGTAATTGTGAAACGTCAGAATTTCGGAGGCTACAGAATGAATATTCGCATACTGTCATTTTTGTTCGCAGCGCTTGCCCTGCTGTTTTCGACCAACGTGTTTGCCGCCGCGCCGATCAAAATCGGAGCGCTGTTCGCCGTGACCGGTCCGGCCGCTTTTCTGGGAGAGCCGGAACGCAATACCGCCAAGATGGTTGTGGATGAGATCAACAAGGCCGGCGGCGTCAAGGGGCGCAAGCTGGAGCTGATATCCTACGACACGGCCGGCGACGCCACCAAGGCGGTCCAGCTGGCCACCAAACTGATCAAGGATGACAAGGTTGTCGCCATTATTGGTCCCAGTACGACCGGCGAGACCATGGCGGTGATTCCGGTGGTCGAGAAGGAGCAGGTGCCGCTGATCTCCTGTTCGGCCGGCAGCAAGATCACCGATCCGGTCAAAAAGTGGGTTTTCAAAACCGCCCAGAATGATTCCCTGGCTGTCGGCCGGATTTTTGATTACCTGCAGAAGCGCAAGCAGACCAATGTGGCGCTTCTGACGGTCTCGGACGGGTTCGGCGCATCGGGTCGCGAGCAGCTCAAGGCCCAGGCTTCAAAATACGGGATCAAGATCGTTTCCGATGACACCTATGGCCCCAAGGATACCGACATGACCGCCCAGCTGACAAAGATCCGCGGTTCACAGGCCCAGGCCATCATCTGCTGGGGCACCAACCCCGGTCCGGCCGTAATCGCCAAAAACGCCCGCCAGCTTGGCATCAAGACTCCTCTCTTCATGAGTCATGGTGTTTCATCCAAAAAATTCATCGAGCTGGCCGGAGATGCTGCGGAAGGCATCAAACTACCCTCCGGCAAGGTGCTGGTGGCTGACCAGCTTCCCAATTCCGATCAGCAGAAAAAATCCCTTTTATCGTTCGTCAAGGATTACCAGAACCACTATAAGGCCGAGGGGGATCATTTCGGCGGCCACGCCTGGGATGCGGTCATGCTGATCAAGGGCGCCATCGAGAAGGGCGCCGATTCAGCCCAGTCCATCCGTGACGGTCTGGAAAAAACCCGTGGCTTTGCCGGCATTGGTGGAACGTTCAACTATTCGGCCCAGGATCATGCCGGGCTCGGCAAGGACGCTTTTGTTCTGGTTGAAGTCAAAAAACGGGACTGGGTGGTTGTCAAGTAGGGAATAGTGCCTTCATTTCCAAAGGCGCGGGTTTTTTAGACAGATATTCTTTTACCGAGAGGCACGGTCCGCCGTGTCTCTCCGTTTGTTAAGCAGAGGTACAATGCAGTTCGACCAAATACTCCAATACGCGTTGTCAGGCTTTTCCACCGGAGCGATCTATGCGCTGATCGGCATCGGCTTTTCAATCATCTACAATGCCACCGGCATCATCAACTTCGCCCAGGGCGAGTTTGTCATGCTGGGCGGCCTGCTGACGCTGACCTGCCTGGATCTGCTGCAGCTGCCGCTCTGGGCGGCCATCCCCTGCGCCGTGGCGGTATCGACGGTGGCGGGACTGCTGTTTGAGCGCCTGGCCATCCGGCCGCTGCGCCAGCCGACCCCGATCAATCTTGTGATTATCACCATCGGAGGCAGCATCCTGATTCGCGGTCTGGCCATGCTGCTGTGGGGCAAGGACACCCATGCCATCCCCGCTTTCAGCGGAGACGACCCGATCGCGATCGGGGGCGCCACGATCCTGCCGCAGCATCTCTGGATTCTGGCCATCACGGTTGTCATTATCGCCATCAACAAATTCTATTTTTATCACACCATCAGCGGCAAGGCCATGCGGGCCTGCTCTTACAACCGCCGCGCGGCCGGCCTGGTCGGCATCGACGTGCGCCGCATGGTTCTGTTTTCATTCATGATCAGTTCCGCCATGGGAGCGGTGGCCGGCATCATCGTCGCTCCGCTGACCATGACCGCCTACGATGTGGGTGTCATGCTGGGCCTGAAGGGCTTTTGCGCCGCCATAATCGGCGGAATGAGCAGCGGTATCGCCACGGTGGTGGGTGGGCTGCTGCTGGGGGTGCTGGAGTCGCTGGGGGCCGGCCTGATCTCTTCCGGCTACAAGGACGCGATCGCCTTTATCATCCTGCTGCTGATCCTGTTTATCCGTCCCCAGGGCCTGTTCGGTAAAGCCGATTCGGAACGGGTCTGACACTATGAAGCGCGAACTGCTGAAATTCCTGGCCTTTACGGTTTTTGTGCTGCTGCTGCCGCTGTATTTCCAGGGCGGCTACCTGATGAATGTGCTGGTGTTCGTCGGCATCAACACCATGCTGGCCATCGCCCTCAATCTGCTCCTGGGCTATGCCGGTCAGATTTCGCTGGGGCATGCCGGCTTTTTCGGGCTGGGCGCCTACCTGTCCGGTATCCTGACCGCCACCTATGGCTGGAACCCCTGGCTGGCCATGCCGACGGCGGCGATCGTTGTCGGCGGCCTGGCAGGACTGATCGGGTTTCCGATTCTGAAGCTGAAGGGGCATTACCTGGCCATGGCCACCCTGGGTCTGGGGATCATCATCTATATCGTTTTTAACGAAACCGTTGACCTGACCGGCGGCCCGTCAGGACTTTCCGGTATTCCCAATCTGGCTGTGGCGGGCGTCACCTTTGACTCGGACGTCAAAAATTACTACCTGATCTGGGGCTTTACCCTGGCGGTGATTCTCTTCTCGCTCAACCTGGCCAATTCCCGGGTCGGGCGCGCCCTGCGGGCCGTGCATGATTCCGAGGTCGCCGCGCGGGTGGTGGGTGTCAATGCCCGGATTCTCAAAGTACAGATCTTCGCCCTGTCGGCGCTGCTCTCCTCCCTGGCCGGCAGTCTTTATGCCCACACCATGACCTTTATCTCTCCGGCTTCCTTCGGTTTCAATTTCTCGGTGGAACTGCTGACGATGGTCGTGATCGGCGGCCTGGGAAGCGTCTACGGCTCATTTCTGGGTGCGGCCCTGCTGACACTGCTACCGGAATTTCTGCGGGCCGCCCATGATTATGACATCATCATCTACGGCGCCCTGCTGATGCTGATGGTCATGTTCATGCCGGGCGGTCTGGTGCGTGGAATTCCGGATCTGTTCAGAAAGGTATTCAAGAAGGGGGGAGGGGACAGCCATGCTTGAAGTTTGCGGCATTACCCAGATCTTTGGCGGTGTCACGGCGCTTGCTGACGTCTCCTTCCGCATCAACCAGGGCGACATCACCGGCGTGATCGGCCCCAATGGCGCCGGCAAGACCACCCTTTTCAATATCATCACCGGTATTTACACCCAGACATCCGGCCGGGTTCTGTTCGAGGAAAAGGACATTTCCGGACTGCCGCCGGAAAAACTGGCCCGGCTGGCGATGGTGCGCACCTTCCAGAATATAGAGCTGTTCGGCGGCATGACCGTGCATGAAAATGTCATGGTCGGCATGCAGACCAAAAGCTCCAGCGGCCTTCTTGCCTGCGCTCTGAAGATGCCCTGGAGCATCGTGGAGGAGCGCCGGATCCGCGAAGCTTCCCTGAAATGGCTTGAATTCACCGGCATTACCGATCTGGCCGATGTCACGGCCGGTAATCTGCCTTTTGGCAAGGGTCGCTTGCTGGAAATTGCCCGGGCACTGGCGGTGGAGCCGCGCATCATTCTGATGGACGAACCGGCCGCCGGTCTGAACAGCCAGGAAACCGTAGCCCTGGCCCAGCTGATCAAGCGCATCCGGGATCTGGGCATCACCGTCGTGCTGGTGGAGCATGACATGGAGCTGGTCATGGATATCTGCGACCGAATCGTCGTGCTCAATCTGGGCCGGAAACTGGCTGAAGGGACGCCGCGCGAGATTCAGGACAACTCTGACGTTATCGCGGCTTATCTGGGGGATGACGACTGATGCTGCGACTGAAGAATATCAACACCTATTACGGCAAGGTCCATGCCCTGAAAAATGTTTCGCTGCATCTGGGGGAAGGTGAGATTGTGACCCTGATCGGTGCCAACGGCGCCGGGAAGACCACCATCCTCAACACGATCTCGGCCGTGACCCCCGCCTCGGGCGGTGAGGTCCTCTTCCGCAGGGAGCCGGTGACGGCCCTGCAGCCGGATAAAATAGTCCAGCTCGGCATTTCCCAGGTGCCGGAGGGGCGCCAGGTCTTCAAGCCGCTGTCGGTGGAGGATAATCTGGAGTTGGGGGCCTATCTGCGCTACCGGGCTCGCGAGTCCAAAAGCGACATCCGCAGGGATATGGAACAGATCTTTGCCCTGTTTCCCCGTCTGGAGGAGCGCCGCAAGCAGCTGGCCGGCACCATGTCGGGCGGCGAACAGCAGATGCTGGCTATCGGGCGGGCCCTGATGGCCAATCCGAAGCTGTTGCTGCTGGACGAACCCTCCATGGGGCTGGCGCCGCTGGTCGTGCAGGAAATCTTCCGGGTGCTGGAACGCCTGCGTCAGGAGCACGGTACCACCATTTTGCTGGTGGAGCAGAATGCCAAGGCGGCTCTCAAGCTGGCCGACCGGGGCTATGTGCTGGAAACCGGCAAGGTCATTCTGGAGGGTGCAGCGGATGAGTTGATGGAAAATGCCGAAGTCAAACGAGCCTATCTGGGCAAGGACAAGAAGGAAATCTGGGAACGCTGATCTATCGGCTTACCGGAAGTTGCACCAGGCTTAAAAATACATGAAAAGAGCGGTACCAATCGAAAGGAAGTACACCACATGCGTTTTCCCATGCGTCTCAATTATGATCTGACCAAATACATAATCAGCAACAAGCTCAACAAAGTCGAAAAATATCCGCTGGTGCTGATGCTGGAGCCGACCCACCTCTGCAACCTGGCCTGCTCCGGCTGCGGCCGGATCCGCGAGTATGCCGACACGATCCAGGAGATGATGAGCTTGGAGGATTGCCTCAAATCAGTGGATGAATGTCCGGCGCCGGTCGTCACCATCACCGGCGGCGAACCGTTTCTGTATCCGCATATTTACGAGCTGATCAAGGGAGTTCTCGAACGAGGCAAGCATATCTATCTCTGCACCAACGGCATTTTGCTGGAAAAAGCGCTCGAATCCATGACGCCCCATCCCAATTTCACCCTGAATGTGCATATGGACGGCCTGGAAGAAACCCACGACCGGATTCTGGAGCGCAAAGGCGCTTTCAAAATCGGCATGGCGGCCATCAAAAAGGCCAAGGAGATGGGCTTCCGGGTCTGCACCAACACGACTATCTTCAACGAAACCGATCTGGTAGAGATCGAGATGCTGTTCACGTCGCTGGAGGAGATCGGGGTTGACGGCCTGCTGGTTGCCCCCGGCTTCGGGTATGAGGCGGTTGGCGAAAAACTGTTTCTGGAGCGGCGCGATATCGAACGTAAATTTGCCGATGTCTACGAGATGAGCAAAAAGCACCGCTTCTTTTCAACCCCCATGTACCTGCGTTTCCTGAAAGGTGAAAAAAAGCTGGAATGCACCCCCTGGGGCAACCCGACCCGTAATCCGCGCGGCTGGAAGGCGCCCTGTTACCTGATTACCGACGCTCACTATTCGTCTTTCAAGGAGATGATGGAAAAAACCGACTGGGACAAGTACGGCGTCGGCAAAGATCCGCGCTGCGCCCAGTGTATGATGCACTGCGGTTTCGAGCCGACCGTCGTCAACGAGATCGGCAAGAGCTGGAAAGATATTCTGGAAATGATGATCTGGAACATGACCTGATGGTTTTTACGCTTTTTGAATGGTTTTGAAAGCATAGTAAATAATAAGAAAAAACAGACATATAGAGCTTGACAGTATATCAATTACCCGCTAATCTTTAAGACAGATTTAGCGGGTTTTTTAATTCTGTTAGTACCTATGGACTACCTAGGGCTAAAAGCCAGTACCTTTAGGTACTAAAATATTGAGGTGATTATATGCCTACACTTTTACTGACCAAGCGCAACATTGACAGCAAGAAGCACGTCCCGCCAGTGGAGCAGGGGCAGGTTGACTATTTTGACGAAGAGCTGAAAGGCTTGATGCTCCGTGTAGGCAAAACGTCAAAGGTCTTCTATGTGCAAGTGAATGTGAAAGATCCTGTAACCGGCAAATTCAAGACGGTGAAGGAAAAGATCGGCGCTTATGGAGAATACACTCCAGAGCAGGCACGCGCCAAGGCACCGGAGATTATAAGCCGTATCCGTGAGGGGAGGGCGGCAAAAGAAGCGGCCCCAACTCTCCAGCAGATGTATGATAGATACCTGGCTGACAAGCGGCTTTCCGCCGGTACCGAATTTCAATACAAGAGTTACGTCCCGCGACTTTTTGAAAGTTGGCTGACTCTCCCACTTGATCTGCTGGAAAAAGCCCTTGCTCCAGAGATCGTCATTGACAAGTTTCAGATGATACGCGAATCCAGCGGCCCCAGCGCGGCAAACAACAGCTTCAAATGCTTGCAGGCAATCATCGGGTATGCAGAGATACTTTATCCGCACTTTGTCACCAGGAACCCTATCAAGGTATTATCCCGCGCTGAAATGTGGTCGAAGATCGGCGTAAAAGATGATTGCCTGGAACTCAAGCAGTTTAAAGTCTTCGCTGATGCTTTGCTGACCTGTACACCGGTTCACCGGGACTGCTACACATTCGCCCTGTATCACGGTATCAGACCGGCGGAAGCATACTCTCTGAAATGGGAGGAAGTAGACTTTGAAAAAGAGATAGTTACATTCAAACACTTAACTGAACGCTCGAAGAGATCCTACACAGTGCCGCTGTCAAAACAATCAAAAAAAATATTGGATAAACGCAAGGAGGCCGCAGACGAGGGGCAGGAATATGTTTTCCCGGCTGTAGGCGGAAGGAATACGCATGGACATATCATGTTGCGCTCTGATGATCTAAAGCGACGAACCGGACTTAATTTGACGGTGCATGGTTTGCGCCGGTCTTTCATCACCACCGGGGAGCGGTTGCGGTTGCGCCGTGAAGACATAAACCGGCTGACCGGGCATGCTGACCATTCGGTAACTGGCAGGCATTACGCGAAGGTGACACCGGAGGATCTGAAACCGGTATTGCAGGCAATAGCAAACGAGATCGAGCGGCTTATGGTCAAAGGGGTAGGCGGCAAGGTGATTGAACTGGCAACGGCAAAGGCGGTATAGATCACCCTTTCTGCCCCCTTGAAGAGATCGGGCTTTATACGTGAAAAGCAGGAACCGCCTAGGCGGTAATTTCAATACGGAGGTGGAGCATGATGACGTATCAGAAAATCAGGGAGAATTTTCCAGAGTTGGCACCGATGATTAATGCCGTAGAAGCCGTTGCAAAAGAAAGCCGAACACTCACAGCCAAACGGCACAATGTAAAACTTTTTTCCAAACACCCGGGAATGACTCCATTAAGAATGGATCTGCTTGAAGGGCTGTTACTGCTTTCACACCCAAAAGCAAAACGAAATTACAGACTATCCGACGCGGAGTTAGCTGCATATAAAGCGGCAGCATAGAGTTTTACCCTTTCAGGGGATAGGCCGACGGGCCGAACGGCGGGGAACCCTTACCCGCCTTCCCCTGGACAACTAAAGGGATCTGCGAAGGGGCGGATAAAATGGCAAAAAAAAGCAAGGCGATCAGGGCGGAGCCCGAAGTCAAGCAATGTATCCCCGATAATGCTTCCTACATCTTCACCCGGCGGCTTGACATGTCAGAAGATTTTCCAGATCCTTGCCCTTGTGACGAAAACGGGAACCCTCCTGACTGGAAATGGTATGTAAACGAGGGCGAGCTACGCAAACAGATCGAGGAAAAATATCCGCCAACAGAAGCGTTCCTGTACGGAATGAGTCTAGCCCCTCGTTTCCGCAACGTTGAAAACGACGATGCAATGACAACGTTTCGAGATTTTATTGCGTGTCACGAGCTGGGAATTTACCCGCCACCGTGGATAATGGACAACCTTTATAAGGTGTTCAGTGGCTACATGAAAAAAGCATTGGAGGGGGATTACAGAACTCTTGATGCAAGTTTCAAAATAGGAAAAAAAGATTTTGGAGAAATGCACAGGGAAGCTCTTTATTGTGAGTTGTCCGAATCCGCAGATGCCTTGTACAATAACGGCGGCATGACGAGAGAGCAAGCTGTGACAACTGTAATAGCAGACTTGGAACTCAATAACGAAACAAAATACCGAATCGAGCCGGGTATGGATTCACTTGAAAAACAGTATTACAGGTGGCTTAAAGCTGGCGGAGATCACGCGACTAAAAAGAAGATTTGTGAAGCGCAAATAGCCTACCTTGAAGCACTGAAAGCATGCCTTGAACAGGAAGAAGAGCCATAATCCGAGACATTCCCCGCAACGTCCGAAACCGTCCTACTGAAAAGTGGACGGTTTTTCTTTTTCCCGTCCAGAAAAACCAGCTGCAAATAATGCATCATCCTTCTTAACGGTTGCGCACCCGAATAAATCGTTAAGGAGCCTTACAAAATGTCAAACCTGATTAATGAAACAGCGGCGGCGGAAATGCTCGGATTGTCAGTACACTGGCTACGCCGGAAAAGATGGAGCGGCGGCGGGATACCTTTTATCAAGGTTGGCGATGGCGGGGCGGTACGCTATCGCAAAGAGGATATTGAAGCCTACATCGGCGATAGGGTTCGCAATTCTACAAGCGACAATTCCGCTCGGCAGCAGCACTAAAACAGCGTCGTGATGACGCAGAGGAGTGAAAATTATATGCCGACTATCGAAACTTCAAATATGAAATTACTGGCAGTGTTGATTGCAGCCGGAATTCCCGTCAACCTTTACCGCAAACCGGCCAGACCCCAAACCGTACTTGGCGCATTCGCCGACACCCCAGACAACCGCGCACTGGTAGAGGCTTACGAGCGCCGTCAAGTCCTGGCAATCCCCCAAAAAGCTATCATGCAGGCCTACGTCGAACTTGGCTATGAGTGCAAACGTCTCGTCATGGAGGCGTTATGACCATTACAGAAGAGCTGGAGATGTATACCGAATCAGCACTTGAGTTATATCGTAATGGCGAACCTCAAGAGGCTGAAGTGTTCCTACGATTAGCGGCGCGTCGATTGCCAACGCCACCGAATGCCGAACCAGGCACAGCAACGCCACCGGACACCAACTTTAGCAAAATAGCAACTTTATCATTAGCAGGGGATGAATGGCCGGAACCGCAACCGATAGAATCACGGATCGAACAACAGCCATATCCTATTGACGCGCTACCCGACACAATTCGGCTTGCAATCGAAGAAGTGCTGGCTTTCGTAAAAGCACCGGAACCGCTTGTGGTATCGGCGGCGCTATCGGCGCTGTCAATGGCCGTACAATCACATGCTGATGTTGCAAGAGCTGAAAAACTATCCGGCCCGTCAAGTTCATACTTGTTGACCATTGCCGAATCTGGCGAGCGGAAAAGCACTTGTGATGGATTCTTTACCGCAGCAATCAGGGAGTATGAAGCAAAACAGGCAGAGGCCGCAAAGCCTTTTATCAAGCAGTTTGAGGCAGAGTTTTCCGCATGGGATATGAAGTACAGCGGCATTAAGGATTCAATCAGGGCGGCGGCAAAAAGCGGCAAACCGACTATTGAACTCGAAGCAGAACTGCTGCAACTCCAGCAGGACAAGCCAGAACCGCCGAGAATACCCCGAATCATATACGGAGACGCTACCCCGGCAGCATTGAAGTACAACCTGGCTAAAGGCTGGCCAAGTGGCGCTGTCATATCAAGCGAGGGCGGTATTGTATTCGGCGGGCATGGGATGAAGAAAGATTCTGCAATGGAAAATTTAGCAACCTTGAACCAGCTATGGGACGGGACAGATCAGCCTACAGAACGCAGGGCAACCGAATCATATACCGTGAAGGGCGCACGATTTACGATGAGCATAATGGTACAGGAAGCCACCTTGCGGGCTTACTTCAAGCAAGATGGCGGGTTATCTCGCGGAACCGGCTTTCTTGCAAGATTCTTGATTGCATGGCCGGAGTCAACACAGGGGCAGCGACCATTTACTGAAGCACCGGAGAACTGGCCATACCTTGCCGCATTTAATCGGCGGATTGCTGCAATATTGAATCAGGCCGCACCCATTACCGCAGATGGTGCTTTACAACCTGCAATGCTTACGCTGGCACCCGAAGCAAAGGCGGCATGGATTGCCTTCCACGATGCCATTGAGAGCGAATTAGCCACCGGCGGAGAGCTGTACGACATTCGGGACGTAGCAAGCAAGACCGCCGATAATGCCGCAAGACTGGCTTGCCAGTTTCATATATTCAGTGGCGATGCCGGAGCAATCAGTCTTGATGCTTTTGAATCAGCCAGCAGGATTACAGCATGGCATTTAAACGAAGCCCGCCGTTTTTTTGGAGGGCTGGCAATTCCGCAAGAGCTGGCAGACGCGGCAAGGCTGGACAGTTGGCTGCTGTCATACTGCAATAAGCACCAGACAAACATCGTCCCGATTGCAAAGATACAGCAGGGCGCACCGATTGACTTACGAAAGAAGGCGGCTATCGAATCAGCAGTTGAAGAATTGGAAGGGCTGGAACGTGCCCGCCGGGTTGCTGATGGCAAGCGTAAGTTCATTCATGTGAACCCGGCATTATTGAGAGGTGAAAAATGATACTTGCCGACCTTATCAAAGGACGCAAAACCGAAATCACTTTGCCGCCTGCTAATGCTAATCCTGCTAAAATTGCTAAAGTTGACCCTGTTTTGGCTGTTTTTGAGCCAAGATTAGCAGGATTAGCAACTTTAGCATTAGCAGAGAACGAAGCGACCGACATTTCCGGCCCTGGCGATCGGAACCACAAACCGCACCCAAACGGCGGAAGAGACCTTCCGCACTATTGCGAACCTGGCGATTGCTGGTGTAGCGCAAAATTACCCGGCCAGAGTTACCCGGCGGGATGTATCAGGATTCAATGCGAACACTATCATGGAGGACACCATGAAAACTCGTGACAAACGAAAACTGATGAAAGAACGCTCCAGAGTAAAGACTCCAGAAGAGCAGGCGGCAATAAACACGATCCTTGAAAGCTTGGAGAAATTACGGCAGCAGGCCAGCGGCAAAGAATCGACCCCATAGCAGCCGACCCGCAGCGTACCATTAACCCACAGCGGCGAAGCCTGTACCCGCTTACAAACCATGAGCGCGATGCTCACGAGGAGAATTAACCATGCAAAAAATCGAAGAGTTGAAAACAAAGTTGGCTGATGCAAACGCAAGACTGACCACACTTGATGAAAAAATCACAGCCATGAAAAAACGGCAGACCGTTGTCGCTGAAAAAATCGCGTCCGTTGCCGCCGAACTTTCCGCAGCGCATGGAGCCAGGCAAGAGGCCGCGAAGAACCTTGCCCTGGGCACCGGAAGCGAGACTGACCTTATAGACAGTCAAAGCCTTATTGTTTCACTGGCGGGGAGGAAATCCGCTTTTGAGGCAGCAGAGCTAGCAATTAGCGGAGAGCTGGAAAAATTACAGGAACCGCGCAAGGGCGCTTCCGATAGGGTTGACCGCTTGAACGATATGATCTTTGAGCATATCACCGTCCTGGAGCTGAAAAAGGCCGAAGTTTTTGTCAAGCGCGCTTACCGGGCTTTCTTCCACAAAAAGACCGCATACATGAGCCGCGATTATTTCAGCAAGGCCGTTGCTAATCTTGTTCATCATTGCAGTCACGCCGATGCCGAAAAGGTTTCACATGAGCTGGCAACTATTTACGAACTGGACATTTGACCACTACTTCAAGCGCCGGGCTGTGACCGACACAGGCCCGGCCACCTCATAGGAGATCTACTTTATGAAACTCGCTGACATTGTAAATGGCCCGTGGGCTATCACGCCGGAGATGCTACTTGAGATCCAAAGCATCTATGCCGTACATCTCCGTGGTGACAAGATCGACCTTGACTCTGTTACTGCCAAGATCGGCAGACCGCTAAACAATAACCGCACAATTACCAGCAGACAGCAGGACGTGACTGTTATCGACATTCAAGGTGTGATTGCCAAGAAGATCAACCTGATGAGCGACATATCCGGCGGCGCTTCATCGCAACTAGTATCAGTTGCCTTTCAGCAGGCACTTGACGACACTGATGTTAAAGGGATCATACTTAACATTGATTCGCCTGGTGGAACAGTTGACGGCACC
>JAJZRX010000055.1 GCA_021850095.1 Deltaproteobacteria bacterium
CCTTTAAGAAATCACTCCATTAAAGGCAAGGAATGGTCATGGTACTCTGTTGAGGTACTGCCAAATGATCTGGCAATAGATATGTTGGTAATTGATGGTCCTGTGGGAATAGCGCAGAAAAACATTCGATATCCGGCATCCCCTAATCTATTTCCTAAATTGCGCGCAGGGGCTGTTGTTTTTCTTGATGATGCAGACAGGGATGATGAGAGAGAGATTGTGACTGCCTGGGAAAAAGAGTGGTCTGGAGTACGTGTGTCCAGGAGTTCGAGTGAGAAAGGCTGCGTGAAACTATCCTTCGCGAATACTGGGGTAAGCTGAATGAAAATTTTATTTGCAACTAACAATACATATCTACCCCAGAATGTTGGTGGCTCTGAACTGTCAACCCATGATCTTTGTATTAAACTTGGCAACATGGGTATTAGTGTTGGAGTACTTTGTACTGTTGACAAAAGAGGGACAGTCGGTTTTAAAAATCGACTTATCAGGAAAATTTCCGGAAATGAATTTCCGCGTGACAGGGTAATGGGATATACCGTTTATCGCGGATGGGATCCAACTGTTCACACTCGCAAGGTAGTTGAGCATTTCAAGCCTGATTTAGTAGTGGTTCAAGCAATAGCTCCTATGAAGCTTGCCGAAGTACTTATAAATCTTCCGGTTAAGACTATAGTTTATTTGAGAGACGTTGAATTTAAGCTGCTGGGCGGTGATGTTTATAAGCATCCATATCTGAAGTTTGTAGCTAATTCTAATTTCACCGCCTCCAAATTTAATGAAGTGTTCGGAATAGCCGCAACACCAATACCTCCTTTAGTTGACTATAATAAGTACCACACCGATAGCTCACGAACCCGAGTCGTTTTTGTGTGCCCTTATCCGGGGAAAGGGATTGAGATTGCTTTTCAACTAGCTGAAGCACGCCCCGATATCCCATTTGATTTTGTTGAATCTTGGGAGTTGGGCGGAGATTGGCTGCAAAAAATTACTCAACGTGCTGCTAAGCTCGGCAACGTGAGGATTGTGCGACGGGTTTTAGACATGCGCTCGATCTACTGCCAGGCAAAGATTGTGCTTGCCCCGAGCATATGTGAGGAAGCGTGGGGGAGGGTTGTGTCGGAGGCGCATGTAAGTGGCATTCCTGTGCTCGCAAGCAATATTGGCGGTTTGCCTGAGTCAACCGGGCCAGGCGGTATTTTGGTTAACCCCAGTGCCCCAATTGCTGAATGGGTAGAAGCTTTATCTATACTGTGGGATGATAAGGTTCTTTACAAGGAACTGTCAGAAAGGGCTTTAATGTATTCAGGAAGACCTGAACTTAAAGCGGAAAATATTTTAAATAGACTGATTTTGGAATTCCAAGATCATATAAATGCTTGATGAGTACTGGTATTTTATGAATGAAGTCATGGTCTCAATTATCATACCGACTTATAACCGTGCAGCCTACCTTGATGAAGCCCTGGCTTCCGTGTTTCAACAGGATTTCGAGGATTACGAGGTTATCGTCATCGATGATGGCTCAACGGATGGCACCCGTGCCGTTATCGAAAAATACGCTTCTGATGCCCGCTTGCGCTATGAGTATCAGCAGAATTCCGGCAAGCCATCCATTGCGCGTAACAGGGGGCTGCAAATTGCACGTGGCGACTACGTTGCTTTTCTGGATTCGGATGACTTGTTATCTGCCAATTCAATCTTGCTTAGACTTGAAATATTAGAAAAATATGCAGACGTTGGTCTTGTTACAGGGTCATGGGCTGATTATGATTTTGCTAACAGTCATAAAAACCTTAAGTCAATTCTAAAACGTCATAAAAACTGGTTCAGTGAATTACCAGACTTATATGTTTCTTATATGACTAATCATATTTGCATATGTAATGAGAATATTGCTTTTGAGCTTTTCAATAGCGACATTATTTTTACAAGCTCTGTCATGCTTCGATCTACAATACTTCGTGATATCGGTGTTTTTAGTGAAGATATTAAGCTTGGTGAAGACTATGATTTGTGGCTACGCATCGCTATGAAATATAAGACTGGTTTCATATTTGAGGCGGTTTCAATACGTAGGGCACATGAGGAAAATATTTCCAAATGTCGAGACGAAAATTATGATTGGGATTTAGTTGTGCTGGACAATTTTCATAAAAGATTTGATACCGTTCCAAAATTAATTAAAAACCGATATTGCAACAGGATATATAGTTATCTTATTAATACAGGAACATATTTCCTTGATAAAAATATGTTCGACAAAGCAAGAACACGATTTATTACTGCTATTACATTGAAACCATTGAGTACAAAAGCATTTATCTATTATTTTTTTTCTTTGTTGCCAATGACATTTATAAAAAAAATCAGACGACTCCGTAATGGCTGAAATATGTTATATCGCCAACCCGTCATGGCCCCATGTAGAAAAATGGGCTCGATACTTCATCAATCGCAGTGGTTACGAAGTACATATCATCTCCACACAGCAACCTCATTTTAAAGGGGCCGTTTGGCATGATCTTGCACAAGCTTTACGAGGTCCCCTGCCTTGGTCTGTTGCCGCACTACTGGCGTACTGGCGAATATTCCGAAAGATTCGCCCCGATCTGGTTCATATCCATAATGTGGAAAGTTCGTTTTATCCGGTGCTGAAGGTTTGGTGTGGACCGCTGGTTGTAACTGCTTACGGTCTGGATGTGACTTTGGGAGGTATGGCTTCTGAGTTGCCTGTTGTTCGTAAGAAGAAAGTTCAGATGATACGGCGTGCGGATGCTGTAACAGCGGCTTCACAATTTCTGTTGGATACGGCATTGGCATACGGACAGGCCGCTCCGGGAAAAGGCGTGGTGACACCTTTTGGTGTTGATCTTGAGCAGTTTGTTCCTCATGGCGGTGAAGAGCGCGATCGTGCTGTTACTATAGGCTTTTTCAAAGATCTCAAGCCGGAATACGGCCCGCTGCAGTTTCTGGAAGCTTTGCGGATCGTGCGCGCCAGGTGCGGCGATGTCCGGGCCATCATGGTTGGTGACGGGCCTTTGCGGGGCGAGGTGGAAAATGTTCTTGCGGGGCCGGATCTGGCCGGTGTGGTCGAGTTGCATGGCAAATTGCCCCATGGGCGCATGCCGGAGATGTACCGCAGGATCGATGTGTGTGTGATGCCTTCTATTCACGAGAGCTTTGGAGTGGTAGCGCTGGAATCTCAAGCGATGGAAGTGCCGGTGGTGGCGACCCGTGTGGAGGGGTTGCCGGAGGTTATAAGAGATGGCGATACCGGGTTGTTGCTTGACAGCAATGATCCTCATGTGGTGGCTGATGCGGTAGAACGGTTGCTTGGCGACCCCGAATTGCGCCGCACGATGGGGGCTGCCGGACGTGCCTTTGTAGCCGAAAGTTTTTCCCTGGAGTCGAACGGCAGGTTAATGGAAGAGGTTTACAGGAGAGTGATGCATGCGTGATCCCCAGTTTATGATTCAGCTTGACCGTGAAGGGCTGCCCTTCGGGTATGTGGTACTTGATTCACTGGTGAATATGACCAGTTCCGGCGGGGTGCGGATTTATCCCGATATGGACTTTGATGAGGCCAGGATGCTGGCGAGCGAGATGACGCTCAAGTTCAGCTTTATCGGCCTGCCCCGGGGCGGGGCCAAATGCGGTATTCGGGTGCCTGCCGAGGCGACTCGTGATGAGAAGCTGGCATTGTGCGAAGAGTTCGGACGCCGGCTCGGTCCGGTGATCCACAAAGGGCTGTATTATCCGGGCATGGACATGAATTGCGGGCCGGATGAGCTGCGGTCCATTTACCGTGGCGCAGGCATCACGCTGGGGAAGATCACGGACACGTCTTTTTTTACTGCGATCTCTGTTGCCAATGCGCTTTTTGCGGTGCGGGAGCATCTGAAGCCGGAGCGTCCGCTGACAGTGGCCATCGAGGGTTTCGGTAGCGTTGGCGCCTATCTGGTGGAGCGATTGCCGGAGGATCAGTTCCGGGTGGTGGCTTTTTCGACGGTTCAGGGGGCGGTTCGCAACCCGGACGGTTTTTCGCACCGCGAGCTGGTCGAACTGCGCAAGCAGCATGGTGACGGCCTGGTTTTCCATCTGCCCGCTGCTGAAAAAATCGAGCGGGAGGCCGTGCTGACGGCGGATGTGGATATTCTGGTGCCGGCGGCCCGGATCCTCTCGATCAATGACGGCAACATGGCTGACGTGCGGGCCCGCTGGGTCGTGCCGGTGGCTAATGCGCCTTTTACCGTCCGGGCGGTGGATTTCCTGCATGCCAAAGGGGTGGTCTGTCTGCCCGGTTTTGTGACCAATTCCGGCGGGGTGTTCGCGTCGGGCCTTTTTGACAGCGGCGTTCCTCTTCAGCGGATCGAGGAGATCGGCGCCGGGGAATATCGTAAGGTGGTGGCGGCGCTGGTTGCGGCAAGTTTACAACGCGACGAATCGCCGGTGCATCTGGCTGAACGGGTTGCCCTGCGGCGCTTTGCAGAGGCGGAGGCAGGAAGCCAGGGCAGCGGCCTGGTGAAGAAGCTTGCCCGCCGGGGACTGGTGCCGAAGTCGTTTGCCCGTGGAACTACTGAGCGGGAGTTTACTACCAATCTGGTGAGGCTTTCCGCCATGCTGCGCGATATTGGCGTAACAGCCAGGTAATCCTGAAGCTAAATCGTTTTTCAGCCTTGGAGATTACTACGATTATTTTGGATTTTGACAACAAATGTTTTAATCCTGGTTTTAGTGAGATACAAGCTGCGTTCGCTTGTTGAAGAGCGCGTTTTATCCGGAGAAAAACAGCGATGAACAAAGATGGCCCCCTGGTCAGTATCGTCATGCCGGTCTACAACACCGAACGTTATCTGCCGGATGCGGTGGATTCCGTGCTGGCCCAGACGTTTAAAAACTGGGAGCTGCTGGTGCTGAGTGATGAGTCACCGGGGGATGCACGTGCGATCATGGCTGGTTATGATGATCCCCGGATCAGGTTCCTGGAGCACAAAAATGGCGGTCCGGCCTTTACCCGCAATCGCGGCATGCAGGAGAGCCGGGGCGATTTTATCGCTTTTCTCGATTCGGATGATGTCTGGCTGCCGGAAAAACTGGATAAACAGCTGGACCTCTTCCGGCGGAATCCCGATGCGGGTGTCGTCTACAGCCAGCGTGAGACGATTGACGAACAGGGCCGCGTGCTGCGGGGCTATAAACCGCGACTGCACTCCGGCATGATTCTCGATCATCTCTACGTTGACAATTTTGTCTGCATGTCTTCGGCCATCATGAAAAGGGCCGTGTTTGAAAAGGTCGGCCTGATTGATGAGCGTTTGCGCATGAGTGAGGATTTCGACTACTGGCTGCGTGTGGCCTGTTTTTTCTCCTTTGCCCCGCTGGATGAAGCGCTGGTCAGGTACCGGGTCCATACCGCCCAGGTTTCCACCAAGACCGACTACCGGATAAAAACCGTCTGGGAAATCCGGGAGCGCTTCGAGCGGGAATTCGGTCAGTACGTCGGTTTCCGGGCCCGTCGGCGGGCCAAGGCCCTTCATTATTCTCACAAGGCCTACCGCAATGAGTCGCTGGCCCCACGGGGAGCGGTTCTGGCGGATTATCTGCGGGCGCTGCTCTGGTACCCGCCAGACCGATTTTCATGGCGCGGCGTGCTGCGTGTGCTGACACCCCGGTTGCTGGTGCGTCTCTACCGCCGGCTGCGCAACCGGCCCGAGGCGGCATGATTACGGTTATTTTCAGATATGATGATTTCAGCGCCCGGAGTGACAGCGCTCTTGAAAGACAGCTGATTGATCTGTTCCGGCGTTACCGGGTGCCCTGCGTATTCGGTGTGGTGCCGTTTGTCTGCGGCGGAGACGAGAGGGACCCCGCCGGGCAGCAGTATTGCGAATTGACGGCCGACAAGGCGGCGCTGCTTAACGATGGTGTTGCATCCGGAACCATTGAGCCGGCGCTGCATGGGTATCATCACCAGAATTACAATCCCGAGCCGGACGGCCGTTTGCGGGAGTTTGCCGGGTTGGCGTTCGAGGAACAGCTCCGCCGGTTGCGTTCCGGCAAGGAGTTGCTGGAGCAGGCCTGCGGACGGCCTGTCGATACGTTCATTCCCCCTTTCAACGCCTATGACCGGAATACACTGTCGGCCCTGCAGTCGGCCGGTTTCAGAATCCTGTCGGCCGCCATGTTCGATGAAGCGGATTCGGATGTCCCAGTAGCTCTTGTGCCCCATACCTGCAGCATCCTTCAGCTGCGTGAAGCGCTGGAACAGGTCCGCCGGTTGCCCGCATCAGATACGGCGGTGATCCCGCTTTTTCATCCCTTCGATTTTGTCGAATCAGACCGGCAAAAAGGCCGAATCGACCTGGGACGTTTTGAAGAACTGCTGATCTGGCTGAAAGAACAGCCGGATGTCGAGACTAAAGTCCTTTCGGCCATTTCCGGCAATGCCTATGACTCGAACCGGTTTTTATCCAATCGCTCGTATCTCCGATTGGCACTGCATCCGCTGGCGCTGCCCTGGTGGCAGGGACGCTATCCACGGGTTCAGTATTTTTCGGCATCACGGGCGCAGACTTTTTACAGAAAAATGTTTATTTCTGCGACCGCGGTTTTTATAGGGATTGTCGGAATGTTTCTAGTGGTCGGCATGGCAATCTCGCATGCCGGTGCTGCCTTGCCGACCCGAATTGCAGCGCTGGCGGCTGTGCTGACGTTGCTGCTGATCTGTGTACTACGCAGAAAAAAAATATATTTTAGAGTATTTGCACTTTTGCTCGCTTTATCAGGGGTTGCCATTGGAACCTGGCTGTAATGACAAACATATGCGCACACCACGGGTGAGTGTGGTCATTCCGACCTATAATTACGCGCATTTCATCTGCAACGCGGTTGATTCGGTTCTGGCCCAGACTTATCAGGATTACGAGATCATCGTTGTTGATGACGGATCGCGTGACAATACCGGGGATGTGTTGGCACCCTATGGCGACCGGATCAGGTGTGTGCGCCAGGAAAATGCCGGGCCATCGACTGCCAGAAACAAGGGTATCGGGCTGGCTCAAGGCGAGTTGATTGCTTTCCTGGATGCCGATGATTGCTGGTTGCCGGACAAACTGGAAAAACAGGTGCGCTTTCTTGATGCAAACCCCGAGTTCGGGATGGTCTTCAGTGATATGTCCCACTGCGTCGACGGGGATATGGTACATGCAGCCTATCTGCGTGAACGTGGTTACCGTTATGTCGCCCAGGGCAGTATCTATAACAATCTGCTCCGGGAAGGTTTTATTTTCACTCCGACGGTGATGCTGCGCAGTAAATGCCTTGATTTGGTTGGTGTCTTCGACGTTACGATGTGTAACTGTGAAGATGTTGATTTGTGGTTCAGGATGGCCGATCGATACCAGATCGGTTTTCTTGATGAACCTTTGGTGATCAGGAACCAGCATGGCGCCAACGTAACCGGCAATAGTGAAGATTATTTGAAAGCTCCGGTGCTGTTGATGGAACGCCTGTACGCTGTTAACAGCGATTTGGAGAGAAAGTCCATCATAAAAGAACGTCTAAAATCTATGTTTTATAATCTTGGGTACTATTATTTCAGTATTGACAGAATGCCCGAGTGCCGGAAATACATGCTGAAAGCCATGACTATCGGTAAAAACCCGGGCGGTGTGTTGAAATATTTTGCCCTTTCTTTGTTGCCGCTTTTTGCGATCCATCGTCTCAAGGGTGAGCGCTCATTAAATACTAAAAAACAAGGTGAAGCATGATCTTTTGGGGCATTGTCGGATACCTATTTCTTTTTATTTTCCGTCCATACGAGTTTTGGCCGATCATCGGTACCTTCAGGGTCGAACGGATCTATATGCTGACTCTGATGGCACTGGTTTTTTTTGATGCTGGCAAACGGTATATTCCCCACCTAGTGAACAGAATGGTAGTGGCGTTTTTTGCTGTTCTGTTTGTCTCGGGCCTCTTTGCTTACAGCATGGGAACGGCATTTACCGGTATTTTTGAGTATTTCAAACTGCTGATCTTTTATTTCATAATCATCTATTCGATTCGTGATGAGAAGCAGTTGGAAAAGTTTATTCTGGCTTACCTGACAATAATGCTGCTTTATGTCGGTAAATCGTGCTGGGAGTACTTTCTCCATGACCGGTATTCCTGGCAGCAGGGAATGGCCCGTCTTGTGGGGATCGACAGTACTTATGGCAATTCCAACGCTTTTGCTGCTTCCATGGTCTATTCATTGCCGTATCTCTGGGCCATGTTCAAGTTGCGTTCCCATTCCCGAATCATTCAACTGATACTTCTTGCCTATGCGCTGCTGATTCCTGTGGCAATCATGTATACGGGATCGCGCAGCGGCATGGTGGCGGCGCTTTTCTTCGGAGTACTCCTTGTGCTGGGTAGTTCAAAAAAGTTCACTACGGTGGTAGTACTATCGCTTTCACTCGCAGTAGTCTGGAACGTGATGCCGGAGAAACAGCAAAACCGTTTTCTTTCGATTTTTATTAAAGATATTGCGCCTGAAGCAGCTTCTGCCGATGCATCGGCGCAAGGGCGTATCGATGGTTTTCTGCAGGGTGTAAAAACTTTCAAGAAATATCCCGTGCTGGGCATAGGTCCATATAATTTCAGATATAGCTGGGAAGGTATCCCCTACGAATTTGCACACAATCCACATAATCTTTATGGGCAGATTCTAGGTGAGTTAGGTGCCGTTGGCGTAATCGTATTTGGTTCTATGGTGTTTAGTATTTATCGTTGCCATCGTTCGGTTGTCAGGCGGATCAGGGAATATATTGCGGCAAGGGAAGCGTCCAGTCCACCGCCAAGAAATATGGTGCTATTGAAACTGGTTTCAGTAGCGTCGATGCAGGCTATCTTGTTGTTACTATTCAACGGTAATTTTGGTCATAACCTTTACCGCTACAACTGGTTGTGGATTGGTGCCATAGGTGTTCTGGCTTCTCATTTTATAGCGAAGGAGTTGTGTGCAGATGAAAACACGGCGTAGGCTCCTGGTTGTTGCCCGATGGCCGCTCGGGGGAATCCGCACGTATATGAGATATGTGTACCCTTTTCTCCCGGACTGTTACGAAATCACCCTTGTTGCTGCTTCAACGCATGAGGATGAGGCGCTGAGGCGTGATGCAGCAGAAGTGGGGATTAAACTGCAAATCTGTGACAGTTCGGCCATGACGAGAGCTGTGTTCCGGGAGTTGAAGTCGGGGAGACATGAATTGGTCCAAAGCCATGGTTTCATCTCTGCACTACATGTATTCGCGGCGAACCTGCTTGTTCGTGTTCCCCATGTTCTGACCGTCCACGGAATATTGGAGGACAAATTGCTTGGCGGCATTCTAGGCCGGATTAAACGGGCAGTTATATCCATGGTGATCCGCAATGTTGAAGTGCTGTATGCTGTAAGTAACGATATTCTCTTGCACCTCAAGGAGGAAGTGAAAGATCTGGAGTTGAGTCGCAGCAGAAAAGTTGTCATTTACAATGGTATTGATGTTGATCGCTTCAATGGGAACGTGGCAGGAAAGGGAGCGCTTAGAAAGAGTATCGGGATTGGCGGGAATATATTCCTGTTTGGTTTTCTTGGCCGTTTCATGCAGCAGAAGGGGTTCAATTACCTGATAGATGCCGTTGAAATGCTCAATTCCGAAGGCCTGACGGATTTTCGCGTCCTTGCCGTTGGTTCTGGTGATTATCAGCAGCATTACCAGGATATGGTCAGGGAGAGAGGGCTTGAGGGTTTCTTCAACTTCATGCCGTTCTGCAGTGATGTTGTCGAGGTGTATCGGGAACTCGACGCGGTTGTTATGCCTTCAATTTGGGAAGCAAGCGGGTTGCTGGCCATGGAGGCCCTTTGCATGGGGATACCTCTGGTGTCATCAAACTGTATAGGTTTGCGGGAAACTGTCCAGGATACGCCGGCACTTGTTTTTGAAAACAAAGACAGCAGGGCACTGGCCCTCTGCCTCCGTCACGTCATATCTGATTCACCGAAGGGGGAATTTGAGCAATTTGCCCCGGTTGCCCGGGAACGTTTTGATGTTCGTCGTACTGCCCAGGCAGTTCACGAGATGTTTAATACGATCGGCATTGGGCAACATTCGTAAAGGAAAGGCAGATATGGATAACTTTAGATTATTGACGACTGCGCTGATTCTTCTCTGTTCCTCATTTTTATGTTTTATCTGTCCAACTTCCGAAGCTTTTGCCGAGGTTTTGTCAAAACAGACTAAAAGGGATTTCTGGCAAGCATCTTCAGTCCCTGGAGCTGTGACGATTTCAGAATACCCACGGAGGAAGCGTATTGCCTTGATTGATGCGCCGGGTGTTCTTGACAAGCCGG
Source organism: Deltaproteobacteria bacterium (assembly GCA_021850095.1). GTDB lineage: Bacteria > Desulfobacterota > Desulfuromonadia > Geobacterales > Pseudopelobacteraceae > JACRCG01. The sequence continues at coordinate 10,376 of JAJZRX010000055.1, forward strand.
ACACGGAATACATCCTCCAGAACGATGTGGTGGCAGATGGTACTGCATTCAGCATAGCAGCCGATCGTGTGACCCTGAATCTCAACGGTCATACTGTTGTTTACGACAGCAAGAAGGGTAATTCTTCAGCGTATGGCGTTCACCTGTCGGGCTGGACGCGCAGGGATATCGCCATTGTCAACGGAACAATCGTTCAGGGAGAGGGTAACACTCCGGGAAGATTGGTTAATGAATACGGTATGGGTAGCAATCCCGTGTGCGGCATGTCGGTTGAAAAGTTCATTGTGGCGGGTCTGACAATTAGGTACCAATCCTCCGACACCAGCGGAATTTATGCCATGGGATCAGGTGTACTTATTCATCACAACACTATCGAAGACAAAGGTTCATTGATCACCAACCGCCATCAGGGGACTGCTACCATTGAGGGGCGGGCGAGCGCTGGGATGCATATTCATGACAATCTTGTCCTGCGGACGAGGCACATTGGCATCCGTTCCGGAAAAGACAGTCAGGTTTACAACAACGATATTTCAATAGACAGTTGGAATACCAATTCAGTAGGTATTGCCGGTGATGCCGGAGCACGTCATCAGAAGGGAGGTAATGCACAGATACACCATAACTGGATTGTAGGGCGCGGCATTCATCCGATCGGCATCTGGCCTGGTAGCGATTGTGAAGTATATGACAACTATGTTGATGTGCAGAATACGCGAGCGGGTGATGAGTATGGCGATACTGGATCGGCTTGTTTCCGCATTTTGTGGGCGACCAATGTAAATGTTTATAACAACAGATTCTATCTCCATGCAGAAGAAAATTACAATAAGACTGGGGTGAAGAGTTGGGGACGAACAATCTGGATTGGTCTTCCCGAGAAGAATCTTAAAGTGACATTCGAGAACAATACCATCGTTGCCTTGAATACCGATGGAAAGGCAAAGGCTGCCGCCATTGCCGTGGTCTACAGAAACGAGTCACCTCACCTCATCTTCCGGGGGAATACGGTTGTCAGCAACTGGAGCAACGTGCTTTTGGCCGACAGCTATGGCCATGCCGGCGGGTTTGCCCGTTTTATTGACAATCGTTTCATCCGTTCTGACAACCATGCCAGCTACCGGACAATCAGGAGCCAGTACTCCTCCCGCCCCAGCACGGGGGTTTTTATCAATAATGTGTTTGAAAATGGCGCATCACCTGAAAGTATTGATATTGAGTTCCATGGCGACGCACTCAAGGAGTTGGCCTTTGGCTGGCATCTGAATGTAGCAATCACTGAGGCCGGCAAACCACTTGAAGCGGCACAGGTACAAATCATCGATAATTCCGGTACAACCGTTTTCGAAGGTGTTTCCGATCAACAGGGAAACGTTGCCGTTGATCTGGTTTCCTATCTCCGTACAAACCAGAGCGGGACAAAGCCTCCCAAAAGTGGTGCGGTAAAAATGAATGAAAAGGGAAGTCGCGTTGAGAAGACTCCGCACACCATTTATGTAACCAGCGGGGAACGGACCATCGAAAAGATATTTTCATTGCAGGGAAACACCAATATTGAAATTGCATTTTGATGTCAGACAGCGAGTCGAATAGTTATGAAATCAATTACGCCAGATCTTTTTGCCCCTATTTCACGTCATCTGATCGCTCCCCTGTGGGCAATGAAAGAGGGAACACCCTACCTGCGCCACCTGAAAACTTTGGATGGTTCAAAAAAGCGTCCCCTGGCACAGGTGCAGGCAGACCAACTGCAGCGCCTGAAAAGACTGCTGGTCCACGCCTATGATAATACTCCCTTCTACCGCCGGCACTTCGATTCAGCCGCTGTCAAGCCGTCTGACATCGGCTCGCTTGCCGATCTGCAGAAAGTGCCGCTTTTGACCAAGGATGACATCCGTGCCAACGGGGATGACATGATCGCCCGCACCATTCCGCGTGATCAGCTTGTGGCCAAGAAAACTTCCGGCTCGACCGGCGTCTCGGTCGAGCTGTTTGTCGATGAAGCCAGCGCCCAATGGAAGCGGGCCGTCACCGTTTCCTACGACCGCTGGGCGGGATGGGATATCGGCGAACGGGTGGGGGCCATCTGGGGCAACCCCGAGTGTTATCAGAACTGGCGAGCCCATCTGCGCAACGCACTGCTGACACGGCATATCCCGCTGGATACGCTGAAGATGGGGCCGGATACCATGCGGGCTTATTACCACACCTTGCTGAAAAAGAAGCCGGTCATCCTCTTTGGCCACGCCCATTCACTGTACCTGTTTGCCCGTTTTCTTGAAGAGAAGGGATTGTCCGGTATCCGCCCGCGCGGCATCATCAGTACCTGCATGGTGCTGCACGACTTTGAGCGCACCACCATTGAAAAGGTCTTCGGCTGCCGGGTGACCAACCGCTACGGCTGCGAAGAGGTCAGCCTGATTTCCTGCGAATGCCCGGCAGGCAACATGCACCTGAACTGCGATTCGTTGATCGTGGAATTCATCCGCGACGGCCAGTCGGTGCTGCCGGGCGAGCCGGGGGCGATCGTGGTGACCGACCTGACCAACTACGGTATGCCGTTCATCCGCTACAAGGTGGGTGATGTGGGGGTGCCTTCGGCCAAGACCGCCTGCCCCTGCGGCTGCAGCTATCCGATCATGGATTCGCTGGAGGGGAGGGTGGCCGATTATGTGGTCACGCCGGACGGCAGTTACATTTCGGGAATTTCGTTGACCGAAAATTTCGCCATGCACCTGCCGGGAGTCAAGCAGATGCAACTGGTGCAGGAACAGGTCGATTACCTGCTTTTCCGGATTGTGAAGGGTGAGAGTTTTTCGGAGCAGACGGTGGCTGATATTGATCGGTTGGCCAAGGAGCGCTTTGGCAGTGCGATGCGTTTTTCGATCGAGTATGTGGATTCGATTCAGTCCGAGTCGTCCGGCAAGTACCGTTTCTGTATTTCGAAACTGCAGAATCCGTTTTGTTGATTTAATGTGGAGTTACGACGTTGGGAAGACTGTCTTTCAGGGAGGATTTATCATGTTACCTGAATCCGTAAAACAGGAAATCATAAGCAAGATTTTATCAATTACAAACCCGGTTCGTATCATTCTGTTCGGCTCCCATGCACGAGGCGACGCCACAGAGGCAAGTGATATCGATATTCTTGTAGTCAAAGATCAGGTTTTTTCAAAACGCAAGGAAAGTGTTGAGCTTTGGCGTGTATTGCACAGCATCCCCTATCCAAAGGATATTCTGGTGGCAACGCTGGACGAATTCGAGTTTTACAGAAAACAGGCAGGTTCGGTTTTCCGCACGGCAAGCCAGGAGGGGATCGAGATTTATGCCCGATAATTTCATGCCTACTCCCGAAGCCGCAGTTGAGAAAAAATCATGAGCCTTTCCGGTTCTTTTATCCAGTCGGAATCATCCGGCAAGTACCGTTTCTGTATTTCGAAGCTGCAGAATCCGTTTTGTTAGAGACAGGGGAAGCGGGGAGATTGTATTTTTATTTAATACAATTGTATGGTATTAAAATACAATATGAGCATTTTACCTCAAATATTATCTTCCAAGGTGCGAGCGGAAATATTTCGCCTCCTGTTTGGCATTGACGCTGCCGAGCTGCATATGCGTGAGCTTGAACGGGAAGCCGGCTGCACCATAGGCCCTATCCAGACGGAGTTGAAGAAGCTTCTGGACCTGAAGTTGGTGTCATCGCGGCGCAGCGGCAATCGTCTTTACTATCGTGCGAATTGCGAGCACCCGCTTTATTCCGATATCCGCTCTCTTGTGCTCAAGACATCTGGATTGGGGGGGCATCTGGAAGAGCGTTTCAAAAACAGGGAAGATATTGGGCTGAATATGGCTGGGAACCATAAAAAGCATTTGAAACGGGGATGAAGGGGATAAACACGGATAAATCAGGCAATTAAATGTAACAGATTGTAAGCAAAGGGGTGAAGGACTGTTTGTTGGAATTATTCCATTCGAGGCGGCCATGATTAATAATGAAAAACTTATATTCCGTCTGCATGCACTTTCAAGAATGGCTCAACGAGGGTTTGAGCCATCGGATGTCAGGAGCGCCCTTGACAATGGGATGACTATCGAACAGTACCCTGATGACACGCCATATCCAAGCTTTCTTGTAATGGCCAAGATAAACGGACGCCCGATACATGTCGTTGCATCGTTAAATGAAGCAGAGCAGGAAATTATCATTATTACAGTCTATGAACCCGACCCGATGATGTGGACCGACCAGTTCAGCAGGAGAAAAACATGAAATGTGTAATTTGCAAGCATGGTGAAACAATTGACTCCAGCAGCACTGTCACTATTGAGCGTGGCGCCCTGACTTTTGTGGTTAAAAAAGTTCCTGCCCGGGTTTGTGCCAATTGTGGCGAGGGATACGTTGACGAAAGTGTTGCCGAGGAACTCTTCAAGACTGCAGGCGAGGTGGCCAGAAGTGGCGCGGAGATTGATGTGCGTCATTACCTGAAAGCTGCCTGATAAAACTGGCGGAATTGCGGCTTTTGCTCAATCAGTAACTGCCAAACAAAGACTATCTTTTGGTTTTTCCCCCACGTCACGCTGTCTCCGCGTGAACCGGTTTTTATGTTTGCTTTTGTTGTCTCATGCAAAGCTTAGTGCCAGCCGTACTGGAGTTTTATGCCCCCCCTGATCCGCTGGGTATCCTGGCTTTATCTTTTCTCGGTAACGGCTTTATGGCTGCTGATTTTCACCCTTGGCGACCGCTGGTGGCCGGCTACGGTGGTTCTGTTTGCGCCGCGCTGGGTTGCGGCGCTGCCGCTGCTGGTCCTGCTGCCGCTGGCGGCCTGGCGCAGCCGCTTCAGCCTGATTCCGCTGCTGCTGGGGGCGCTAGTCGTGTTTGGCCCCCTGCTGGGCTTCAATCTGCCGCTGGGCAGCTCTGCGGCCCTTGGCGGCGCGACCCTGCGGGTAATTACCTGCAATATCGAAGGGGGCAAGCACGACTCCGCTGCCCTGATCGCGCTGATTCGTGATGCCAGCGCCGATGTCGTTGCACTGCAGGAGTTTCCGGCCGACCTGAAGCTGAACCTTCCGCCGGGCTGGCAGCTGATACAGGAACGGGGACTGGCGGTTCTGTCCCGCTTTCCGCTGCAGCGCGGCATCACGACGCTGGTTTCCAACCCGCCTAACCCCTGGCCCAGCACCTGCCTGTTCCATTGTGTTGTGAAAGCGCCCGGCGGGGATCTGAATTTCTGCTCGCTGCAGTTGCCGACCCCGCGCTTCGATCTGCTACCGCTTCTGGACCGGCACACGCTTATCAATCCTGCCCGCAAGGGACAGCTGCTGACCGGGACGGCCTACCGCCGCCGCGCTTCGCAGGAGGTGCGGGCGTCGCTGGCCGGGCTGTCCGGGCCGACGATTATTGCCGGAGATTTCAATATGCCGGTGGATAGTACCATCTACCGGCAGGTCTGGAACGGATACGGCAATGCCTTTTCCCGATCCGGTTTCGGTTATGGCTGGACGCAGCGCGCCAGGTCAAAAAAACTGACCACCATCGGCATACGGATTGACCATATTCTGACAAGTCCGGGCCTGGAAGTGCGAACCTGCACGGTCGGGCCGGATGTGGGTTCGGATCATCTGCCGCTGATAGCGGATGTTGAGTTGGTGAAGCGGTGAAATGCGGGAAAGCATAAAAAGCATTTAAACGGGGATGAATAGGATAAACACAGATAAAACAGGCCATTTAATGAGAAAGATTGTAAATCAAAAGGTTGAAGGTCTGTTGTTAGAATCTTTAGATCTTATCAGTGTTAATCCAATTTATCTGTGGTTACCTGCCGTTTATTTAAGCGATTAAGCGATGAAAGGATTATATATGACATTTCAAGAAGCACTGAAGCGGTATCGTTTACACATGCTGGCGGTCATTCCGCTGCTGGCGGGCATCTATTACCTGATCGTGCCGGACATGGTCATGGACTGGTACAAGGATGAAAACTATTCCCATGGTTTCCTGGTGCCGCTGATCGCCGGCTATTTTTTCTGGCAGCGCTGGCCGGAGCTGAAGACGCGCCTGGTAAAGCCGGATGGTCTGGGACTGGTGGTGCTGGTGCTGGGGCTGCTGCAGCTGCTGCTGGGGTGGCTGGCCAGCGAGTACTTTACCATGCGCTCCTCCCTGCTCGTTCTGCTGGCGGGGATGGTGCTGTACTGGTTCGGGCGCGAGATCCTGAAGGGGATGGCGCTGCCGCTGGGTTTTCTGATCTTCATGGTGCCGATCCCCTATATCATCTACGATATGGCCGCGTTTCCCTTGAAGCTGTTCGTTACCAAGGTTTCGGTGGCATTTTTGCAGTTGAGCGGCGTGGTGGTCATGCGCGAGGGCAATATCCTGGCTTTTCCCAACATTACCCTGGAGGTGGCGGACGCCTGCAGCGGTATCCGTTCGCTGCTTTCACTGCTGGCGCTGGCGGTGGCCTACGCCTTTTTCCTGCAGACCAGCAACCTGCGGCGCTGGATCATCATCGCCTCGGCGGTGCCGATAGCGATCGCCACCAATGCCCTGCGGGTGATCGTGACCGGTTTTCTGGCCCAGTGGTGGGGCGCCAAGGCGGCGGAAGGTTTTTTCCACGAATTTGCCGGCTTGATGGTCTTTGCACTGGCAATGGCGCTGCTGGTGGCAGTGGGGGCGCTGGTGAAGGGGAAAGGCGGGGGAAGCGTTGGAAGCGTTGAAAGCGTTGGAAGCGGGGAAGCGGGAAAGCGGGAAAGCGGAGTTTCCGCATCAACGCTTGACCGCTTGACCGCTTCAACAGATGCCCGCATCTCCGCATCCCGTTTTGCCGTCCCTGCTGTTCTGCTGGTCGTGGCCATCCTGTTCATGCATCTGCACACAGACCGGGCTGTTCCGGCCAACAAGCCCTTCAGCGAGTTTCCCCGCCAGGTGGCCGGTTGGACCATGACCGATCAGTATGAATTCAGCGCCAATGTTCTCAACGTGCTGAAGGCGAGCGACTATGTGTCGCGCCAATACAAGGGCGCAGACGGCAGCACCGTCAACCTGTATGTCGGCTACCATAGCGGCGGGAAAGACAGCGGCGGCATCCATTCGCCCAAGCATTGTCTGCCGGGCAGCGGCTGGTATGAGGTTTCAACCCGCCGGGATACTCTGTCTGTTCCGGGGGGAAGCCTGAATATCGTCCGGGCCGTGTACCAGAAGGATTCCAACAAGGAGCTGTTTCTGTACTGGTTCCAGATGATGGACAAATCGATTTCGGATGAGTATTCTCTCAAGCTGACGGAGATACAGCACTCGATCCTGCATCAGCGCCGGGATCAGTCCTTTATCCGCATTTCGGTGCCCTTCGAGGGGGACGAGGCCCGGGCCACGGCTACGGCAGAGGCGTTCATCCGCGATTTTGACATGGTTTTAAGGGAGTTTCTGCCGAAGTGATAGCGGGAATGCGGGAATGCGGGAATGCGGGAATGCGGGAATGCGGGAATGCGGGAATGCGGGAATGCGGGAATGCGGGAATGCGGGAATGCGGGAATGCGGGAATGCGGGAATGCGGGAATGCGGGGGTTCCGCATAACCGCTTTAACGCTTAACCGCTTAACCGCTTAAACGCTTTAACTGGTGAGTCAACTATGGGAACGCATAAAGATTTGTATATATGGCAAGATGGTATTCAACTGGTTGAAATAGTTTACAGACTGACAGCATCGTTTCCGCCTTCTGAATTGTATGGTTTGTGTTCCCAGATGAGGCGAGCATCGGTTTCAGTTCCGTCCAATATTGCTGAAGGCGCTGCTCGACAGGGTGAGAAAGAGTTCGTCCAGTTTCTGTATATTGCTCTCGGGTCTTTATCAGAACTCGAAACCCAGTGCATAATCGCACATCGACTCAATTACACCGATGAACATCAAATTTTTGAAGCTATTGAAGCATTGCGCAGGAAGTTACTGAATTTCATTAAGCAACGAAAGAATGGGCAGAAAGAGTTTGAAGGGGTAAAGAGTTTGAAGCGGGGAAGCGGGGAAGCGGTCTTTCCGCATTAACGCTTAAACGCACAAACGCTTTAACGCATTCCCGCTTTAACGCATAAACGCATAAACGCATCACCCCATATCCTCAAAAAAAGGAATCAACATGAACAGTGACAGAATTATATCCGTCGTAGGTCTCGGTTATGTGGGGCTGCCGGTGGCGGTGGCTTTCGGCAAGGTGCGCCGGACCGTCGGTTTTGACATCAATCCGCTCAGGATCAGTGAACTCAAATCCGGCCACGACCGGACCGGTGAGGTGACGCCCGAGGATCTGCGGAGTGCCGACATCCTCTTCACCGAAAAGACTGAAGAGCTGGCCCTGGCGAATTTCCATATCGTGGCGGTGCCGACCCCGGTGGATGACGCCCATCAGCCGGATCTGACCCTGATGTACAAGGCTTCGGAAACCGTCGGCCGGGCCCTCAAAAAAGGGGATATCGTTGTTTACGAGTCGACCGTGTATCCGGGCGTGACCGAGGATGAATGTGTGCCGGTTCTGGAGCGGGTCTCGGGTCTGCGCTGCGGGGTCGATTTTACGGTCGGCTACAGTCCCGAGCGCATCAATCCGGGCGATAAGGAGCATACCTTTACCAAGATCAAGAAAGTCGTTTCCGGTCAGGACGCCGCTACCCTGGAGATCGTCGCCGGGGTTTACGAGTCGGTGGTGACCGCCGGCGTGCACCGGGCGGCTTCGATCAAGGTGGCCGAGGCGGCCAAGGTCATTGAAAATACCCAGCGCGATCTGAACATCGCCCTGATGAACGAACTGGCGCTGATCTTCGACCGCATGGGCATCGATACCAACGATGTACTGGAAGCGGCCGGCACCAAGTGGAACTTTCTCAGATTCAAGCCGGGTCTGGTGGGGGGGCATTGCATCGGTGTCGATCCCTATTATCTGACCCACAAGGCCGAGAAGCTGGGCTACATCCCCCAGGTGATCCTGGCCGGCCGGCGCATCAACGATGGTATGGGCAAGTTCATCGCCCAGCGTACGGTCAAGGAGATGATTCACGCCGGCCACAACATCCTGGGCAACCGGGTGACCGTGCTTGGTTTGACCTTCAAGGAGGATTGCCCTGACCTGCGCAACTCGAAGGTGATCGACATCATTCACGAGCTGCAGGATTACGGGGTTGAGGTTCAGGTCTGCGATCCCTGTGCCGATTCGGACGAGGCGGTTCATGAGTATGGCGTGAGCTTGTGTCCCCTGGGGGAGCTCAAACCGGCGGCAGCCGTGGTGGCGGCGGTTTCCCACGAACAGTTCCGCTCGTGGAACACCGGAGAGCTCGTGCGGCTGATGGGCGCTCATCCGGTACTGGTTGACGTGAAGGGGATTTACGATCAGCAGGCCATGCAGGCGGCCGGTATCAGGGTTTGGAGGCTGTGATTTTGCGGGGAAGCGGGAATGCGGGAATGCGGGAATGCGGGAATGCGGTGTTTCCGCATCAACGCATCAAGTCTTTAACGCTTTAACGCTTAACCCCATCACCTCAAAAAAAGGAAACAGCATGAATAGTTACGAAACAGTCAAGAGCCAGTTGCGCTCCGCTCCCAGAACCTGGCTGGTGACCGGCGTGGCCGGTTTTATCGGTTCCAACCTGCTGGAGCATCTGCTGCGCCTGGATCAGCGGGTGGTGGGGCTTGATAATTTTTCCACCGGCAAACGCAGCAATCTGCAGGAGGTGCAGCGAGCTGTGTCGCCGGAACAGTGGCAGCGCTTCAGCTTTGTGGAGGGTGATATCCGCGCTCTTGATACCTGCCGCGACGTGTGCAGGGGCGTCGACTACATACTGCACGAGGCGGCTCTGGGCTCGGTGCCCCGTTCGCTGGCTGATCCGATCACCTCCAACGAAAGCAATGTCAGCGGTTTCCTGAATATGCTGGTGGCGGCCCGTGACGCCCAGGTCCGGCGTTTTGTCTATGCCGCCAGCAGTTCCACCTATGGCGATCATCCCGCACTTCCCAAGGTTGAGGAGCGTATCGGCAAGCCGCTTTCCCCCTATGCGGTCACCAAGTACGTCAACGAGCTGTATGCCGAAGTGTTTGCCTCGGCCTACGGTATGGAAACGATCGGGCTGCGCTATTTCAATGTGTTCGGTCCCCGCCAGGATCCGCAAGGGGCCTATGCGGCGGTGATTCCCTGCTGGATCCGGGCCCTGATCAAGGGTGAGACGATTTACATCAATGGCAGCGGCGAGACCAGCCGGGATTTCTGTTATGTGGAGAACGTGATTCAGATGAACCTGCTGGCCGCCACCAGCACGAACCCGGCGGCGGTCAATCAGGTTTACAATACCGCCCTGAATGCCCGCACGTCGCTGAATGAACTTTTCGGCAAGCTGCACGGGCGCCTGCTGCCGCATTATCCGCACCTGCAGGGCTGCACTCCGGTCCACCGTGATTTCAGGGCCGGGGACGTGCTCCATTCCCAGGCCGACATCAGCAAGGCTGCCGGGCTGCTGGGCTATCACCCGACCCATACCATCGACCAGGGGCTGGATGTGGCGCTGGCCTGGTATATGGCGAATCTGTGACAGCTCATTATTGCTAGCTTGACCTATTAAAATTACTAGACTTGGACTAAAACCATGCCAATCAAAGTGTTGTCCATATTCGGCACACGCCCCGAGGCCATCAAGATGGCGCCGGTGATCAAGGAGCTTGAAAAGCATCCCGGCCGTTTCACCAGTGTGGTCTGTGTGACCGCCCAGCATCGCCAGATGCTGGATCAGGTGCTGGAGCTGTTCCAGATCCGGCCCGATTATGACCTGGATATCATGCAGCCGGGGCAGGACCTTTTTGACGTGACCTGCAATGTGCTGAAAGGGCTCAAGCCGGTGCTGGAAAAGGAACGGCCCGCTATCGTGCTGGTGCATGGCGATACCACCACCACCATGGCGGCGGCGCTGGCAGCCTATTACAGCCGGATCCGGGTCGGCCATGTGGAGGCGGGACTCAGGACCGGCAACAAGTACGCCCCTTTTCCGGAAGAGATCAACCGCCGGGTGGCGGGAGCGTTGACTGATCTGCACTTCGCGCCGACGGGAAAGTCCCGGGGCAATCTGCTGGCGGAAGGGGTCCCGGAGACCTCCATATTCGTGACCGGCAATACGGTTATCGACGCGCTGCTGACGGTGGCGGCCCGGGTCGAGAATGACGCTGATCTGCGGCGCCGTTTTGATCAGCAGTTTTCCTTTCTCGATCCGGCCAAGCGGCTGATTCTGGTGACCGGCCATCGCCGGGAGAACTTCGGGCAGGGCTTTGAGCAGATCTGCTCCGCCCTGGCGGAGATCGCCGCCCGCAATCCGGAGGTCGAAATCGTTTATCCGGTGCACCTCAACCCCCATGTGCAGGAACCGGTGCGCCGCATCCTGGGGGCTTCGCCCCAGGTGCACCTGATAACGCCGCTGGATTATCTGCCGTTTGTCTACCTGATGAAACGGAGTTACCTGATCATCACCGATTCGGGCGGGGTGCAGGAGGAGGCCCCCTCGCTGGGCAAACCGGTGCTGGTGATGCGGGATACGACCGAGCGCCCGGAGGCGCTGGCGGCCGGAACGGTCAAGCTGGTGGGGACTGATCGGCAGAAGATCGTGGCGGAAGCGCTGCTGCTGTTGAACGACAGTGCGGCCTACCAGGCCATGGGGCGGGCCCACAATCCCTACGGCGATGGAAAAGCGGCCGCCCGGATTGTTGAAGCGCTGGGGGCGGATAGTACAATCGGATGATCAACGGGGTGATTTCCATAGCGGCCGCCGCCGCATTGCTGCTGCTGGCCGGTTTCTTCCTGTCGCGGGAGCGTACGCGCTCCGGTCTGTGCCTGGGCGCAGCGCTGGTGCTGACCGCTCTGCTGGAGCTGCTTGACCTGCAGTCGCTGACCTCAACAGCCGATCCCCTGTTCTGGAAGCACTGTGCCGTCATGGCCGAGGCCCTGCTGCCCCCCTTGTGGATGCTGACCAGCCTGATCTTTGCCCGCCAGAGCGGCCCCTGGAAGCTGGGCCGTCTTGCCCGGGCCGCTCTGGGAGTGTCGTTTCTGCTGGCGCTGTTGCCGATTCTGCTGCCGCTGGATTTTTTCCTGTATGCCCCCGATTTTCCCAATGAGAGCCTTCTTTTTCTGCAGCGGGGCGGGTATTTTTATTACCTCTGGATCATGACCTGTCTGGTCTTTGCCCTGGTGCAGTTTGAGAAAACCTTTGCCAACG
>JAJZRX010000056.1 GCA_021850095.1 Deltaproteobacteria bacterium
TTCCGATCTATACTGCGTGCCATGCGGCAGTTGCGGGTGGCCGAGATATCGTCCACCTGGATCTTGGTTGGATCGAGCTTGTTGGCGGCCCCCATGCTGGAGATGACCGGAATTTCCCGCTCACGGCATGCCGCGATCAGTGCTGTCTTGGCGGTGAAGTGGTCAATGGCGTCCAGCATGTAGTCCGGTTGCCGGCCCAGCAGTTCAGCGGCATTGTCCCCGGGAAAGAATGCCTTGACCGGAATAATTTCAGCTGCCGGATTGATGTCACGCAGGCGGGCGGCCATGGCCTCGACCTTGGATTGGCCAACGGTGCTGGAGAGAGCGTGGATCTGGCGGTTGACGTTGGTCAGGCAGATATCGTCGAAATCCACCAGCGTGATCCGGCCGAGGCCGGCCCGCCCCAGTGCTTCGGCTGCGTAGCTGCCGACTCCGCCGATGCCGCAGATCATGACGTGTTTACTGGCCAGGGCAGAAAGCCCGGACTTGCCGATTAATAGTTCGGTGCGCGAGAAGCGGTGCATGGTCATGGTTGTACCTATCAGGTGAAACGGTTTGAGTATGAAACAAAATATCTACACGATCATTCTGGCAAAATCATTAATTTCGAATATCCGGGCGGGACCATAACCGATGAAGTCTCCGTCAATCTGGATCGGCTTGCTGCCGTCGATGGTTAACTCCGCTGCCGACAGGCTGAACAGTTCCTTGCTGGCCTGGGCGTTGCCCGTGAACAGGTCATAGGCGCTGCGTAGATAGCTGCGGCGCTGATTGCCCCTGATGCAGATCACCGTCAGTCCGTTGGAAAACGGGCTGCACTCCGGCGCAAGCACAAAGTTTCCACCATAGCGCGAAGCATTGCAGATGATGGCGGTGTGGCAGATGATGGCAGTGTCCGCAGTCACAATCCTAAAGGTGCTGCTGTCCCATGCCACTGCTCGTCCGAGGGCGGAGATGCCATAGGCTCCCTGGCGAAGAAGCCGTTTGAGCGTGGGGCGGACATCTCTGACGACAGCGCCGTCGAGTCCGATACCCGCCATCAGCACAAAGCGGTGAATGGCATCCGTCAGTTCAATTACCCCCACTGACAGCGAACGGGTTGCGCCAACCGCAATTCGCTCCAGGCCATCCTCGATGCTACGGATTCCAAGCTCGGCCGCCAGAACATTGGAGGTGCCGAAGGGCAGCACCGCCAGGGTTGCCGTGCCCGGTCGCAATCCGTTCACGACGGCATTGAAGGTCCCGTCTCCGGCGGCAACGACCACCAGCGAGTCGGGAAACTGATTGATTTCGTAACAGCGGGAAAGAACATCTGTCGGCGTTCGCACCTTGCAAACAATCGGGGAACAGCCGATGGTTTTCAGTTGGTTGAGAATGTCACTGAAGCGCCGGGGAGTGTAGCTTCCTGAAGCGGAATTTACAAAAAGATAGGTGCTTATGGCCAGTTCCTCGATACTCGTGCCAAAGCCTGCTAATCAGGCTGTTGCGGTCATGATTTCAGAAAGTGCCGTCCACGTTTCACACTTGATTTCGGCTGACAAGTTCCTGGTAGACGACTTCGGTTGCATCAGTCATGGCTTCCAGCGAAAAAAGTTTCTCGGCGCGCTGCTTGCCGGCCGCGCCCATCTGCTCCCGCAATGCCCGATCTGCCAAGAGCTCGGCAATCTTATCCGCCAGACATTCGGCGCTTCCGGGAGGTACCAGAAAGCCGGTTCTTCCGTCCTGGACCGCTTCGTCTATGCCGGGGGCATTGCTGCCGATCGTTGGAATCCCCAACAGAGCCGCTTCAACCAGTACCAGTCCGAGTCCTTCCTTGGCTATTGAAGGGAGTACGACGATATCGGTGGCATTCATTACGGAAATCACATCGCTCCGGTAGCCCAGCAGAGCTACCCGGTCGGCAATGCCGAGACTGCGTGCCAAATTCAGTAGTTCCTCTCGCATAACGCCTTCTCCCACCAACAAGCAGCGCAACTCCGGAAACTGTCCTCGCAGCAGTGCAACCGCCTGCAGCAGAAATTCCTGTCCCTTTTTGGCGGACAAGTGGGCAACACAACCGATTACTGGAGCATCTGCGGGAAGTTCAAGAATTCTGCGGCATGCCTGATGGTCGGGGACACCTTCGAAGCGCCGCAGATCGATCCCGTTCAAAATGGTTCTGACGCGTTCGGCGGGGGCGCCTTTGTTGATAATATGTTTCGCCACACCATTGGAACAGGTTGCTATCAGGCTGCTGAAGCGATAGTAATGCCAGGTGTTCAGCGCGTGGACATGACCCAGGACGGGAACTCCCGACAGCTTTCCGGCAATTCCTCCCATCAGGCTGGCGGTGGAGAGGTGGGTGTGAATGATATCGGCTTTGATCTCACGGACAGCATGCATGATTCTGCCCGGAGCCAGCAGATTGAGTTTGCCGGAGATACCGGGCGTTTCGACATCAATTGCCCGGGCTCGCGCTTCGTCCGCCATCTGGCCACCGGGCTTGCAAAGCAGGCGGACGCGATGTCCCCGGCGCTGCAATTCCTCACATAACGATAGGCAGATTCGCTCCGCTCCCGAGAAACGGCGCTGGGTAATAACCTGCAGTATGGAGAGTTTTTCGTTATTTTCCATTGAGTTTTCTATTGGTGAGAAGCAGCTCAATTCCTGCAAACATTGCTTCAACACTAATGCTCGTTCGACATTCCTGGTCTTGTGGACATGAGGTTTTGAAACAACGTGTGCAAGGCATCGGCGACTGGACAATCACATGCCGGCTGCCGCGCGGGCCGCTTTCGGAGCCGTCGCTGGAACGGTAAAGCGAAACGGTTGGGGTGCCGACTGCTGCGGCCAGATGCACTGGGCCGGTATCCCCCCCGACTACCAAGTCCACTCGTTTGAACAGGGCGGCCAATGTTTTCAGCGGCAGGCGTTTGACAATTCGTGTCCGTCCTATGATACGACTTGCAATCAACTCAGCTGATTCTTTCTCGGGCTCGTTGCCCCAGGTGAACAGGATTACGCTGTCCGTATAGCGGGCGGTAATACGTGAGCCCAATTCGCTCCAACTTTCAGGATGCCAGTATTTGGTCTGCCAGGTGGTTCCACAATGAAACAGGACTCTTGGCCCCTCTCCCAGGTCTGTTGTTACCTGATCCGCTTCAGCAGCGTCAAGAGCAGTGAAGGCGATATCACTCTGGAATTCACGGTCAAGATACGGCAGGCTAAAAGGAGTGCTGACTACGCTCAAACAGCGCAGTGTGGCGTGATTGTTTGAAGCTGAATACTTTGCTTTTCTGCTGGTAAAAAAAGAATTAATTCGCTCCTGAAGCAACTCCTGTGGGAACCCAATTCGCAAACCTGAACCACTAGCCAGATCAATCAATCCACTTTTTAGGTTTCCCTGAATATCAAAGACAATATTGTAACGGCTCCGGCGTAATTTGCTCCACAGTGAAGCAATCTCGTTGCGGGTCTGAACTGATGAAAGGGATTTTTTCCAGCGTCGGGTAGCCAGGACATGAAGCTCGTTCAATAGATGGTTTCCGCTCAAAAGTTCCTTGAAACTCTCTTCAACAATCCAGTCTATTATGATGCCTGGACGCGCTTTGTGGATATAGTCAAGTACCGGCAGCGCATGGATGATGTCACCGAGGGATGACGTTTTGACAATCAGAACTTTCATTGTCTGGCCTCGATGTTAATTGCTGTGTCGGTAATAAGGGGTATCTCCGGTCTGTTTGTCGCTAATGAAGTAATTTGAGTGTTGCGCATGAATGTCAGTCCGGTGATGTTTGGGTTCAGAATCTGATATTTTAAGGCAATGTGAAATTATACCCTGAAAATATCTGCATCAATAAGTCTGGAATAATAGTCAAATTTTGAACGTAGAGATTTGCTATTAATAAAGCAGGTTAACAGTCTGTACTTCAAGAATTTGCTATAAAGCTTGGCTCTATCCAATCTCTGCAGAATGTTGGCATGGAGATCTCCATAACATTTGCTGATATAGATGTGGCGGCTTTGCTGAAATAGCTTGCCACCTGCGACTGAAGTTGACTGCCCACCCAAGTGAATTATGGAGGTATTCGGAAGGACGTAGCAGGCGAGTCCTTGGATCCAATAGCGATGTGCCAGTTCAGTGTCTTCGTAGTAAAAGAAAAAATCTTCGTCAAACAATGGTGTTTTGTCAAATAAAGAGCGGCGTATCATGAAAAAAGCTCCCATGACACCAGGAACCAGAAGTGGTCTCTGGCTGCGCTCAACTTTTAGTTTCCATGATTTGCTTCTTATTTTTGCTATAACCTCTGAATACATTGATAAAATCCCTGGTAGAAAAAGAAACCCTTGTATCCGACCATTGCTGCCAATGATTACCGGGGAAGCAATACCTGCATTTGGAGTGTCCTCAAAGAAATCCCACAAAGTGACCAGCGCATCTTGATTGAGAATCAGATCTGTATTCATGATACAGGCGTAACGGCTTGTTACCGCTTCAAGCCCACGGTTCATGCCACGTCCATAGCCCAGGTTGTTGTTGGCCTGGATATAGAACACCCTGTCATTAGCCGCCTGTTCCAGCAGTGAGCGGGAACCGTCGGTGGATGCGTTGTCCACAATCACAAGGCAGTGGCTGAACGGTAGTTCTGTTTCCCGGAAAAAGCGAATCAGATCGGCGGTCAGTGCACATGTATTGAAGTTGACAGTAATAAATGCTACATCAAAAACCATCGAAGCATTTCTCCTGAACGAGTGTACGCAAGGGATCAGGACATGAAGGCTGGGACTTGATGCAGACTCCATCGCGGTCGTACCAGCGCCTTGCTGATATTATAAAACAGATGGTTAGCACGACTTACCCAGAACAGATAATTCTCTCTGCAAGTCCAGGGATAGTTGTCTCCCATGCCAAGGTTTTCCTAAAATGTTCCTGTGATGCATGGCTTAAACGGGTTTGCTGCACTTCATCAGCCATGAGAGATGAGATCACAGACGCCCAAATATCTAGGCGTTCTCGGGGAATACGAAAGCCGACTTGGTCATCTTGGGTAATATCGCTGGATGATGTCAATTCCTTGGACATACAGACAACAACGCCTTGACTTAATGCTTCTGAACAGACAATCGGGAATCCTTCTGATCGGGACGGTAGGACAAATATCTTTGCTCTCTTGTATAAGTTAGCCACTTCGTCACGGTTCGTCAGATTGCCGGTTAGTTTGATTGTATCGGAGTATTGAGGGTATTTAGTTACAAAGTCATGATACATTGATAAAAATTTTACCGTTGCTGAACCTACTAGCATGAATAGCCATCCTTGTATGGATGCAAGTTTTGGAATAAGGTCAAAAATCATCTCGGAGTTTTTTTGATAGCTGCCATGACGACCGACGAGTAAAATTATATTTTCTTTCTCCTTAACTGAATGTGGATTTGTTGTGTCTCTCCAATTGCCTAGGGATATTCCGTTTGGTAAGTAATGCAACTTTGCTCTGTTGAATTCATACATCTGGTCATAAACTTGTCGACATTCAACTGATAGCAGATCAACTAATGGCATATATCTATTATAAAAAATTATTCGCTTATAATAGGATGGATGATACCATGGTTTTTCGTGCAGGTAAGCTATATTCGATTCCTCACTATCATACTTTAGGTAGAGGAAGCCATTAGGATTAAGCTTTTTGAACAAGCTTCCGTACTTAATGGTGCGAGTGTTGATGTGAAATAATATCAGCAGGTCAATCTGAGTAGCATGGGTGCGTATATATGATGGTATATCGTTGACATTAATAACTGAAATTGCCGGGGCGTGAAATGGGCATTCAATTGTTGAGCTTCTGCGGTATAAAAATGTGAGTTGTGCTTTAAAATATTTTGCCAAATGATAGGGCACCATTCCCACATCCTTAAAAAAGTGAAC
The DNA here is from genome assembly GCA_021850095.1 of Deltaproteobacteria bacterium. Taxonomy (GTDB): domain Bacteria; phylum Desulfobacterota; class Desulfuromonadia; order Geobacterales; family Pseudopelobacteraceae; genus JACRCG01. Next base: position 5,906 of record JAJZRX010000056.1, read on the forward strand.
CTCTTCAAGGTGGTCAAAAATAATAGTTATCTGGCTAATTTGTCTCATCAGTAGGATGTGACCAGTTTTTCTTCGCGTGCTAATAGTAAGTTACAGTCACTGATATTCTGTCTGTATGAAAAATCTACTGTAGCCCTTTCTAGGCTTTCACGGCAGCCATCCTTAATCCTGTCATGTAATTCAACGATAATGATGTTGACTTTACCAATCCAGTTTTCTGAAGAGTCAAAAACTTCCTTTTCAGCGCCTTCAATATCAATCTTGAGAATATCTATGGTTTCTATGTGCTGATTGGCAAGGAGTGAATCTAGCGTAATTGCCTTAATGTATTCTCTTCTACTCGTTGATGTGTCGCAGCAATTGCTAACCTGGAATCCCCATTTGTCGAGGCCAGGGTCAACCAGTGTAATATCAGTATTCAGGTTCCATAACGCCGCTTGGATCGGTACGATGTTGGTGTAAGGAGCGGCATTTTTGCATAGCAGAGCAAAGTTGGATTGTTCAGGCTCAATGGCAAATATTCGAGCCTGTGGATATCTATTGGCAAAAACAATGGAAGTCAGCCCTATGTTGGCACCAGCATCTATAATTATCTTGGGTTGATGCCGCAATGTTACATAATATTCGTCTTCCTGTACAACATGCTGGAAAACCTTGATGTCTGAAGTGTTCAACCTAATATAAAATGGTGAATTGAATGATGCAAAGTGCGCTATAGCGGGCAACGGTTTCTTGATAAGACCGGTTTTGGTTGCTAGCCAGAACCAGAGTCCCTTTGGGCCAAACAAATTATAATACAGTATTATTCTTTTGATTCCCATGGGAGCCTTTCGCGACATTAATCTTTTCTTTCAGCTTTGCATATTTGGCAAACGTCAGAAAACTAGTGGTGGCAGAAATCAAAATCCCTTCAAATCCATCCAATATGCCTAGTTTCAGAAGGTATGTTTTAATAAAAGCTGCTAGTGGCCTTATGAAAAGTTCTAGCAGGTTGCACCTGCGTCCATTCGCAAACATTTGTTCAGCAGAAAGGTCGCTGTAATTATTCAACTTTGAGAGCATAGGCGACAGTCCTGAAAAAGAGTAGTGTAGCAGATGACCGCTACATTCAGCTACCGCATCGTCAGTAATTACCCGTTCATGTACCAGGCTGTCGGAGAATCGCGCAAAACGGCGGTCAAACAGGCGAATGGTGCGATCAGGGTGCCACCCGCTGTGTTTGATCTCTTTTGCCCCGATGAAGGTTCTTCGTGGAACGGAATAGGCCGGGTTTGGTTTTTCAATGTCAAGGATGTTCCTGATTTCAACAGCTAATTCGGGAGTTACTCGTTCATCGCAGTCAATGTTCAGGATCCAGTTAAAAGTGGCCAGTTCAACAGCGGCTTGCTTTTGAAGGCCAAAACCACGCCATTGAACGTAATGAACTTTATCCGTGTAGCGGCGGGCAATTTCACAGGTAGCATCGGTGCTCCCAGAGTCGACAACAATAATTTCTTCAGCCCATGAAACGCTCTTCAGGCACTCCTCAATATGGGCGGCCTCGTTTTTAGCAATGATTACTACTGATAAGGGGCTGTTATTGTCCATTTTCATCTTTCAAGATTGAGTTAGTTTCTTCAGCTTACAACGTAACTGATCAATTTTGAAAGAAAAGTCATACTCCGGCTCTGGCAATAGGCCTGTATAGGTAGTGCCCATCTTTAGAAAGTGTTTATTGAACATGCGTGCAGTCATGCCCCATTTGTTTAAGAACAGCATGTTGGCCTGTTTGACCTTGCGGCGCTTCAATTTGCTCGTGGATGACTCCATGAAGTGATACACCCTGCTATTAGCTACACCCTTGAAATTTCTTACACCCGCGTGCCACAGCTTCATGGCAAAATCAGGATCGGAATAAAAACCGGGAAAAAATTCAGTGCTATATCCGCCTACCAGCTCCCACAATCTGCGATGAACAACATTGGGAGGCCAAGATGCTCCATTCCAGTCCTGGTACTGATAGGTGTCATAGGATTTAAGCAGTTCTTCTTCAGTGAATTCTTTTGGATTATGACCAAATGACCAGGGAACGAGTGCGCAGCGCTTGCCCACATCCTTCGGCTCAATACAGGTTGAGGAAAAGAAGAAGTAATTATTCTTAACAGCATTTATCTCTTCCATTAAGTAGTAATCCCAGTCAGGACAAGCGTACATATCGTCATTCATGTAAACTATGTAATCGGAAACGGCCAGGCTGAAGGCGGCATTTACCGCGTAACAGACGCCGCAATTCTCAGAACTGTAGGTATGGTCTATCTCCGCTTTCTTTGCCCACTCCCAGCTTCCGTCAACACCTTCATTGATGTGCAATACTATCTGGTGCTGATATCGGCTGTTCTTACGGATACTGTCAATGCACAGGCGTAACAGATCGATATTGTTCCAGGATGGAATAAGAATAGAGAATACCGCTTCATCAGTATGCCGGTAGGAGTTGTAGTGTATTTGGGGCACGATCGATAAGGCTCCTGTTAATTAAGTTGATGCCTAACATAAATTTCAGTTCAAAAGATCCATATGATAATTCCAGTTCAGCAGTTGTAATATCCGCGATACCACTCCACAAACCTGGCAATGCCGTCCTCGATGCTGGTAGCCGGCTTGAAGCCCACATCATTCAGCAGATCATCCACATCGGCGTAAGTGGCCGGGACATCCCCCGCCTGGAGCGGTAACAGGTTCTTCCGTGCGGTCTTGCCCAGACAGCGCTCCAGGGTTTCAATGAACTGCATTAGTTCCACCGGGCTGTTATTGCCGATGTTGTAGATGCGGTAGGGGGCATAGCTGGTGCCGGGATCCGGGGCACTGCCGCTCCAGGCTGGGTTGGGCGCCGAGATGTTGTCGGTAACCCGCATGACTCCTTCGACAATGTCATCTATGAAGGTGAAGTCGCGCTGCATTTTGCCATGGTTGAAGATATCTATGGTTTTGCCTTCCAGGATGGCTTTGGTGTACAGGAACAGGGCCATGTCAGGCCTGCCCCAGGGGCCGTAAACAGTGAAGAAACGCAGACCAGTTGTTGGTATTCCATACAAGCTGGAGTAGGTGTGGGCCATCAGTTCATTGGCTTTTTTTGTGGCGGCGTACAGTGATACCGGGTGATCCACATTGTGGTGGATGGAAAACGGCATGGCCGTGTTGGCGCCGTAGACTGAACTTGATGAAGCGTAGACCAGGTGCTTGATGCCATTATGGCGGCATCCCTCCAGTATGTTGATGAAGCCGGCAATGTTGCTGCTGATGTAGGCATGGGGATTCTGCAGTGAATAGCGCACCCCGGCCTGGGCCGCCAGGTTGACCACCGTGTCGAACTTTTCAGTCGTAAACAGTTTTTCTATGGTGGCACGATCCTCCAGATCACATTTCACGAATCTGAAACCGTCTTTGTCGGTAAGCTGCTTGAGGCGGTCATGCTTCAGGCGTACGTCGTAGTAGTTGTTCAGGTTGTCCAGACCGACAACTTCATCACCACGGGCCAGCAGGCGTCTGCTCAAGTGGAAGCCTATGAATCCGGCGGCGCCGGTTACAAGAATCTTTGCCATACCTTGATGCTCTCCGTTAATTTGGGGTAGCTTGTTTCTGCATTAATTCATTTGCAGCAGATATCACGTCATCGGCAGTGACTTCCGTCATGCAGCGGTGGTCGGTTGGACACTTCCGCAGTTTGCATGGGGCGCATGGCACATTCTTACGGACGATCACCGCCTTGTCAGTGTATGGGGCCGTACCGCTGTGATCCGTAGGCCCGAAGATAGCTGCCAGTGGCACGCCAAAGGCAGCAGCTATGTGCATTGGGCCCGAGTCGTTGGTGATGAAGAAGCCGCAACGCCTGATCAGGGCCATCAGTTCGCGCACAGTGGTTTTGCCGGCCAGGTTGAGGCAGTGGCCGTGCAACTCCTGCTCGATGGCGGCGGCAATTTCTGTCTCGCCAGAACCGCCAAAAATTACGATTCTGGCGTTCCATTGGTCGGCCAGTTTTCTGGCAACCGTAGCAAAACGGTCAGGATACCAGCGCTTGGCCGAGCCAAAGGCCGCTCCAGGATTTATACCGAGCAGAAATGTTTCCGGCTTGAGTCCGGCTTCTGCTAGCAGCAGGGCGGCATGTTTTTCCTCTTGCTCCGTAACCACCAGAAGCGGCGCCTGTAAATTACCGTTGATGCCGAAATTACGGAGCAGATCAAGATAATAAAGCACCTCATGTCTGGCCGTGGCGCTCTTGTCCGGCTTATAACATTCTGTCAGCAGCAAAGAGCGGCCGTCGCTGGCTTTTCCCAAGCGGATTGGAATTCCGGCCAGCCAGGGAACCAGGGCCGAGTCGAACGAATTGGGCAAAATGATGGCAGCATCGAAAGTCTGCCGCCGCAGCTCGTTGGCCAGCCTGAACCTCCCTGTTACCCCTTTGTGTTTTCCCTTGCGGTCAAACCTGATTAGCCTGTTTACCCAGGGATGGGGCGAGAAAAGTTCCGCCACCAGCGGATTGGCCAGAAGTGTAATCTCTGCCTGGGGGAAACGCTCCCTGATGACGCCCAGGGCCGGGGTGGTCATGACCGCATCACCCACCCAGTTGGTGGCACGAACCAGTATTCTGGGGCGATCAATCTGCAATAGTGGACACGGTTTCAATTCAGTTTTCTGTCCCTGCATCCTGGTTCCCTGTTCTGAATCTCACTGCTTCATCCATCAATAATACCGGTATTTCATTTCTGATCGGGAAGTATAGGGCGCATGCAGAACAGGCAAGCCGTTGATGGTTATGTGACAGATTAAGTTCACCTTTGCACGCCGGGCATGCAAGTATAATTAAATCTATTTTAGAAGACATCAGTCACCATGGTTAATTGAATTTGGGCATCATGCCATAATCAAGAATGTTATTGAAGCAAATTACGCAAATTTTTGTCCAAGTAATCAGGCCGATCTATGTTTAGGCCCAGCCTGACAAGCCAGGTTTTTGAGGCCAGTGAGGTTGGCAGACTGCTTAATTTTACGCCATCCTTTTCGGTAGTGAGGAGGCAGTCGGCTGCATGCCGCTTCATGGTGCTTTCCAGCTTTGCGACGATTTCATCCGTGTAGTGGACGTGGTCGGGTAAGCATATGGTTTCGACAGGCTGTATGCTGTGCTGCCGTAAGTTTTCAAAGAAGCTTTCCGGTTCGGCAATGCCGGCAAAGGCAACTGTCCTCCGACTGACAAATGAGTCCAGCGGTAGCGGTTCGCCGCCGGTCAATGGAATCGCGTCAACAACTTCGTGTCTGGCGTTCAATTGCGGAATATGCTCAAGCCCCGGGTTAGTTTTCGTGGTTTCGTGACAGCGGGTATGGATGACCAGGTCCGCCCGTTGGCTGGCACGGACCGGTTCTCGCAACAGGCCGGCCGGCAAGGTCCAGCCGTTGCCGAAAGGGTGACTGTGGTCCAGCAGCAGGATGTTCAGGTCGCGCTTTAAATGCAGATGCTGGAAGCCGTCATCCAGCAGGAAAACGTCCGGGTCAAGCTGCTGCATGGCCAGCAATCCTGCGGCATAACGGTCGCTGCCGATCACGACCATCAGTCCCGGAATCGTCGAAGCCAGCAAAAATGGTTCGTCGCCGCATTCCCGCGAACTCAGCATAACCGTGGCGCCATCGCTGACAACAACCGTCTGCCCCTCCAGTGAACCGCCGTAGCCGCGGGAGAGCACTGCCACCCGATACCCCTGATCCAGCAGCAAGCGGGCTATATGGGCGGTTACCGGGGTTTTGCCGGTGCCGCCGACGGTGATGTTGCCGATTGAGATCACCGGGCGGGGCAGGCGGAATGATTTCAGGATGCCGATCCGGTACAGCAAGGCCCGCAGGCTCTGGATAAAGCCGTAGGCCAGCGCAAGCGGAGCCAGCAAGAGAATCAATAAGCGGTCGCGCGGTTCTGTGCGGGTGCCGTTGGCCAGTTCGCGCCAGTATGAGGAAAATGGGGCGGTCATAAATAGTTTGCGATGATTTCCATGTGCCGGCTGGTGGCGCCGCCATTCTCGGTCATCATCTTCAGCCCGTTCCGGCCATATTCAAGCCTCAAAGGCCTGTTGATGATCAGTTCGCGACAGGCTTCGGTCAACTCCTGGGGCGTTTCTACCTGAAGACCGGCTTGATAGGTGAGCACCAATGCCGCGATTTCCCTGAAGTTGCTCATGTGCGGCCCGAACAGGCAGGCTACTCCACGGGAAGCCGGTTCCAGCAGGTTGTGCCCGCCGGTAGGCACCAGGCTGCCGCCGACAAAAGCGATATCCGAAAGCGCATACAGGTTCATCATCTCGCCAACCGTATCGACCAGCAGAACCGTGCCTTCGGGCAGCCGTTCCCCTTCCATGAGGGTTGTCCGTCTCCGGAACGGCAGGCCGCTCCGCTCCAGCAGAAGGGAAACCTCAGCGCTCCGTTCCGGGTGGCGGGGAACCAGAACCAGGAACAGATCCCGGCAGTTTATTAGCAATGTCTGAAAGGCGCTGATGATGTGCTGCTCTTCACCGGCATGGGTACTGGCGGCGGTGATGACGATCACGTCCTCCGGTATGGCATAGATGGCGCGCAGCCGTTTCTTCTCGTCGTCATGAACCTGACGAAAGGGTATGTCGTACTTGAGATTCCCGGTGGTTACAACCCGATCGGCCGGCGCCCCGATGGCGGTGATGCGCTGGCTGTCAAGATCCGTTTGCATGCAGAGTCGCGAAAAAAGTTGCAGTGCATGGCGAAAGAACCAGCTGAAACGCAGGTAGCCGCTGAAAGAACGATCCGATATCCGGCCGTTGGCCAAGAGCACCGGTATGTCGCGCCGCCGGACTTCACGGGTGAAGTTGGGCCAGATTTCGGTTTCCATGATGACCACCATTGCCGGCTGGATCAGATCAAGCGTCCGGCGCACCCCCGGAAGAAAATCAAACGGGAAATAGATGCAGAGGTCGATTTCCGGAAAGCCGGATGCCACTCCCCGGCCGGTTTCGGTCGTATTGGAAACCAGGATGGCATGATCAGGGTAACGGCTGCGCAGGTTTTTAAGCAATGGGCGGGCGGCAATCGACTCTCCCACCGAGACGGCATGCAGCCAGATTACCGGTCGGTCGGAAATTTTTTGCAGGGCATCATTCGGGATGAAGCCGAAGCGTTCTGCCAGAGCGGGCGGACGTCCGCGACTGACGGAGCGGTAGAGGTGGTACATGACCACCGGAACTACCAGGAATAGGGAGATGGTGTTGTAGATCAGGTAGAACATGGCTGGTCTTTAGGTTGCGAAGATTCCTGCGGTAAAAATTCCGGTTTTAACACTGCTGCCAGCAGCAGTGCACACAGGTGGACCATGCCCCAGGCCCACAGGTTGTCACTCAAAAAATGCCCCCCTTGGGCGATGCGGGCGATGCTCATGGCGATGCCAAAGAGCAGGCCTCCCGCCAGCCAGATCCGTGCGAGACGTTTCTGCCACCGCCGGTAGATGAAAAACGGGGCGGTCAGGTAAAAGGCCGCTGAAGCATGGCCGGAAGGAAATGATCTGCCTTTGCCTTCATGGCCGATTTGCCAGGGTTGGAGAAATTCCCTTGTGCCACCGAACTGCACGATCTCTCGCGGCCGCGGCCGGCCCCAGTATTCCTTAAAGAGGGAATTGACCAGCAATCCGGGCCCCAGCGCCAGCAGCAGAACTAGAAAGGCACCGGCACGTCGCCACTGTTTGAAGTCCGGTCGCTTGAAAGAGATAACAAACATCACCAGGCCGAAAAGGGCCAGCAGAACTCCAGGCATCCGGTCGATCCGATAGAGCGTTATCCAGGGAAATTGCTTGCCGATCGGCCAGGTTCCTTCGATGCAGAACAAAGCTGAAACCCTCAAATCGGCACCGTTGATCGCGATTATGGCGGTGCCCGCAAGCAGAAATGCCAGCGTCAGGATGATTTCCAACCATGGTAGCTGTTTCATTGCACCATCTCCCCGGCCCGCTTCCAGCGGCGATGGACCCAGTACCACTGGGTTGGGTGGGCAACTACGAAATTCTCCACATAACGCGATAGAGCCTGAGTTTCTTTCTGCACACCTTCATCGCTCATGTCGCCGCTGAAGTTATGTTCGGGGTGGAAGGTGATGATCTGCCGCTCTCCCTCGCGATGGATAAAGGTGGGCAGCAGCGGGGCACCGCTCTTCTGGGCGATGATCACCGGCGCCTTGGAGGCCCAAGCTTTGCGTCCCAAGACATCAATCAACGCGCCTTCCTCCGGGAAGACAGCCTGATCAGCCAGCATACCGATCAGCTGCCCTTTTTTGAGATTGGACAATATCGCTTTCAAGGCGCCCTGCTTGTAGATGACGTTGCTGTTATAGCGCATGCGCATATTCTCGACCATCCGGTTCAGATAGGGGTTGTTCTGACGGCGGGCGACCACCGACATGCCTTCTCCGAAGATACTGCTGAAGGCCAGCGCCATAAGTTCCCAGTTGCCGCAGTGACCGGTCAGGAAAAGCAGACCCTTGCCTTTGGCCCGGGCCGCTTCGTAGTTTTCACGGCCGCGCAGTTCGATGCTACCGATGACATCTTCACCCCGTCCGTGGTACAGACGACAAACCTCCATCAGAGAGCGCCCCAGATTTTTGAACATTTCCCGGGTCAGCTCTTCGGCGTTTTCACAGGGCGAGTTCCAGAGAGGATGGGCTTTAATAAAAGGAAGAGCACGCTGGATGTTATCAACCGCAATTCTATGCCGGGAGGGGAGCAGGAGGGAAATCAGCACTCCGGCTTGTGCCCCGATGCGATAAGTGACAGCGGCGGGAAGCAGCGCGGCGATCAGGGTCAGACAATAAAAAATGGCGGCATGGGAAGCCCAATAGATCCGTTTCATGGCAGTGCAGGCATTTCTGTCGATTCTTTATCACTGAACTGCAAGGCGTGCAGCCGGCTGTAGAGCCGGCTGTTTTCAATCAGTTCATCGTGTGAGCCGCTTTCCACGATCCGGCCGGCTTCCAGGACGAGAATCGTGTCGGCATGCAGTACGGTGGAGAGGCGGTGGGCAATCACGAAGGTGGTCCGGTTGGCCATCAGATTGTCCAGGGCTTTCTGAACCATCTGTTCGCTCTCGGTGTCCAGGGCGCTGGTGGCTTCGTCCAGAATCAGGATCGGGGCGTTTTTGAGCAGCGCCCGGGCAATGCAGATCCGCTGGCGCTGCCCGCCGGACAGGCGGACGCCCCGGTCGCCGATGTTGGTCTCGTAGCCCTCCGGCAGCTGCTGGATAAAGTCGTGGGCAAAGGCCGCTTTGGCAGTTGTCTGGACTTCATCCTGGGTGGCATCCGGTTTTCCGTAGCGGATGTTGTTGGCGATAGTGTCATTGAAAAGAGTGGTCTCCTGATCGACCAGGGCGAATTGACGATTGAGGGACTCCAGGGTGATGTCACGAATATCTCTGCCGTCCAGCAGGATCTGCCCCTGTTTGACGTCATACAAGCGCATCAGCAGCGCGATAAGGGTGGTTTTTCCGCCTCCGGAAGGTCCCACCAGAGCAATCATCTGACCGCTTGCGGCCCGCAGGGAAATATTCCGCAGAATGAGTTCATCGTCATAGCCGAAGGAAACGTCCCTGAACTCGACACTGCCGTTTGAACGCTGGATGTCAGCTGCGTTACTGCTGTTGGTGATGGACGGCTTCTCGTCCAGCAGGCTGAAAACCCGTTCGGCGGCGCCTGCCGAACGTTGGACGATGTTATAGGATGACTGCAGCTTTTTGAGCGGGGTATAAAGCATGATCATGGCAGCTATGAAGGAAAAGAACTCGGAAGCGCTCATGCGTCCGGAAATTACCTGGCTACCGCCGATATAAACCACGCTGGCGATGCCCAGCGAAGTGATCATCTCGGAAATGGGCGTGGCCAGCGAAGAGTATTTGATATAGCGCTTGAGCTGCTGGAGATAATTACTGTTCTGGTGACGGAAGCGTTGAATCGATTGTTGTTCCAGGCCAAAGGCTTTAATGACCTTGATGCCTGAAAAACTTTCCTGCAGGGTGACGCCGATGCCGCCCATGACATCCAGACTGCGCCGGGCTGAATTTTTGATCTTTTTTCCGATCAGTTGGGCCGGGTAGGCGGTCAACGGAATGACGATGAAGGTGATGATCGCAAGTTGCCAGTTGCGGTAAAAGATAACCCCAAGCAGTGCCGCAAACGAAATCAGGTCACGGAAAAGTCCGGTTACAACCTGGCTCATCCCCTCCTGCATGGTGGTGATGTCGTTGGTCATGCAGGACATCAGGTCGCCGGTGGCCTTGCGCTGGAAAAAAGCCATATCCTGACCGATCGTGCTGCCGTACAGGTCATTGCGGATATCTTGAATGGCCTTCTGGCCGGCCAGTTTGATCGAGGCGTCATAGATGTAGCGGCAGATGCCGCGTACCGCGAACAGTACGATGATTCCAATCGGCACCAGCAGGAAAATACCCTCATCTTTTCCGGCAAAGATCTTTTTCAGAACCGGTTCAACCAGATAGGCGAAGGCCCCATCCATGGCGCCGACCACCAGTGAGCAGAGCGCCGAAAGCAGCATCAACCACCAATAGGGAAGAAAGTAGGCTAATGTTCGCTTTAATACCGGTGTCATTGTTTCTCCATCATGGTGAATGCCAGTTGTGCAACACGCGCGCTTGCACTGCCGTTGCCCAGTTTGCCGCGAATCGAACCGAGTTTCCGACGGACTGATTTGCTATAGTCTTCATCGGTCAGAAAACGTTCAATCTCCGTTGCGATTCGCTCCGGGTTGGCCTGATCCTGAATCAGTTCCTGGACGACCGTTTCGCCGGCCACTATGTTGCAAAGACCGATATTGGGAACCTTTACCAGGCGCTTGGCCAGTTGGTAGGTCAGGGGTGACAGTTTGTAGATGATCACCAACGGTGTGCCGACCAGGGCGATTTCCAGAGTGACGGTGCCGGATACGGAGACAACCGCATCGCAGGCTCGAATCATGTCGTGAATCCGTTCACGGGTTATGACGACATCCAGACCGGCGTCGATCAGTTGCGGCGAAACTGCAGCGGCGCTCAAGGTGGAGGCCAGCGGCAGAACGAACTGAATTCCGGGGAAGTGCTGTTTCAGCCGGACGGCGGATTGTACTATCACCGGCAGCAGCCGCTCGATCTCGTTGCGCCGGCTGCCGGGAAAAAGACCGACAATCGGGCGGGCCGGATCGAGACCGAAGCTGGCGGCGGCCTGGGCACGCTCCATTGAGACCTGTACCATATCGAGCATCGGGTGCCCGACAAAGGTTACCGGTACCCCAGCCTGCTCGTAAAAGGGAGCTTCGAAGGGCAGGATGACCGCCATGTGATCCACCAGGCGGGCGATCTTTCTGACCCGTCCCTGGCGCCAGGCCCAGATCTGGGGGCTGATGTAGTACAGCACCTTGACGCCGGCTTTTTTGGCGATTTTAGCCAGACGCAGGTTGAAGCCGGGGTAGTCGATCAGGATCAGCAGGTCGGGCGGTTCGGTCAGCAGGATTTTCTTGAGCTTCAGGAAAGCATCCGAGATGACGCTGAAGTGCTTCAGTACCTCTACCAGGCCGACCACGGCCATCTCGGACGAGTCAACCAGGGTTTCGACACCGGCCTCGCGCATGCGTTCGCCGCCGATGCCGAAGAAGTGCAGGTTCGGATTAAGTTTGACTGTTTCGCGGGCCAGGTCGGCGCCGTAGATGTCGCCGGAGGCCTCACCGGCCACGATCATGATGCGTTTATCTTTATGAATAGAGGAACTCAAGTTTCACCACAGAGACACGGAGACACAGAGAAAATCGCAGAAAAAGTCATTTCACGACTTCCTCGTGCTCTCTGTGTCCCCATGTTAAAAAAACGTTGATTAGCTGGCCAGTGCGTCCCGAACGGTGGTTGCCACCAGGCGCACCGATTCTTCCGGCATCTCCGGGTAGACCGGCAGCGACATGCAGCGGCTGGAGACATCTTCGGCCACCGGCAGGCTGACGCCAGCGTATGCCGCGGCAAAAACGTCCTGTTTGTGGAGCGGGATCGGGTAATAGACCGCCGAGGCGATCCGCTGTTCGGACAGCTTGGCCATGACTGCGTCACGCTTGTCGGTCAAGAGGGTGTACTGGTGATAAACGTGGACGCCTTTGCGGTCTTCAAACGGCACAGCGGCCACATCCTTCAGCAGCTCGGAATACAGGTGCGCCACGCGGCGGCGACCCGTGTTGAACTCGTCGATGCGCTTGAGCTTGACCCGCAGTATGGCGGCCTGGATGTCGTCCAACCGGCTGTTGTAGCCGATAACGCTGTGGTGGTAACGCACGCGGCTGCCGTGGTTGCGCAGCACTTTCAGCTCTTCGGCCAGCTCCGCCGTGGCGCAGGTAATCAGGCCGCCGTCGCCGTAGCAGCCCAGATTCTTGCTGGGGAAAAAGCTGAAACACCCCAGTTTGCCGATGCTGCCGGTCATTTTGCCATTGACCGAGGCGCCGAAAGATTGGGCGCAGTCCTCGATCAGCAGCAGATTGTGTTTTTCGCAGATGGCGCTGATTGGAGCCATGTCGGCCGGCTGTCCGAAAATATGCACCGGAATGATCGCCTTGGTGCGCGGCGTGATGGCGGCTTCGACCAGGGCCGGATCCATGTTGAATGTCTTCGGGTCGATATCCACAAAGACCGGTGTTGCCCCGACGTAGCAGATCGCCTCGGCTGTTGCGATAAAGGTGAAGGGCGAGGTGATGACCTCGTCGCCCGGTCCGATGCCGGCCGCCAGAATGGCCAGGTGCAGGGCATCGGTGCCGGAGGCGCAGGACACGGCATGGGGAACGCCCAGATAGGCGGCGGTTTCCTGCTCAAAGGCGGTCACGTTCGGTCCCAGGATGAACTGGGTGCTTTCGATCGCATCCAGAACGGCCTTGTCTATTTCTTCCTTCAGGGTATGGTATTGGGTTTTTAAATCCACCATCGGTATCATGACGGTCTCCTGTTCAGGCTGGTATTGATTTTAAGCGCTGTTTCCAGCGCCATTCTGCCATCGCGGCCGCTGACCTGTGGCGGATTGCCGGTTCGGATGGCGGAGATAAACGATTCGATCTCGCTTCGCAGGGCATCGGCCTCACCCAGTTCACGTTCGTCCACCTTGACATTGGGAACTCCCGGAAACAGCTCTCCGCTCCCTTTCTGGGCCACCAGAACTTTGCGGTTCTGGAAGTCGAGGGTTATGTAGGCGTCCCGCTGGAAGATGCGCATCTTCCGTTCGCTTTTCAGGCTGATGCGGCTGGCGGTGACATTGGCCACACAACCATTCTGGAACAGGATGCGGGCGTTGGCGATATCTTCCTCGCCGGTGAAAACCGGAGCGCCGACCGCATCGACCCTTTCCACCGGTGATTTAACGATGTGCTGGATGATTTCGATGTCGTGGATCATCAGATCCAGGACGACGTTGACGTCGGTGCCGCGCGGTTTGAAAGGGGCGATGCGTACCGACTCAACGAAGAGCGGTTCCTGCAGTACGCCGTCCAGGGCTACCAGCACAGGATTGAAGCGCTCCAGATGGCCGACCTGAAATACGGCGCCGGTCTTCTCGGCCAGCTCGATCAGCTCATCGGCTTCCTCGATAGTAACCGTGATCGGTTTCTCGATCAGAACATGCACTCCGGCCGCCAGGAAATCACGGGCGACGGCGTGGTGGAATTGGGTCGGCACGACAACGCTGACGGCGTCGACCTGCCCGATCAGTTCGCGGTGGTCGCTGTAGGCCCGGGTTCCGAGCGCTGCCGCAATTTCCAACGCCCGCTTGGGATCGTTGTCCACCACGCCCACCAGTTCCGCACCTTCGATCGCGGCGTACTTCTGGGCGTGGAAGTTCCCCAGATAACCGACACCAATGACGGCAGCTCTCAAGGCGCTCATCCGCGACAGATCCCGCGTTTGGAATTTTCGATAAAGGCCAGCAGGTAGTCGATTTCCGGGCAGGCCGGTATTTCATTTCTGATGCGGGCGAGGGCATCCGGCAGTTTCAGGTTCGCCATAAAGAGGGTCTTGTAGGCTTTTTTCAGGTTGGCAATAGTTTCTTCCGAGAAGCCGCGCCGCTTCAGGCCGATCAGATTCAATCCGCGCAGTTTGGCATCCCGCTTGCCGGGGGTGGCGATCGTGTAGGGCAGGATGTCCAAGCCGACCATCGTGCCTCCGCCGATCATGGCATAAGCGCCGATGGTTGAAAACTGGTGCACCGCCACCAGGCCGCCCAGGATGACGTTGTCCTGGACGGTGACGTGTCCGGCCAGTGTCGCCACATTGGCCATGACAACGCCGTTGCCGATGATGCAGTCGTGGGCCACATGGGAGTAAGCCATGAAAAGATTGTTGTTGCCGACGATCGTTTCGGCGTGACCGGTAACGGTGCCGCGATGAATGGTGGCGAATTCGCGGATCATGTTATTGTTGCCGATTCGTGTCCAGCACTCTTCGCCGTGATACTTCAGGTCCTGGGGGGGGGCGCCGATCGAGGCCTGGTGGGAGATCTTGTTGTTCTCTCCAATCTGGGTCCAGTCACCGATGACAGTATGGGCGCCGATTGAGGTGCCTTTCGCGATCGTTACCTGTTTGCCGATGATCGCGTAGGGACCGACTTCAACATCACTGGCCAGGCTGGCGCTGGCGTCGATGATTGCGGTGGGGTGTATGCTCATGGTGTGTGCTCCATAACTTTTGGGCAAAAATAGTGCCGTTGTTTCAAGCGGAATTTAGGCGGCAGCATCGGCAAAAGTCGCCTTCAATGCCGCTTCGGTTACCAGTGTATCACCGACATAGGCTTTGCCGTTGACTCCCCAGATGCCGCGCCGGTTCATGGTGGTCTCGATCTCTATTCGCAGCTGATCACCCGGAAAAACCGGTTTACGGAACTTGGCGCTGTCGATCGACATGAAGTAGCTGACCTTTTTCTTGGTGGTGTCGTCCGAAGCCTGGTAGGCCATGATGCCGGCCACCTGGGCCATGGCTTCGATGATCAGCACGCCCGGCATGACCGGATGACCCGGAAAATGGCCCTGGAAGAAGGGCTCGTTGATGGTGACATTCTTGAGACCGACACAGCGCTTGCCATGTTCAAGTTCCACAATGCGATCCACCAGCAGAAACGGATAGCGGTGGGGAAGAATTTTCATGATATCATTGACATCCATCAGCATAAGCGATTTCTCCTTGTCTATTTCAACCTTGATTCAAGTTCGGCAATGCGCTTCTCCAGAGCATTGACGGTTTTCTTCAGTTCCGGCAGACGGGGGACGACGGCCATGGCCCGCAGCCACTCTTTATGGGGCATGGCCGGAGTGCCGCTGTAACCGGCATTAGCCGCCAGCGAGCCGGGCACACCCGACTGGGCGCCGACCATGACGTTGTCACCGATCGAGAGATGGCCGGCCACACCGACCTGACCGGCCAGGGTGACATGGTTGCCGATTTTGGAGCTGCCGGAGATGCCGACCTGCGACACGATCATGCAGTCTTCGCCGATCTGGCAATTGTGGGCGATCTGCACCAGATTATCCAGCTTGGTGCCGCGCCTGATCAGGGTCACCTCCAGGGCGGCCCGGTCGATGCAGCAGTTGGCCCCGATCTCCACGTCATCCTCCAGAACCACGATGCCGATCTGCGGGATGCGATAGTAGGAAGCGCCATCTGGGGCGTAGCCGAAACCGTCCGAGCCAATCACTGCGCCGGGCTGAATGATGCAGCGCTTTCCAATCCTGCATCGTTCGCGAATGACGGCATTGGCATGAATGACACAGTCATCGCCGATTACGGCTCCTTCATAGATCACGGCCCCGGAATGGATCACGGTGCGGTTGCCGACTGATACGTTGTTGCCGATGCAGGCGCCGGGATAAATTGTGATGTCTTCTCCCAGCCGGGCACTGGCAGCCAAGTTTGCTCCCGGCAGCACACCCAGGGGAGGGTGGGGCTGGGTGTAGAAAAGAGTCAGCAGCTTGGCAAAGCCAAGGTAGGGATTGGCAACCTCGATGGCAGTGCGGCCGTAGCGTTCTCCGCCGGGTGCCATCAACACTGCCCCGGCTCCGGTTTCAGCGACCTTGGCGGCATATTTGGGGTTGGCCAGAAAGGTGATCTTGTCCGGAGCGGCGTTTTCCAGAGGCGCCAGGCCGTTTACGGCCAGTGTTTCATCGCCCTGTACGACCCCTCCCAGGTAGTCGGCCAGTTCTTTTACCGTTTTGGTGGGCAGCATGGCTTACTTCTTTCTGTTGCTGTTGAACAGTTTCAGCACTTCCTCGGTCAGATCGGCTTTTTCGTCAACAAACAGCATGCTTTCGTTTTTGACGAAGATGAAAGTGTAGCCGTTCTTGCGGCCGTACTCCTGGATAACCTTTTCCATTCCCTCCAGAATCTTGCGGGTGAACTCTTCATCCTTGCCCTGCAGCTCGTCCTGAGCGTCTTTGGTGAAGCGCTGGAAATCCTTCAGTTTGTTCTGGTAATCCTTCTCTTTGGAAGCGCGGGCTGATTCGGAAAGCAGCATGCCCTGTTTTTCCAGTTCGTCTTTCAGCTTTTTGAGGTCATCCTGCT
>JAJZRX010000057.1 GCA_021850095.1 Deltaproteobacteria bacterium
CACTAAAAAAGGGAGACCCCCGCGTATGAGCAAGAAGATGGATGCACTCGAGTATCACTCAATGGGCCGCAAAGGCAAGATCGAAGTCATCTCCACCAAACCGTGCCAGACCGCGGCCGACCTGTCGCTGGCCTACTCTCCCGGCGTGGCCGAACCCTGCCTGGCGATCCAGCAGAACCCGGAGGACGCCTACAAGTACACCGCCAAGGGCAACCTGGTGGCGGTGGTCTCCAACGGCACCGCCGTACTGGGACTGGGCAACCTGGGCGCCCTGGCCGGCAAGCCGGTCATGGAGGGCAAGGGCATCCTCTTCAAGCGTTTTGCCGACATCGACGTGTTCGACATCGAACTGGACACCGAGAACCCGGATGAGATCATCAAGGCCTGCCAGCTGCTGGAGCCGACCTTCGGCGGCATCAACCTGGAGGACATCAAGGCCCCGGAATGCTTCTACATCGAAGAGACCCTCAAGAAAACCATGAAGATCCCGGTTTTCCACGACGACCAGCACGGCACCGCCATCATCTCCTCGGCCGCCCTGCTCAACGCTCTGATGCTGGTGGACAAGAAGATCGAAGACATCCGCATCGTGGTCAACGGCGCCGGCGCCTCGGCCAACTCCTGCGCCAAGCTGGCCATCGCCCTGGGGGTCAAACCCAACAACATGATCATGTGCGACACCAAAGGGGTGATCTACAAAGGGCGCACTGAAGGGATGAACCCCTACAAGGAACTCTTCGCGGCCGACACCCACTTCCGCACCCTGGAGGAAGCCGCCGACGGCGCCGACGTACTGTTCGGACTTTCGGCCAAAGGGGCCTTCACCAAGGAGATGGTCGCCAGCATGGCTCCCAACCCGATCATTTTCGCCATGGCCAACCCCGACCCCGAAATCACTCCCGAAGACGCGCTGGCTGTCCGCAATGATGTCATCATCGCCACCGGCCGCTCCGACTATCCCAACCAGGTCAACAACGTGCTCGGTTTCCCCTTCATCTTCCGCGGCGCCCTGGATGTGCGCGCCACCTGCATCAACGAAGAGATGAAACTGGCGGCCGTGCATGCCCTGGCCCGGCTGGCCCGCGAAGAGGTGCCCGAATCGGTCTGCAAAGCCTACGGCAATGTCAAATTCGCCTTTGGCCGCGACTACATCATCCCCAAACCATTTGACCCGCGCGTCCTGCTGCACGTTGCCCCGGCCATCGCCCAGGCCGCCATGGATACCGGCGTGGCCCGCCAGCCGATCGAAGACATGGCCAAATACATCGAGCATCTGGAATCGACCCAGGGCAAATCCAAAGAGATCATGCGCATGATCATCAACAAGGCCAAAAGCGATCCCAAAAGCATCGCCTTTCCGGAAGGGGACAACGAAAAGATCCTGCGGGCGGCCCAGGCACTGGTGGAGGAAGGCATCGCCAAACCGATCCTGATCGGCGACCGGAAGAAAATCGAACAGAAAATGGCCGAGCTCAATATCGATATGGATGTGCCGATCGTCGACCCGGGCGAATCGGAACGGACCGAAAGCTATGCCGACGAACTGTACCGTCTGCGCCAGCGCAAGGGGCTGACCATCTCCGAGTCGCTGCGCATTCTGCGCCGCAAATCGCGCACCCACTTCGGCCTGATGATGGTTCACAGCGGCGATGCCGATGCCCTCCTGGGGGGCATCGACACCCACTACCCCGAAACGATCCGCCCGGCCCTGGAAGTGGTCGGCAAACAGGCCGGACTTTCCAGCGTGCACGGTCTGTACATGATGGTTTCCAAAAAGGATGTTTACTTTTTGGCCGACACAACCGTCACCATCGACCCGACCGCCGAGGAGTTGGCCGAAACCGCCATTCTGGCGGCCGAAAAGGTGCGCATGCTGGATATCGAGCCCCGCATAGCCATGCTCTCCTTCTCCAACTTCGGCTCGGTTGACCACCCCCAGACCAAAAAAGTCAAACGGGCGGTGGAAATCGTCAAGGAGCGGGCGCCGGACCTGATCGTGGAAGGCGAGATGCAGGCCGATACCGCCGTGGTGCCGGAACTGCTGGATGGCTTTACCTTCTCCAAACTGAAGAGTCCGGCCAACGTCCTGATCTTCCCCGACCTGAACGCGGGCAACATCTGCTACAAGCTGCTGCATCACCTGGGGGGCGCCGAGGCGATCGGGCCGATCCTGATGGGGATGAAAAAACCGGTTCACGTTCTGCAGCGCGGCGACAGCGTCGACGATATCGTCAAGATGGCCGCCATCGCCGTCGTGGATGCACAGAACAGTTGAGCTGCATCATGGCATGACAGTTGAATAGTGATATAATCACGAAAAAGCACGAGAAAAGACCCAAAACGGCATCTCGTGCTTTTTTCGTTATTAATCAGCAGATTACATGAAGTAGTCACACATTGTTACGGAATGCATTGACACGCACATGGTAAAAAAACGCCATATAACCGGCAAACTACCCGGTTATATGGCGCATATTTTTTGCGGGTATCGTGTAAAAGCACAACAATTCTGGTCAATTATCTTAATTAAATGTTTTGACATAACAACTATTTTAAATTAGGTTTACAGGCGTTTACAGTCCTGTCATTCCAGGAGGCAGCGATGTTCCTTCTTCCCAAAGGCAATCCCCTATTTGAGAACCTGGCCGTGACCAAGCTCAAACTGCCTGAAGTGCTCTCAAAATTAGGCAGCGGCGGTTTTACCGGTTACGCCAGTTTCGTGTTTCAGGCCAGCACCGTCATCCTGGTGTTTGAAGCCGGCAAGCTGGTCAGCGCGCTGCATGAAGAAAAGAGCGGCACCGTCCGGAAAGGCTTTGAGGCTCTGTCGTCTCTGGCCGAGCTGATGGTTGTTTCCGGCAGCGGGGCCATGAACGTCTACAAACTCTCCAAAGATCTGACCCTCTGCATCCACGCGCTTCTGGAGGGAGAGACCCTCTACAAGGCGCAGGAACTCAAGCTGATCGACATCAACGCCCTCCTCAAAAAAGTCAAGGAAGACCAGATGAACGGTTGTCTGCGTATTTACACTGACGACCATTCCGCGATGATCTTCTACAAAGATGGCAACCCGTTAGGTTTTTTCCACGATGGTTCCAGCGACATTGAAACATCCTCCTCGGAATCCCAGAAAATCGCCGGCCTGCCCGGCGCTAAAATCGATCTGTTCAGCACCCGCAGCGTTGAGGAGATCATGGGAATCGACCTGCTGGAGGTCACCAATATACAGAAGATCTGGGATACCTCCGTGGCTCTGCATCAGTCGGAGATCGACCGGAGCAACAAGGAGCGTCAGGAACGCGACAAAAAGCAGGAATTGCTGAAACTGGCCGAGCTTGAAGAGCAGGTAAAAGCGATCGTCGGCGAATACGTCGGCAAGGTCGGACGCGGAATCGTGGACAAGGAGCTGTCCGACAACGGCGGCAATGCCTGCCTGATTGATGAAGCCGGATCGGTAAAGTTCATGAACGGCGTCGACCGGGCCGCCAAACTTCTGATCAGCGGCACCAATATCAAAGCGATGATGGAAAAACTGACCACGGCCATTACGACCGCAAAATCGGAATTCTAATAAATCAAGAAATACACTGGAGGATATATGGAAAAGTTTCTTGAACTGCTTGCCCAAATGAACCCCTTCGACCTCGTGCAGGTCATTTTCTGGGGCTTGGCCGGCGCGATAAGCTTTTACTTCAGCATCGGCAACGCTCGTGTCTGGACGAGTATTTCGATCGGCTTCTTCCTGATTTTTTTGAGCCAGGCCTATGGCATCAATCCCTGGGGGCATTACCAGAAGCTGACCGCTTTTCACTATATTGTCGGTACCGTGGCAATCATGATGATAACCCACGGTTTTCTCGAATATTATGTATTCTGCCGTACCTTTGAGATATCCGGCAACAAGCTGGTCGTGTACCTAAGCACACTGGGCATTCTAGCGCTATCCGGCGCCTTCCTGATCATCAACCCGACCCCCAGCCCCAATACGATCAGAAACATCAGAATGGTGGAGAACGCCATCTGGGTTTTCCTCTGCGTCATGAACATCGAGCTGGTCAGAAAAATCTACCAGGCCATCAAAGACTCCGATATTTCAAAGGGCTTTATCGCCTTCGGGTTCGTCTTCTTCTTTATTTTACTCTGGAGGGCTTCGGAATTATACCTGCAGATTTACCAGTGGGATCAGGACTGGCAGGATATTATCGTCCTGATGACCGACGAAGAATCGGACATCGCCAACTATATGAGCCGAGTACAGTTCTCCCAGGAAGTAAAGCGCTATGCAGGCTTGCTTTCCGGGATTTCCGTAGGCGGGACATTCACTTACATTTACCGTTTGCTAAAATAGAGTCGTTTCGTCATCAACTCCGGAGCAAAGGAGCAAATATGCGATTATTACAGAAGCCCTTGTACGCATTTATGGCCATGCTGCTGGTTGCTTCGTTATCCGCCTGCGGTGAAAAAACCGTTACCGCTCCGGCTGCGACTTCAAAGCTGGAGGAATCCCAGGACTGTTTCGTTTGTCATGAAACCTGGAACATCGAATCTATCCATAAAGACGTTGCAATCGTTGAAGAATGGAAGCTCTCTCGACACAACACATCGAACGCAGCTGGCTGCGTAGATTGCCATTTTTTGAGTGCTGCCAATGCACAAGAACATAAAGACCGGCTTTGTGCACCATGCCATTCAGCTGTACCCGTGAGCGATTCAATAGGTCTCCCTCCACATGCCATTAAAAATCCAGACAGCTATGGCATGTGTGAAAAATGCCACACTTCCCGGGGCGGATTCAATGTTTCAACCTTCAACGGGACTCAAATCAATACCCAAACCGCCCACTTCAACAACCTGACCGGGGCCAAATACCCGGCTTCATTCGTAACTTCGGGAACAGCAAAAAATTGCCGCACCTGCCACAATCCCCACGACACATCGACCGCCATGGCCACGCTGCGGGCCTGGTCCCGCTCCGGCCATGGTGATACGACCGCGGCGCCCTGGACCTACTATGACTTCAAATCCCGCTCCGGGGACTGCAACCGCTGCCACACAACAACCGGCTTCCTGAAATATCTGGCCGACAACAATGACAGCGCCGCCTGGGGAAGCGCTACCGACAAGACCAAAGAGGTGCTGATGTGCAACGCCTGCCACCTGGATTACAGCTACAAACTCCGTAGCGCCGGAGCGGTGACGGCCCCCTACGCCGGCGGCGCAATCAGCTATCCCGACATGGGCGCCTCCAACCTCTGCCTGAACTGCCATGCCGGCCGCGCCAGCGGCAACAGCGTCAAAAACGTCCAGCGCAATTACACCAGCGCAAGCTTTGTCAATTCACACTACCTGACCGCCGGCGGCACGGTTTTTGGCGAAATTGGTTATGAATTTACAGATCGAAATTACAGCGATCCCTCCTTTTATGCCCATCGTTTTCTGGGAACAACAGACAGCCGCGGCAAATCAGCAGTCACGGCAGGCAGCGGCCCCTGCGTGGGATGCCATCTCGCCAACAAAACCGGACCAGGAGAGAAACATACCTTCCAGCCCTACGTCGTTGGCGGGAACGCCTTGAGCCCAACCTGCGAAACAGTTGACTGCCATGGGCCCAAGGAAGGTCAACTGGCAGCGAGTGATCAGATTTGGCTGAAAGACACCTGGCAGGTCCAATATCAGGATGCTCTGGCAGCACTGAACTATCTGCTGGCCAACAACAGCTATCGCAAACTTGTGTTCATTTCTTCCAACCCCTATTTCACCAGCAAGAAATGGCACTCGCTCAACAGTCCGGTCAGCGACACCACGGTCTCCGGCATGAACAACATGGGCGCAGCGTTCAACTACAACCTGCTGATCCATGACCGCGGCGGGGTTGCCCATAACCGTTATTACACTCGCCGCCTGATCTACGACTCAATCGACTGGCTGGATGATAACCTGCTCAACAACTCAACCGGAGCGACATTGAACGGATTGCCCGGGACCGGTGATACCGCTTTCAAGGCCAATGCCGTCACCTACCTGATTGATCCCAATAAGACGTCCGGCAACGAACGCTATTAACGCTCTGACTTTCAAGGAGGTACTGGATGAAACTATCTCTGAATAAAATTATGCCGGGCATACTTTTCAACGCTTTGCTTCTGCTGCTGCTCGTTTCGACCAATGCCCAGGCCATCCCCGCCTTCACCCGTGCCCACAAGGTCGAATGCAGCACCTGTCACACGGTCTACCCGGAACTGAACGAGTATGGCGAAGCTTTCCTGAAGAGCTCTTACGTTTATTTCGGCAAAGGAGGCAAGAGCGCCAAACCCAAGGAGACCGCACCGCAGCCGGCAAAGGCTGCAGCGGCGCTAAAACCAGCTGCGTCCGGAGCTGACATCAAAGGCGCCGGCGATGCCGATACGCTCAACAAACTGAAAGCCGGGGCCATGCGGGCAACGGACGGCTCTTATGAGGAGACCGCAGCTGTTTCCCCGCCACCGCAGACCGAAGAAAGCCACCCTGCCAAGGCGGCCGGCCCAAAAGCGGAAGGCCTCCTGCTGGCCGCAATCCCGGAACAGCTTCCGATCTCCTTTTCGGGCAGCCTGCATGGCAGCTACAACGGCAATGCGGTCAATGAATTTGATTTTTCATCCCGCGCTTTCAAACTTAACGCCGGGGGCAATTTTTCGGATACGATCGGTTTTTTCGGCACCTATCTGATCTATACCGAAAACGCCGCCAATATATCCAACACCAGCCAGACCCCCACCAACATGACACAGAAAAATGATATCGGCGAACTGTTCCTGATCTGGCGGCACGCGCTGGGCACACCCATCAATCTCAAAATCGGACGCCTGCAGCCCAAACTGGGGCTCTGGAAATCAAACAACAAACTTTCGGTGACAAACTCGCTGGCGCCCTATTCCTACACGGTCGGCCAATCGGTCTTCAGAATCGAGCAGCCCCAGGATGCGCTGGAAGCCAATGCCGTTCTGGCCAACCGCCTGTTCCTGGCCGGCGGCGTGGTCAACCGCAAGCACCAGAACGCCAAGGAAGGCTACGGTCACATCTCCTACAAATTCGGCGGAGCCGATTTTAACGCCAACGAACCGGACATCGACCTCAACAAGGATGAAAGCATCTTTGATTTCCTGACGGTGACCGTGGGCGGATACGGCTATTTCGGCACCAACGGCACCCCCAACACAACGGCCGGCGTATCGCCGACCCAGAACAAATTCTACCGCACCGGTCTTGACCTGGACCTGCTCTACAAGCTTTTCAGGGTAAAACTGGCAGGGGTTATGGGGCGGGATGACAACCCTGAACTGTCGCTCACCAAAAAAGCGGTCAAGTCCTATGTTGCCGCCGTGGAAGGGCAGTACAGCTTCCTGCAGAACCTGATCGGTTCCTTAAGATTTGAATACCAGGACGACGGCCGCGGCTATGTCCGCCGCTACATACCGACCCTGGGGTATACGCCGCTTGAAAACGTGAAAGTCGCGGTTGAATATAAACATGAGATCGCAACCTCATACCGCTTGACCTCCACCAGTCCGGCCCAGGATTTTACCAATCGGATCGGCACCCTGGGAGTAACTTTCAGTTTCTGAAGCCGCACCGGGGCTGGATAGTTTTAAATTTTCTGCTATAGTTTCCGCAAGATCAGATCATGTTTGAGGAGCAGCCATGAAACGACTTTTACTGCTGACCGCACTGATAACCCTGGCCACCTATTCCCTGGCAGATGCCCGTGTCAAGGTCAAGGGCCGGGGTGACAAAATGAATTTCGATCCTGAAAGTGTTGACGCCAGCTTCCGTCCCTCCATGGATTTGATGAGCAAAAAATGCATCAAATGCCATACGATGGAACGCACCGTTATTGCCATACAAACCGGCCGCGCACCGCTGACCGGGCAGCCCTTCGACAAGCAGGCCGTCAAGGCCTACGGAATCAAGATGCTGCGCAAACCCAACTCCGATATGAACAAGCAGGAAATCAGGGAACTGGTGGTCCTGATGAACTACCTGCTGGATGAAAACAAAAGATAGTTTTGGCGGATATCAGTTCAACACGTCTGAAATATCATCTGAACACAAAGGGGCTACGCTTTTGGCGTAACCCCTTGATTTTGAGGGGCCGGTGGAGATAGCACGGCTGCCGGACTCCACAGCATAATCGCCTGGGTTTATTATTTCTGAAACTTTCAAGTCACCTTTGAAGTCACTTTTTTAAAATGGCAAAAAAAAGCACCTACAGAATTAACTGTAAGTGCTTGAATTATCTGGTCGGTGAGACTGGAATCGAACCAGCGACCCCCTGCTCCCAAGTAAAGGAATATAGCTATTTTACAGCGTTTCACAGCCTCTCACTAAACATACAATACCTTCAATAAATCGTTGACTTACATACTCGCTCTCTGCAATAATCCTCTTGCACCATTTCACCATTTTTCACCAAAAACCTAAATCAAAAGTACAACTAAAGTACAACTCGCTTTAAGGCAGAAAAGTCGCAAATATGAGTCCGATTGCGCTGTGTTGATTTTTCTGGTTTGAATTTAAAAATCGTGTGGTTGCAGGCGCTAAGTACAACTCTATTATTGGGGCAGAAGGGTCGGCTATGAAAACCAGATTTGATGATCCTACAATTCGAAATTTAGAGCTGAAAGAAAAAACCTATGATTGCATGGCGGAGAAAGAACCCGGCTTTGGCATCCGCGTCCACCCTTCCGGGACTATGACTTTTTTCTATCAGTACAAGGTGGACGGTCTACGCCGGTTTATGTCTTTGGGAAATTACCCCACCACTTCTCTGAAGAAAGCTCGGGATCACTATCAAGCGGAACTGGCGAAAGTAAAGGCGCTGCGCCGTGGCAGCGCCGATGGAGTAGACCCGGTTGCCGAAATCAAACGTAAGCAGGAACTGCGCATTGCCGAAGAGGCGGCACGTTCCCAGGCGCTGACGGTATCGGAACTCTGTAAAGAATATATTGAAAAACACGCCATGAAGTTCAAGCGCTCCTGGCAAGAGGATGAGCGCATTCTGAATAAAGAGGTTATCCCGCTCTGGGGCAAGCGCAAGGCGCAAGACATCAAGAAACGAGACGTCATACTGCTGCTAGAGGGAATTGTTGAACGTGGTTCCCCCGGAATGGCGAACAATACGTTCAAGATCATCCGTAAGATGCTGAACTATGCCGTTGAGAAGGATATCCTCATTCTCTCTGTTGCTATGGGGGTCAAACTCCCGGCCCCGGTTAATGCAAGGGAGCGGGTACTGTCTCAAGACGAAATCAAGCTTCTATGGAGCAACCTGAAAACTGCCTCAATCTCTGAAGACATTCGTTGCGCAATAGAACTCATCCTCTACACAGCGCAACGCCCCGGCGAGGTCATCGGGATTCACACCAGAGAGATAGATGGCGATTGGTGGACAATTCCAAGCGAGAGATCAAAGAGCAGCAAGACACACCGGGTATTCCTGACAGGATCTGCCAAGAAAATCATCGATGATTCCATTACGAGGATCAAGTCCGCCAAAAAGATTCCGTCGGAAACAAAGTATGACGGCTACATTTTCCCATGCCCTCACAAAACAAAAATTCAATCCGCCGACCGCCACGCCTTGTCACGGGCAATAGCAAGAAACATTGCCTGGCCATTGACTGATGACAAAGGTCGCCCGCTTTATACTAAAGACGGCAAACCGGCCTCCGAGAACAGGCTGGGGGTTGAGCATTTCACCCCACATGATTTACGACGCACGGCGGCAACTTTCATGGCCCAAGCAGGAGAGATGGACGAGGTTATTGACGCCGTGCTGAACCACGCCAAACAAGGCGTAATCAAGGTTTATAATCAGTATCGTTATGACAAGGAAAAACAGATGGCTCTTGAATCCTGGGAGAGAAAACTATTATCCATCATCGCAGAGAAGCAGCAAAAGGACAATGTTACCAGCATCAAAGAGGGGCGGAAGAAGGCTGCGTAAATCTACTCTTGACTTAATACGCCAATGGCGGATAATGAGGACATATGGAATTTATCGAGACACCGGTATTCACCAAGCTGATTATGGAATTGCTTCCCGATGATAGCTACCGTCTCTTGCAGGTTGAAATTGCCAAGAATCCGCAAGCAGGCGACCTGATACCGGCAGGCGGCGGGATTCGGAAGCTCCGTTTTGCCCTTCCCGGCAAGGGTAAGCGCGGCGGCGCACGGTTGATATACTACTGGCAAACATCGAAGCATAAGACCTATATGCTGTTGGCTTACACCAAAGCAAAAAAAGAGAACCTTGAGCCCGAGCAGGTAGCAATACTCAAGGCATTAGTAAAGGAGCTGGAACGTCATGGATAAAGAACTTTTTGATCAATTGCACCAGAGCATGAAAGAGGCGGTTGCCATTGCAAAGGGCGAGATGCAACCATCCCGTGTGTTCACGCTGGAATCACCGGACGTTAAGGCGGTACGAGAGAAAACCGGGCTATCTCAGGCCATGTTTGCCGCCATGATCGGCGTCAAGGTAAAGACCGTGCAAAATTGGGAACAGCACCGGCGCAATCCGACGGGAGCAGCGGCGGCATTATTGACCATCTTTGACCGGGAGCCGGAAACAGCTATGAAGGCTTTGCATGGCGTTTGAGGCTAATTAAAGGATGTTTCTATAACGCCATTCATGATAGATATGATCACCTGATAAGCTGCCCTTCTGGGGCGGCTTATTTACTATTTAACCAGGCGTTTGCCGGAGACGCGATAGATGGAACACTTCACCATTGATGAAGCCGCAAAAGCACTAGACCTGAAAGCCGATTTCCTTCTAAAAACAATTCTATTTTCCGGTAAAGCACACCCCATTCTTAAACCGTGCGTTTTCATATCCGAACCAACCTCAATGCGCATAGTAAATCCAGGTGTAAACAACACTTACCGGCGCGAGCGGCAGGAATCGGCCCCAACCATGTGCATTGATGTTGAACACACCATGAAGAAAGTCCAGATAGATACCCCCGATTCGTTTGCGCCACATTCATTTGAATACCCCACTGCAAAGATGCAAGGTTTGTTTGAACTCACCCTACACCCTGAATACATGGACATGAGCAAGGTTAAGGAATCAGGCAGGATTCAGCTTTACAGGGAAAAGGCGGCCTTTTCGCATCTCACAAATTCGGCAGTGGAATTTATAATGAACAATCGGCATGCCGCCATGTCATGGAAAGCAAAAGCGCAGATGAAAGAGGAAGTGGGGGATATGGTCATTTTAACCCAGGGCAACCTCCACTATCTCGTGGAAACAATGGTGAGTATTCACCTTTCAGATATTCGGATAACAGACCGAATGATTACGGAGTATGCCGCCAGCGAGGGGATAGCTCTCCCTAAGGAACGTGCAAAAACATTACGGCCGAAAGATCAAACCGTAAAACAGGCTGACAATGTATTTTGCCTAAACGAAGTCCTACCTATCAGATTCATCGAGTTTTATACCGGAGGGAAATTAGGGCCTGAAACCACTTCCCTTTTATTTGCCCACAAACAAGGTATTGACTGGAACCGTCAAATGGAAGCAGAGGACAAACTAACCGCCTATCACTGGCAACATGGTAAAATTATACCGTTAAAACTGACTGAATGGGAATCCATTCTGTATTCAATTAAGTCGTTATCAGCGAGGTATGACAAAACCGATAGGCATTTTGATGAATGGCGCACAGCAGCTTTGCAATTACTCCCTGTGGCGTTTGTGCGACGCAGTGAATTTGATGCAGCTTATATCCGTGCCATGTCACCAGATAGAATTACATTTTTAGATCAATCAAAAGAATTCAAGCGACTAACGGGTGATAAAGATAAAGAAGCACGTGAGCCAAACGACACTCCCTACATTCCGCCTGAACTCATGAGTGTTGTGTTTGAAGGTTTTGCACGAAATACTGCAACAACAAACCACTTTACTACAGCTGTAGTACAAGTCGTACCGCAACCAACAGTGGAAGTACCAGTACGTGTTTCGGAAGATAAATCTCAACCATTTGATTTATTGGCATATGTCAAACAGCGTAAGACAGAAAGACAAAGCGATGAGCAAATTTGTTACGATTTGATGGTAAATTGCGGGCAATCAAGAAAGTACAGTAAGCCAAATTCAGTTCGCTTGAGTGCTCTTGCTATCGGCATTGCCGTTTTTCCGAATCAAACTCACGGCTCGCCGAAGGAAAAAGATGCACTTGAGCGTCATGTGTGGAGAAAAATCGATTCCTACCATAAAAAGTCACTAGATGACTAACGCGTGACTACTCTATAAAAATCACACAACACACTGATATAATTATTTTTAGCCGGGAAATTCCCGGCTATTTTTTTTACTTGCGTGGTCACTTCGTGACTCCTGTATCTCTGAAATCACATGAACGCCGATGGACGTCAGCGAAATTCCAGGAGGTACATTATTATGACAGATCGAATAGTAAGACCCGCAGAAGCATCTGCAATTACAGGCCGCTCTCTTGCATCCATTTGGCGAGATGAGAAGGCCGGCACATTCCCGCGACGTATCCGCATTGGTACAAACGCAGTTGGCTACAGACTTTCAAGTTTGCAAGAATGGCTCGACTCCCGTGAAACCGTAACAGCCGAAAACTCCCGGCCTGTTGCACCTGGCTGCAAAACTCGTGGCAGGAAACCGCGCGGCGCCAAGGTGTAAGCAATGACATCGCACAATATTATCCATCAATTTTTATCAGCCATGCGTCAGGCTGGCTTCGAACCGGATTGCTGCATAATTGCAGATGGCAGGCTTCACCATTTCCGTGACTGGCTTGACAAACCAGACACTCTGGACGGCTGGTATGTACTTTTTCGGGGTTCCCCTGCAAGCGGAGCGTTTGGATGTTGTCGGCGTGGTATATCTGAAAGCTGGTCGGAGTGAATTCCATGACCACGTCAAACCGTCCAGAGCCTAAACACAAATCAACCTTGCCAAATGGGCGTAGCGCAAAGGGGGTGCCCAAGGCAAAAAATTGGTATGCAATGATCCATATTTATGACCTTGTTGCATTTCCGGCCTGGCGAAGCCTGTCGAAAACAGCAACTGATATGGCAATCATTGTGATGGCAAAACACAGTAAGGCCGCAGCTTATAATGAAAAAAATGGTGGTAAGCCGGTCTTCAATTTCACAGCATCCGAAGCGGAACGTCTCCTTGGCATTAGTCGTCCGACATGCACCAAGGCACTTAACGACCTGAAGGACAAGGGATTTATTGATGTAATTGACCCCGGCGGCATCACTTATGGGAAAGGCAGACCCGCAATCTATACCTGGTCGAGTAGATGGAAAAGCTGGGAAGCGCCGCCACGGAACAACACCAATATTCTTAAAGCACGTTCAATGCGCAATGGGACGCGTTCAGCAAAGAAAGAAAGCAAGGCCGCCTGAATACATTCAAAACAGAATCCCATATAAGAATCCTTACACAAGATTCGTATAAGGGTTCTTACCGAATGGATGATTCAAAGCATGAAGAATGAGATTTTCGTATAAAGGGCATTACACGAAAAAGTATATTTTCGTGTAAGAGCCCTTAACCCTTTCTATATCTCTAGCCATACCCCACGGATATTTATGATTCTTTGGTTTTGGGAGTAAGAAAGAAAACAGCTTCTAGTTGGCCATCGCCTCACTGATTCCAAATTAAAATCAGCAGGCGGTGTGTGATGTTGGCACGTTGATGGTAAAATAAAGAAACGCCTAACAATACCTAAGCTTGAATCCGGAAAAAGGGAGAAAAAAGGCGAAGTATTCCAGAATATTTCCTGATATGTCCGGGTATTTCCAAGCAGGGTAACAATTAGTAACATATTTCAGAATATCGCTAACTATTGCTAAGCATGTTCCGCTTGCAACGACTCACTTTAACTCACATATTCCGCTTGCACCGATCACACCTGAGCGATACAGGCAGATGAATCAAAACGGGGATTGTTCACCAGATCGGGTACTTTGTGGACGGTAATTTCTGAGGCCGGGTATGGTTGATAGAGTGGATGCAACTGTTCCAGGTCGTGCATGTTGTGGCTCAGTCAGAGAATGAAGCTGTCAGTCCCATTCGTAAAAGCTGCAAGTGGGATTCTACAGCCAATTAATAAACAGCTGGCACATTACCAGTGGTGTTTTGGGGAAAATGGCTTTCTCTTCTCTTGCACGGCCAAACGGGCCGCTCGCTCCCTTTCCTTTTGTAGCTTCAGTAATTCTGATTTTCTTTTTTGAGCTGCCGTAGGTTCAAATGAAATAAAGGGCACACATTCAACCCCTTCTTCTGCATCGATCTCTTCGGCAAGATCCGGCCGGTCATCCGGATACCAGAAATATGGCTTGCATTCCCCTTTGTTTTCACCAGGCAGATACGTGGTAATGCATACAGGGGCAAGCTCTCTATTGTACGATGTATAGCGAGTAACCACTCCAGTTGGCGGTAATGCTCCTATCTCAATAAATGTATCGAGATAAATATCAGCCGGTTCTGTGAATAACGTCTTTTTCTTCCTCATATCCAGAATCAGCTTTTTGAAAGCCTTTTCAGCATGTTCAGGCGACTTAGCTTCGACCATACAGGAAAAATAACCGAATCTGCCCTCGTCATCGTCGTTATGCTCATCAAAAGAGAAGTGGCCAAGGTAAAGCATATATCCCCCTTATGAAGGTTTCTTTTTGGAGTGTGGCAACTGCTTCACCATCTTGTCAAAGTCGGATTCATGCTGCCGATCATCAATCACCCTGAATCTGGTAAATTCCTGTTCAGCGTACGTCTTGGCGATCTGGGCCGACACCTTGCCTGCATCTTTCAAAATCTCACGATCATTCAACGTCAAGAAACCTTCAAGTTTTGTAATCCAGTCCTGCATGGACATGGCAACCCGCCTTTGTGCCTGCCCCTCGGCAAAGATCAGATACTGTTCCGCCAAATTGTTCAACGCCCGCAATTCATCTTCGGTCAGATAGTTTTTGGCAACAGCCACATCCGCTTTACGGATACGGACACCTTCCCAGGTCGTAAGCCCCATATTCGGCTGGCTGCTATCCGCACGGGATTGAATCAGTTCTGCGGCAGTCTGTCCGTGGATTGCGTAGTGGACCTTGTTTTGTACCGTTGCGAAAAAATCCTGGGTGAGCGGATGCTTGGGGTCATAATCAATACTGGTAGCGTAGATGTCAGTGATTTTCTGATAGAAGCGACGTTCGCTGGTACGAATATCTTGCAGGCGTTTGGTCAGCTCATCAAAATAGTCGCGACCTTTGCCGGGATTTTTCAAACGCTCGTCATCCAGCGCAAAACCCTTGATAATATATTCCTTGAGCTTGTCACTGGCCCACTGTCGGAAACGCACGCCTGCCTGGCTTCTGACGCGATAGCCAAGAGCCAGCACCATATCCAGATTGTAGTGGGCGACATCGTACTGCTTGCCGTCTGCGGCAGTTGTTCGGAAAAACCGAACAACTGAATTTTCATCCAACTCACCATCTTCAAAGATATTTTTTATATGTTCGCTGATCGTCCCCTTGGCTTTACCAAACAGCTCTGTCAGCTGTTTTTGATTCAGCCATAAATTTTCCGCTTCCAGCATAACGTCAATCTTGGTACGACCGTCTTCACTTTGGTATATGAGAAAATCGCTCATAGGCTGGAGCTCCGTTCGCTCATTCGACCACTCACCTTGCTCATGCATTCACGCGGCACGGCATTGAAAGTGACTCAATTTTCAGGGTTGCGCCGGACAGGCTCAAATTCAGGGGGTTTTTATTGGGAAAGGTATCGTGCAGTCGAAGCATGATCTGGCCGGGAAGCGTAATTGACGCGCGTGCTTTGCCGGTTACCGGTATCTCGACGGAAGCTGATAATGTCTCGATCTGCAACGTCGATCCGGCGAACACCATTGTCAAATCGAATGGTTTTTTGCCCTTATTGTTTTTCTTGATTAATTTCAGAGCCGAATCAAGATCATCCCTTGCCACACTCACGTTGAAATCCATGACTAACTCCTCCCGCTAAATTAATACACTAAAACGCCACGAACTTATCACCAAGGTGATGCTTCAGATTCCACTTCCGGGTGGTATCCAATGCCTGTTCCAGACAGATAAAGCGCTGTTCCTTGTGTTCCTTGAAATAATCCACCGTCGCCATGTCAATCGGCACATCCAGACACAGCAGAGCTTCCCGGCAGGTGTCCTTGACCAGATAAACGGTGTTGGCGGTGAATTGCTCCTGTTGCGTCAGGGTGTAGTCGAGCATGAAGCCGTTCTTCAGCAAAACCTCGTCGAATATCTTTTCCTTCTCGAAAGCGATATGAAAGGCAGTTTCCTTCTCCAGGATGTAGGCCTTGAGCAGTTCCACGTTTTCTGCCGGTGTCTTGTCGGGATCGGGAGCGAACTCCACGCGGGGGAAGGATGATTTGGTCAGCTTGTAGACCTTGAAACCGGCCTCGTCGAAGGGCAACTCTCCCTCGCGACCATTAATCACTCGCTTTACACGTTCAATTGTGATGTCGGTGATTTTCTTGAAACCTGCTTTGTAGGCTTCTTCTGTTTCTTTTATCGATTCTGGGATCTGTACCAAAATAAATCGACGGTTGCCACCGTCTGTCTTGTTCAAGTTAAGGACAGCCTGCGCAGAAGTACCAGAGCCAGCAAAAAAGTCCATACAAAGATGCTCGTCTTTTGGGTTTGTAGATAGTTGTAGAATTCTCTGAATCAGTTTTGAAGGTTTGGGAGTTTCAAATGGCATTTTTTCCGGGAAAATGGTTTTAAGTTCTTTTTTTGCCTGATCATTATGTCCTGCGTCTTCATGAGCCCACCATGTGGTTGGGACGATCCCCTGTTTAACGTCTGTGAGGAATAGTTTCTTTGAAGGTTTGCTTGAACCATCCTTGCCAAACCACAACAAATTTTCAGCAACAAGTTGTGGCAACTCTTCTTTTGTAAATATCCAGCTTCTTCCCTTTGCGGGATAAACCTCATTACCTTTTGGCGTTACAATCGGATAATAGGCGTAATCCCGGTGTTCCGCTCGTGTAGAATCAACTGCCTTCCAAGGACCTCTCGCATCATTGTCAGGGTTCGAGTAAGCGTTGTCTTGCTTTTCCGTACGCGGCAGGAGGTTTATGGAAGCCAGCTCGCCTTTCTGATAGCACATCACGTAATCGTGCATATCATCAATGCCCACTTTGTCATTTGCGGGGCTATAAGTTTTTTGCCAAACGATATTTGCAATAAAGTTCTCTTCTCCGAACACTTCATCCATCAGTTTTCGCAGGTTATGCACCTCGTTGTCATCAATCGAAACAAAAATCACCCCGTCATCCCGCAACAACTGCCGCGCCACCAGCAAGCGGCTGTGCATCATGGAAAGCCAGTCGGAATGGTAGCGCCCGCTGGCGTCGCTGTTGGTGTCCACCTTAACGCCTTCTTCAGTAGCGCCGGTCTCCTCCCAATAGGCCTTCTTGTCCTTGGCAAAGTTGTCCGAGTACACGAAATCCTTTCCGGTGTTGTAGGGCGGGTCGATATAGATGCACTTGATCCGCTCGCGATAGGCGGAAGTGAGAAGTTTCAGCGTTTCAAGGTTTTCCCCTTCGATAATCATATTGCCACCCGCCTTGTCCGGGTTGACCGATCGGGCCGGATCGTACACCAGCGCCGCCCTGCTGGGAGTAAAGGCGGTGCGTTTTGAGGCACTCTTGCCTTGCCAGCGAAATTCGTACCGCTCGGTTTCCGAGACAAGTTCACCCGACACCAGTTTTTTCAACTCTTCCGGGTTCAGCTTTCCCTCGTTGGTGAAGAGGTCGGGGAAAAGCTGCTTCAGGGTATCCAGACGCTCCCGGTTGTGGTCGGGGCTGATGGGCATAAGGTCGTTCAGTTCATCCATGTCTATATCACCTTGTTTTTGAAGTCTCTGCGATAATCGGCAACCGGCGCGATGTATCTGATATCAGCCGGTATTCCCAGAGCCTTGAAGTATTCTCGTGCACATTTGATCTTGAACTGCTCGGAAAAAGTAAGGGCTGTCATATCATCAAGGTCGGGTGTGCTTTTAACCTCGATCACAAATGAATAGTCGCTCTCATCTCCGGTTTTAAGGCTTTTGCGTTTCATAACCAGGCCAAAGTCCGGGTGGTAATTACCGATAGGTGTGGGTATTTCATAAAAATCAGGCAACTTCAGAAAGCAGACTATTTCGTGGTCATTATCGGCATACAGGGCAAAATCACGTTCCGGCTTGCTGTTACTGTCGCAGATAACCTTGTCGTACACACAGCGCGAAGGGGTATGAGCGGTTTCCCTGAATGTTTCAATCACCTCTTTGAAGGCTGACAGATCCGGGCCGGGACCGGCGTCATGATAGGACAAGCCACGCAGCATCTCGTCCAGCTCGATGGTTCGGATAGCGGCAGCCGCTTCTTGAATGAAGCGGGGCGGGTTCTTCACGAATTCAGCATGGTTGGCCTGTCCCTTCACGATCTTTAAAGTTGTATCGTAGGAAAGGCCGGTGTTCTCGCTCAACTCCTCCACCAGATCGAGCGGGGCAAAGGATGCCTTCAGCTTCTCGGTTTCCCGGCCCAGTTCAGTATCATCAAGGGTGTCTTGATAAATCGCCTTTATACGGGTCAGGACAATTTCAACCTGATACTCTTCAATCTTGATCGCATCCAGCGCCTTGATTGACCGCTCAACAATGGAATCCTGGTTGAAATCCACCGTATAGTCGCTCTTGCGGCTGAGTTTGCGCCAAAAAGCCTTGAACGCCTCGGACTCGAAGTTCTTCTTGTTCTTGCGGATAATCTCTTTTTTAGGATCACCCTTGTGACTTTTGCGCAGGTTGCTTCCAGCGCTGGCGGTGCCATAGACCTCGCGAATCTGCTGCTGATACTGGGTGACAAAGGTTTCATAGGTTTCATTAGGAACGACCGTCAACAGGTTTATCTCTTTCCCCTCTTCTGTCCCTTCCGGATCATAGACCCGGTGCCCCTGCTGATTGACGCAGATACGAAGGCCGCGCCCAATCTCCTGCCGCTTCTTGATTTCACTGAATGACTGGTTCAGGGTGGCGATGGTGAAAATATTGGGGTTATCCCAGCCCACCCCCAGGGCGGAATGGGTAAAGATGAACTCTATGGGATTGTCGAGGTTGAGGAGCTTTTCCTTGTCGCGCAGGATAGTATCGAAAATTTCCTTGTTCTTGAGCATGGAGTTTTCGTTATCGGTGTACTCGCCGCTGGTGGCTCTTGCAAAGTAGTACCCCTGGACAGCTGTTATCTGCTCGGGCGTTGCATCCTCATTGTGACGTTCTTTGTAGGCGCGGGCGTATTCTTCGCTGAAAAGTCGCTTGATGACGCCATTATCCCGGACATAGCTATCCACCTTGTCGATAAATATCAGCGAGAGGCACTTGATCCCTTGAGAAGCAAGATCAGCTTTCTTTTTGTAATGACTATCCAGCATCCAGCTTATCTGTTGCCGGAACAGCCCTTCAAAATCGGCAGTCCGTTCTTGTTCCGTCAATTCGATACCGTTGGTGAAAGCGACATGAAAACGGGGGTCGCGCAAACCTTTGTAAATACGCTCGATGGTGTAGTCATGATAGCTGACATTGCCGGACTTGTCGGCCAGATTGTCGCCCGTCTTCAGCCAGGCCGATTCCTTCCACTCAAATCCTTCCGCCTTCTTGCGCCAGAGGTTCAGCTTGACCTTTGGTTGTTGTTTGGCTGCGGTCTGGATCTGGGATATCTCAATCTTGAGGGTTGCTTCATCGTTCTTTTCCGCAACCGAGAGCACTTCGATCTTTTTGACAAGTCCCTGTTGGTAGGCATCGTAGGGGGTGAGACGATACAACAGGTTTTTAAGTACCTTGTGGGTTGCGGAATAACGAATCTTACAAAGCGGGTTGAATTCCGCAAAACGGGAAACGGCATTGTCGGTGTCCATCCCTTCCTGCGGTTCATCCATGATGATGACCGGCTGGCATTTACCCAGTGCCTTGATGTACGACATCCCCAGAAAGGCATCGTCTCGCCCTTCCTGATTGATAATGCGGTCATCTGCGGTAAACGACTGAATCGTCATAACCATGATCTGCGGCTGGGTATCGCTGATGAAATGCTTGAGGCGGGAAAGCTTCTTGCTGTCGTATTCGAAATAGGGGATCTTGTTTCCGTATAAAGTGGTGAGCTGTTCCTCAAATGTTTCCAGGGTGGTCAAAACACCTTCCTTGATGGCAATGGAAGGGACGATGATCATGAACTTGGTCAGGCCGTAATGCTTGAACAGTTCATAGATCGTGCGAATATAGACAAGTGTCTTGCCTGTGCCGGTCTCCATTTCGACGCAAAAATCGCTTTCATCGGTCAAATTGCACACTGCCGGATTGAGGCCGTTGCCTTCAACAACTCGCAGCTTGTTGGCGGCAATTGATTCCGGTGGCAGGCTGCTGATGTTTGATTTGATTTCGAAAAAGAAAGAGTTCTCGAAGGTGTTCTTTTCCTGGCCGTCAAAGACCTTCACGACCGAATCAATGGCCCGCGTCTGGTATTCAAGTTCTTCGAGGATGAGTTTCATGAGTATTGCAGTCTTTCAGTGGATATAGGATGAAGTAGGCCCCTTTTTGAGGCAAAGTAAAGCGACGAGATACTACATGAATTTTCCGAAAGAATGAAGTTAAACAAAAGACGCCTCTACCCTCCCCAGCATCTCCCGAAACAATCCATCCAGCACTTCCTCATCAACATCCGCAATTTCCATTCCTTCCACAAAGGCCGAACAATGCTCAATCTGCTGCTCAAGGAAAGAATTAATCACCTCAATTTTCGGCTCCATATCCAGCTCATCACCGGCCATCTTGCGGACGAGCAACCGGTCAATCTCCTTGACTAAGGAAGGTGAGAGCCCGGCATCCTGGTATAATTCGGCAAACTCCGTCGGCGGCATACTGTTGTGTTTCTCGATCCACAAACAGGCCAGCACCGGACGCAGAACATAGAAATACTTCTTGATCCTGACCGTATCCCCCTTCAGGTATTCCCGGAAATTCCCTTGCGCCATGTGCAGATAATGGAGCATGCAACGCTTGGGCGAATAGTAGACGGCCATAAGTTCCTTTAGCCGTACCGCAAAGCCGTAACGATCAAGATAGACATGAGGAGAACCGAGCCATTCCAACAGCGGCGGGTTTGACTTGCGGAACAAACCAAGCGCTTTCGGCAAATCCCAGCCGCTTATGTCCAAGTCGCCGGAAATGGGGCATTCGATCACATCCCGGCGCTTGCGAATGGAAAGATACCACTCCACCGGATGCAGGTAGATAAAGCGCACGTCATAATCGCTGTCCTTTGAGGCAAAGCCCCAGGCACGGCTGCCGGACTCCACAGCGTAGAGAATGCGGACGTTGTGCTCCTGTTCGATTCGTTCCAGGTTAGCCAGGATGGTCATGTGCATAGTCTCTTTTATCATTGTTCATTTGCTCCATCACACCACGGTTGATTTGTGAGTATCAGCGTTTGTCTCTGTTCAAAATCTGTTCAAAATACTCACAGAATCTCCAATAAATTTTACTTCCCCGCAGCTTTCAGATTGTAAACCGGTTTCAGTTTGTCAGTATGTCACCTACTGCGTAACGGGTCATCACATTATCTCAAATAAGAAGTTCTGGTTACTTTTTGTACTTTTTGTACGGCGGAAGTTTTTTAGAGATTTCGATTGCAATAGACCAAGTCATATCCACAAAATGAAAATGCGGGGCATCCGGTTCGCCTCGACAGTAAGGCTCATTTGCCTTTGCCTGTTGTTTACTTATTTCTGCGCCTATCTGTTCAAAATCAAATTGTTTCCTGATCTCAGGGCCATAGAGTAAATCAATCCAATCAGAAAGAAGGCGATACTGTTCACCCTTTGAAAAATCTCGATCAAGCCCGTAATATCTCCAGAGCTGGCCGAGTGTTTTCTCTTCAGGTGTTGCAAAGTCAGAAGAAGTCAGCGAATTCTCAATATCATTGATTTTGCTCTTCAGCTTCTTCCGCTCCCTGTATCTCTCACCGACTGAAATCACATAAAAAATCGGAGACACCAATATAAATAGCCATTTCAGAAGAATAATAACCGGGAAAACTCAGCTTCTTCCGGTTAAGTTTTTGCACGGCGTTTTTTGCGTTTCAACTGTCTGATTTTGTTTGACTTGCCTTGTTTTTTGATTTGCTGCTTCTGATCGGCTGCTGCTTCATTTGCAATCTGATTGC
>JAJZRX010000058.1 GCA_021850095.1 Deltaproteobacteria bacterium
AAGGTAATCAGTCACAGGGCCTATGGATTCAGAACAGCAAAGAACTTTATTCTCAACCTGTATCACTGCATGGGCAATCTAGACATGCCAACTACTTTGCACAGATTTGTGTGAGGAACCATTTTTTTAGGCTGGACCACTTCATATTTTCCTCCCTACAACTCCGAGTCGTTTAGTCATTCAGAAAAATGCAAATCTGTACTACTGCAACCCATACGCAACCCATATAACAAAAGGGCTTATAGCATATTGCTGTAAGCCCTTGTTTTTATTGGCGTCCCCAAGACGATTCGAACGTCCGACCCCTTCCTTAGGAGGGAAGTGCTCTATCCAGCTGAGCTATGGGGACTTGTTTGAAATGCTGGAGTGGTATAGCAGAGATGCCGCTTCTGTTCAACCCCTTTCCTTAAAAGCTCAGCAGCGAAAAGACCTTGCCTTCCGGCAGGCGCTTGCGGCCGTTCAGGAAATCCAGCTCGGCCATGAAACAGCATTCGACGATTTCTCCTCCCATGCTTTTGACCATGTCAACGACGGCCTCCATGGTTCCTCCGGTTGCCAGCAGGTCGTCGGCAATCAGGATGCGCTCGCCCGGTTTGATGGCGTCCTTGTGGATCTCCAACGTGTCGGTGCCGTACTCCAGATCGTAGGTTTTGCTGAAGGTTTCGGAGGGGAGTTTGCCCGGTTTGCGTACCAGCACGATTCCGGCTCCCAGTTTGTAGGCCAGGGCCGAGCCGATGATGAAGCCGCGGGCTTCTACGCCGACCACTTTATCGATGCGCTGGCCGACATAGCGGTGGGAAAGCAGGTCGATCATTTTCTGGTACGATTTTGCATCCTGCAGCAGCGTCGTGATGTCTTTGAAGATGATGCCCTTTTTGGGGAAGTCCGGAATGTCGCGAATAATGTCCTTCAGTTCGTCCATTGCTGTTTCTCCTTGACCTGGTTTCATGTCCTGTCTGTGTGCAGCGCAGCTGCTTTGCGAAGTTTTTCAATGCATTTGGCTTCAATCTGCCGGATGCGTTCACGGGTGACACCGAACTGCTGACCGATGGTGTCCAGTGTCTGGGGTTCCTTGTCGTCCAGTCCGAAGCGGAGGGTCAGGATGGTCTGCTCGCTTTCGGACAGCGCATCGAAATGCTCGGAGATCATCTCGTAGACATCTATATTTTCCAGCAATGTGGACGGGGCTGTCATGGAGCAGTCTTCAATGGTGTCGATCAGGGAATAGTCGTTGCTGTCGCCGATGGGCGATTCGATCGAACAGGTGCGGCGCAGGAGCGTCATCAGCCGGCGGACATAGGCCTGCTTGGCATTCATGGCCTCGGCGATTTCCTGGACGGCCGGCTCGCGCTGCAGTTCCTGCGAAAGGCCGCGCGAGATCCTCAGCATGCGGTTGATGTCGTCGGAGATGTGCACCGGCAGTCGGATCGTGCGGGATTGGTTGATTAGGGAGCGTTCGATGGCCTGGCGGATCCACCAGGTGGCGTAGGTGGAAAATCGGCACTCCTTGGCCAGATTGAAGCGTTCGACCGCCTTGATCAGCCCCAGGTTGCCTTCTTCGATCAGATCCAGAAACGGCAGGCCGCGGTTGACATAGCGTTTGGCTATT
This sequence comes from Deltaproteobacteria bacterium, assembly GCA_021850095.1. GTDB lineage: Bacteria > Desulfobacterota > Desulfuromonadia > Geobacterales > Pseudopelobacteraceae > JACRCG01. The sequence goes on from JAJZRX010000058.1 coordinate 1,610, forward strand.
TTGACCACCAGCCGCAGGTTGGACTCGATCATCTTGTCCCGGGCGGCTTTGTCACCCTTTTCAATTTTGCGGGCCAGCTCTTTTTCCGATTCGGCATTCAAAAGTGGTGTGCGCTGGATATCGCGCAGATAAATCTTGATGGCATCGTCGAAGCGTTCCAGTTCGACCGGCGGGATCTCGATTTCGGCGCTGTCGTCCAGAGGGGTCTCTTCTTCGGAAAACTGCAGCGGTTCTTCGATCTCGTCCAGCGTGATGCCGGGGATTTCAAAAACATCGCTCTTTTCTGTCAAAGCGGTTATGAGAAGGTTGTCATTGTCCATATTCAGAAACGCTCCCTTTACAACGCTTTTTAAAGCTGCCAGCCCTGTTTGCCAATCAACGGTACAAAACGGCAGGCCACCGAGGTTGTGCTTTCCAGCTCACCCTGATCATTTTTGACGATCCGTAACAGTTGCTGTTCGGCATCATTGCCGACCGGTATCACCAATCGTCCGCCCGGCGCCAGCTGATCAATCAGGATGCCGGGGACTTCAGGAGCCCCGGCGGTGACGATAATGGCATCGAAGGGCGCTTCCTCCTCCCAGCCGATCGGACTTCCTTCGCTGTCGTTGATCCGGAGCTGCACGTTGAACAGTTTGAGCGAATCCAGGCATTTGCGGGCGCGCAGGGCCAGGGGGCGGATACGTTCGGCCGAGTAGACCCGATCGGCCAGCGTGGCCAGGATGGCGGTCTGGTAGCCGGAGCCGGTGCCGATTTCCAGCACTTTTTCCCTGCCGGTCAGCGTCAGCTGCTCGGTCATCAGGGCGACCATGTAGGGCTGGGAGATGGTCTGCTTTTCTCCGATCGGCAGCGCCGTGTCGCTGTAGGCCTGCAGCGCAAAGGCTTCCTGAACGAAAATGTGGCGCGGGATTTTCAGCATGGCGTCAAGCACACGCCGGTCGCTGACGCCGCGCGCCACGATCTGATCCTGAACCATCTTTTTTCTTACGATATCAAAATTCATGGCATGCCCCGAAAATGGGCGCGACTATAGCAGGAGTGCGCCGGAAAGTCCAGCCGTGTCAAAACGACCAGCTGGTCAGGATCGTCAGTGATTTGTGGTTGGTCAGATCCAGGTGCAGGGGGGTGATGGAAACGTGCTGACGGTTGATGGCGTGGAAGTCGGTGCCCTGTTCGTCGTTGAAGTTGGGTTCTTCGCTGCCGATCCAGAAATATTTGCGGCCGCGCGGATCGGTTTTGTCGACGATCTTGCCGACGAAGGAGCGTTTTCCCTGGCGGGTTATCAGGGGGGGCAGCATGTTCGCCAGCGGCTGGTCGGGTATGTTGACATTCAGAAAGGTATCGTCCGGCAAACGATTGGCAACCACCTGCCGGGCCACGCGCAGGGCGATCTGGGCGGCGTCTTTGAAATGGTCGCTGTGGCTGAAGGTGGCCAGCGAGAAGGCGATGGCCGGGATGCCCATCAGATTGGCTTCCATGGCGGCCGCCACGGTGCCGGAGTAGGTTACATCGTCGCCCAGGTTGGGGCCGTGGTTGATGCCGGAAACCACCAGGTCGGGCACGCTGGGCAGCAGGTTGTGGATGCCCATGTTGACGCAGTCGGTGGGGGTGCCGTCCACAGCGTACCACCCTTCGTGCAGTTCGAAAACCCGCAGGGGAGAATGCAGGGTCAGGGAGTGTCCGGCGGCGCTGCGCTCGCGGTCGGGCGCGACAACCGTGACCTGTCCCAGTTCGCGCATCGCCTCGGCCAGGGCCCGGATGCCGGGGGCATGGATGCCGTCGTCGTTGGTGACCATGATGTGCATGTGTGTACCTGCCGTTGGAGAGAATCGTTAGGAGTGGCTGTTATGGCAGAAAACAGGTTCTAAATCAAGGCTGTCCGGCCGGATGATTTTGTGTTTACAAAACTGTTCCAAGCCGCTACATTCAGCAGCCAAAACGAGGTTATGATTTTTTCACATGCTCATACATTATCGGGAGGTCAGGTTATGAAGGCAGTTCTGATGGATTCGTTCGGCGGTGTTGAGGTTCTCAAGGTGGGGGAGGCGCAGAAACCGTCTCCGGGTGAGGGGCAGGTGCTGGTCAAGGTGGTCGCGACATCGATCAACCGCCCGGACCTGGTGCAGCGCGAAGGCAAATATCCGCCTCCGGCCGGTGATTCCGAGATTCTGGGGCTGGAAGTGTCCGGCGTGATCGAAGAGCTGGGGCCGGGCGTCAGCGGCTGGCAGGTGGGCGAGCGGGTCATGACCCTGGTGGGGGGTGGCGGTTATGCCGAGTTTGCCGTGGCCTATGCCAGCCATTTGATGCGGATCCCCGAGAGCATGAGTTTCGAGGAAGCGGCCTGCGTCTGCGAGTCGTACATCACCGCCTTTTTGAATGTCTTCATGATCGGCGAGTTCAAGGACGGCCAGAGCGCTATTCTGCATGGCGGCGGCGGGGGGGTCAATACGGCGGCGATTCAGCTTTGCCGGGCCCTGACACCGGCCAGCAAACTGATCGTGACCGCTTCCCCGGCCAAGATGGAGCGGGTCAAGGAGATCGGAGCCGATTTTCTGATCAACTTTCACGAGACCCCGGATTTCACCGAAGTCGTCAAGGAGTATACCGCCAAGAAGGGGGTCGACCTGATTCTGGATCATGTCGGCGCCAAATACCTGGCTCCCAACATGAACTCGCTGGGGTACAAGGGACGCCTGGTGATTATCGGCGTGATCAGTGGCATCAAGGCCGAACTGAATCTGGCGCTGATGATGGTCAAGCGTCAGCAGATCATCGGCAGCGTGCTCCGCTCCCGGCCGGTGCCGGAAAAAGGGGAGATCGTGGCCGAATTCACCCGCCGGGCACTGCCGAAGTTTGCCGATCGCAGCATCGTGCCGATCATCGAAAAGGTCTTTACTATCGATCAGGTGGCCGAGGCGCACCGCATGATGGAGGAAGACAAGCATTTCGGCAAGATCGTATTGAGAATCCAGTAAACCCCGCCACGCCGGTCTTGAACGCCACACTTAAGCGGGACCGTCCCCAGGGCGGCCCCGTTTTTTTTTGTGCGCCTCGAATTTGCAAAAGACCGTTGCCCGAATTTGAAGTTTAAATTTTTCTCGTACTGTGCTAAACAAGCAGAATTGTATACAGAACCAGGCAGGATAATAACAATAATTTTGGAGGATTGGCGATGTCAGAACAGAACCCGCAGGTCATGCTGGAAACATCCATGGGGAATATCAAAGTTGAACTTTTCAAGGAAAAGGCGCCCCTTACGGTTAAAAACTTCCTTTCATATGTCAAGGACGGCCATTACGACGGCCTGATCTTCCACCGCGTCATCAAGGATTTCATGATCCAGGGCGGCGGCATGAATGAAAATATGGAAACCAAAAAAACCAAGTTCGCCATCAAGAACGAGGCTACCAACGGCCTGAAAAACCTGCGCGGCACTCTGGCCATGGCCCGCACCGCCGTTGTCGATTCGGCCACCTGCCAGTTCTTTATCAATACGGTCGATAACGCTTTCCTGGATCACCAGGGCAAACACCAGGACCGTTTCGGTTACTGCGTCTTCGGGCAGGTGCTGGACGGCATGGATGTGGTCGACCAGATCCGGGCGGTCAAAACCGGCAATAAAAACGGACATTCGGATGTTCCGGTGGAACCGGTATTCATAAAATCAGCCAGGCTGATTGAACAGGAGGCGTAACCATGAGCAGCGACCAGATTTGTTATACCTTTGATGCCGCCGTTGAAATGGCCATCAAGATGGAAGACGAGGGTTTCCGCAACTACCTGTCGGCAATCCGCCAGCTGACCAATAAGGGCGCCAGGGAATTGCTGCGCGACAACGCTCTGGACGAGCTGAACCACAAGCACCAGCTGGAAAAAGCCCTGCTGGATGGCCGTATGGAAGGGGGCGACGTTCTTGAGCAGACCATTCCGACCATGCGCCTGGATTACGTTTTCAAGAAGCAGGAGCTGGGGCCACAGTCGGGCGTACGCGAAGCACTGGTGTATGCCATCCACCTGGAAAAAGGGGCGGTTGATTTTTACGGCAAGGTCTCCGACGGTTGTTCCGGCGCGCCGATGGGCAAGCTGTTCGCACAGCTGCACAAGGAAGAAAGCCGCCATCTGCAGGCGCTTGAGGACCTATACGAGCAGCACTTCATGACCGAAAACTGAAAGAACATCGGCGTGCTGCTCTCTGCTTATTAAAGAGGGCGCCAACAAAAAAGTCCGCCTCCCCGTTGTCAATCGGGGAGGCGGACTTTTTGCGGATGCGGTTTTGACAAAGGTGTTACTTGAAGTGTATGCGGAGCCCATCCCGGCTGCGTTCGATCGTATATCCCGGAAAATCGGTTTTGGATGAATCAAGAACGACCCGGGTGTAGTCCGGGTACGGTCCGATCCGTACTTTGGATATTCCGAATTTGTTGATCGGAAGGGTCTTCGTTTCCAATGCGCTTTTGGCGGCGGGGACATCGATGGCGAGCCTTTCGGGATTTGACAGTTTGATCGCCTTGTAGGTGCTGACGGCGGAGCTGGTTGTGATCTCGATATAGTCGTTGCCGCTTTTGACCGCTTTGATGAAAAGCGCTGATCCGGATGAAACAACAGCCGCCGTTGTTTTCGGTTGAGGGGAGTCGACTGACGGAGGGAGTGCGGGAACGACTACGGGGGGGCGGGCCGCTTTGGGTGCGGCGGCAGGTTCGTCAAGTCCGAAGGGGTCTTCTTCATCGAGCCTTCTGTTATCTGCCGGAGGTGTTTCGAGCGGTTTGGCTGCAGGAATTGCAGCCGTCTGCTCCGGCGCTGCGGCTGGTTCTTCCGCCAGGCTGGCCTGCGCCGCCGGCAAAGCTCCGCTGGTTTGTTCCTTTGCCGATTGTGAAGCCCCCCCAAAGGTTACCGACAGTTTTTTGCGGTCAGCGCTGGACGAAACCGCAATTTCGGATCGGGATTCCAGGTTGAATACAATTCTGCTGACCACCATGTCGGAAATCTGGGCCTTGTCTACGCTGATGCTCGATATGTTTCCCCGGTTGACAACAATCAGCGGCTCGACATTTTCCGGATCCGCGTTGGCGATGTCAACCACGGCCCGCGCTTGTCCCGGAATGCTGTAATAGGTGTAGGTCATGGGGATATCGGCCGATATTTCCACGGCAACCGCGCTGCCAGCAGCGACCGGTTTGACATCCAGCAGATCACCGGCTGCGGCGTTTGAGCAGAGGCTGGCAAACAATACCCCTGCCGCCAGGATCGTACGAAACTTTTTCATTGTTGTCCCCCTGAATCGTATTCAATGTGTCACACTCCGGATGGCTGTGTTATACCACATGCCATCAATATTTCACGCGTTAATTGAGCACGCTCCGGGAGACGGCGCCATTTTGAACCCGAACGACACATCACCCCCTTCAGCCGGCATTATTCCTCTGCTCTGTCTGGGCGCGTCCATCGCCCTGCATCTGGTTTCGGTGCTGCTGATCGCCTACGTCTGGACTTCTCCGTCCGGTTCCGAAAAGGTCAGTTATCTGGAGATGCGGGATCTTGTGCCGGTTCCGGTTGATTCGCCCCCCCCAGTCCTTTCGGCGCAGGTCAAGATCCAGGAGCCGGTTCTGGCTCCGCTCCCGCCGGCGGTTCCCCGACAAGCAGACCAGCCCGTGCCGGCAGACCAGCCCGAGCCGGCGAAGGCCGCTCCCGAGCCGACCGTCAGCGAGGATATCCGGACAACGCCGCTGGGCCTGGGCATGGCCTATGGTTTTGTCAGCAGCCTGGGGGATGGCGCTACTTTGCGGGAAGATATTCGTGACTATTATCTTGTGCTGGTGGAGAAGATAAACCGGATCTGGTGGGAGCGGGCGGCCGAGTTGTCGAGCGCCATCAACCAGGATGGCATTGTTTTTATTGCCATTCAGCGTGACGGAACCCTGCTGGGCAGGATTATCCGCCAGGGAACCGGCTCGCCGGAGGTTGATCAGGCGCTGCTGGAATCGATCGACAAGGCCGCCCCCCTGCCTCCGCTGCCAGACAGCTATAGTCAGCAGGTTTTTTCGGCTCCGCTCAAGATTACGGCGCCATCACGTTTGTTGGGCATCACGAACAGCAGGTAAGGGGCAGGGAAAATTTGCCCGAATCGGGCGCACGCGGTGCGCCCCTACTTCAGGTCAAAGTCCTTCAGGTCTTCGTCGGAAAAGTCAAGCGAGTTTTCAAGGTTGGCGGCGTTGAGGCGGGAACTGACGTCCCGGAAGCCGGGGGTGCTGGCGTCGATTTCATTGAGCAGCTGCGTGGCCTGGTCGCTCATGCCGGCCGCTTCACAGGTCAGGGCCAGCTCATACTTAACCGCGCTGGAATCTTCACGGCTCAAGCCCGGTTTTAAAAGGGCCTTCAGCATGGTTATGGCGGCATCGTGCTGGCCGCGCTCACGCAGGCAGGCTCCCTGCATTATCAGGCACTCCAGCCGCCGGGATGCGTCCGAGGATGCCTGACGGAATTCATTGATGGCCTCGTCAAACAGTCCCATTTCTTTGAATGCCAGTCCGAGGTCGTAGTGGGACTGGGCGTCCGAACTGTCCATTTCATTACCGAAACGTACGCCGCGCGGGGCGCTTGCGATCGTATCAAACAATCCGTCAACCGAGTCTATCCAGGTGCTGCCGGACGTGTCTTCGCCCGAATCGACGGCGGATCCTTCAAAATCGGAATCAATATCAATTTCGATTTCAATCTCTTCATCCTCCGCTGTTGCCGGTTCATCGTCAGCCAAGGTCGCGTACGTTTCGGCAGTCGTTTCCTGTATTGTTTTAAGGGTTTCGTCCCCTTCGTCAGAAAATTCCAGCGGCTCGATTCCGGAGCCCCCGGTCTCCCCCGAATCAGCTGAATCCGGCTGCGCCAAACTCGAAACGCCGCACAGCGATTTCAGGCGGGAGGAAAAAACCTCCAGTTCGCCCGTTTTGCCGGCCGCTTGGGAAACCCTGATCAAACCCTCCAGCACTCTAACATTGATCGGGTCAAGCTTGTCCAATGCGCGGTATGTTTTGTCCAGGTCGTCCAGACGCCCGGCCGAATACAGCCGGGGTTCGAAGCGTTCCAGCAGTTCCAGCGCGGCGGAAAGGTTGCTCTCCTCGACACAGCAGGTTATCAGGCCGATCATGGGAGTCGGATCGTCGGGGAAGTATTTGAGGTAATGCTGATAGGCGATCCTGACCCGCTGGGGCTGATCCAGGCGCCGGTAGGCTTCGATCACCAGATCCCAGACCCGCTTGTCGCCGGTGTTGCTGCGCAAAAGCCCCTGCAGGCCGGCCACCGCTTTGGCCGCATTGCCGCTTCTGACCTGTTCGGCCAGGGTTTCCAGCACAAACTCGGTTTTTTCGGGGAAAAGCTCCTGGATGCGTTCATTCAGCCGGGACAGAGTCGCATTGTCGCCATTTTCCTGCAGCAGGGCGGCTGTTTTTGAAAAGAGCGCGTAGGCCTCGTCTTTTTTGCCGTTCTCAAAAAGGGCTTCCGCCAGTTTGATTTTTATCGACACGTTGCCGGAATCAACGGTCTGCATCCTGTCGAGCGTCCTGATCAATTCGACAGTATTGCCGGCTTTCTGATAATAATCATAGACCAGTTTGTATTCAGCGATTGCATTGGCGGTCAGGCCATGTTTCTCGTTCAGTTCGGCCAGGCTGACCGAAAGTGAAATGTCGGACGGGAAAAGTTTCTGCAGCTGCTTGTAGACCGCAATGGCCTTGAGGTAGAAACCGTTGTTCGCAAAGTGTTTGCCGACGGTTTCGAATTCTTTGCGGGCATCGTCCGGGCGATTCGCCTTGATCAGGAGCTCGGCCAATTTCTGACGCAGATTTATGTTGGAGGGCTCCAGTGCCATGGCCTGCTCGTAGAGCTTGGCAGCCTTGTCGTACTGACCGCGCAGGGCCAGTTTTTGGGCCTCTTCGATAAATTTGTCTTTCTTTGGAGCCACAGCCATCAGAATCCTCAAGCCCAAAAAAATAACCGCTGCCGGTAGGTGGCAGGGTCAGTCAGAAACCGCGTAAAAGCTACTGTAACGGGTGGTGCTTGTCAAGCTTAATATCTTGGTTCTACTGGCATATTTGGGGTTTGCACGGTTTGATTTTGTTTTGACATGCCAGCCAAAATACATTAGGTTATCCCCGCCTGCAGATTGGTGCCATTGTCGCTTGTGTCTACGACCCCTAAATTCTCTCCAACCTACCGGAGGCTTAGGAAATGCGTTTCCTGCCCAAAGCAAACCCGCTCTACGAAAAAGTATCTGCCGCAAAAGTCGTCATTCCGGATGTGCTTGAAAAACTTGCAAAAGGCGGTTTCACCGGGTATTTGAGCCACTCCGCCCCCGGCTTTGAAACCTGCTGTGTCTTTGCCAAAGGCCGGATGTTGTGCGCCGTCAGCAGTGCTGAAGGTCGAGAAAAAACCGGTTTTGAGGCGATCGTGCAGCTGTTCGGAGCCGTGTCCGGCCTGGGCGGTGAAATCAATGTCTACCGCATGACCCCCGATCTGGCCATGTGCGCCCATGCCCTGGCGGTCGGCACGCGCCTGTTTCAGGGGGACGATGTGCGCCAGGTCGACATCAAGGGGGTTTTGACACGCCTTAAAGGGCAGGATTTTAACGGTGTGGTGCTTTTTTACACTCCCGAACGCCACGCGATGATGTTTTACAAGGACGGATTGCCGATCGGCTTTTATTATGATGGCGCCACTTCGATCGAGTCTCTGCCGGACGAGTCCCGCAAAGTTGCGGCGCTCCCCGGCGCACGAATTGATGTCTGCTCGACCAGGCCGCTGGAGGAGCTGCTGCAGTATGATCTGCTCCAGATGGTCAACCTCGAAAAACTGTGGGAAACGGCTCAATCGCGACAAACCGCCGTTCGTCAAAAAGAACAGCCGGCTGTGAAGCGGGACGCTAGCGGGGTAAACGAGCGACAGCTGCTTGAATTGGTGGAAGATCTCAAAGAAGTTGCCAGCGCCTACCTGTCGCGGGCCGGGCGTGAGATCGTTGAAAAGCGGATAATCGGTGGCGGTGGGGCCGCCCTGCTGCTGGACGGCGGCAAACTCGCCGATTTCCTGGCTGTGGTTGAAGCCGATGCCCGGGCGGCCGACGATCATGCCCGCATCGACGAAATGATCGACCTGATGAAGTCTGAAATTGCCGGCCGGCTGGCGGTTTAACAGAGCTGGTCAGGGGGGCTGACCGTGCATTTTCAGCAGATCCTCAAGGAGTACCTGGAGCTTCACGGCTACTGGGTTCTGTTTGTCGGCACCTTTCTGGAGGGGGAAGCGATCCTGCTGATGGCCGGCTTTCTGGCTTTCCGCGGGTATCTCGATATCAGCGGTGTGGTCCTGACGGCCTGGGCCGGCTCGTTTCTGGGCGATCAGTTCTATTTTTACCTCGGACGTCTGAAGGGGAGGGCGCTGCTGAAGCGCTTTCACTCGATTGCCCGCAAATTTCGCGAGGCGTTGAAACTGATTGAGAAGTATGGTGTATTTGTCGCCTTCATATCCCGTTTTACCTATGGTTTCAGAATCGTTCTGCCCATAATCCTGGGCATCACCAAGCTTGCTCCCCGCACGTTTCTCTGGATCAATCTGGTCAGCGCGCTGACCTGGGCTCTGGTTTTTGCCCTGGGGGGCTACCTGTTCGGCAAAAGCGCCGAGCTGCTGCTGGACAACATCAGCAACTATGAGCATTATATCGCCCTCGCCCTGCTGGGCATCATCGCGCTGATCTGGTGCGTACACATCTATCACGTCTGGAAGCTCAAAAAACCCGCCAGGGATCGCCTGGCGCGCATTCGGGCCATCCGCGAATCACGAAGGACATCATCTTGAACAGCGATATCAGCATTATTCTGGTTGAACCGCAATCGCCCGGAAACATCGGCATGGCCTGCCGGGCGATGAAAAACATGGGCTTTACCAGCCTGCGCCTGGTAAAGGGCTGCGACCGCTTTCACCCGGAAGCGCTCAAATTCGCCGTGGCTGCCAAGGATGTCCTCGAAGCGGCCCAGGTTTTCCCGGATCTGGCCTCGGCCCTTTCCGACTGCAGTCTGTCGGTCGGCACGACCCGCCGCCACGGCAAGTATCGCCAGGAGATCCTGACTCCCCCCGAGGTCTCCCAGCGCTTCAGGGAGTCGGCCACGTCTGATTGCCGGGCGGCGCTGGTGTTCGGGCGTGAGGACAACGGCCTGACGACGGAGGAACTTTCCCTCTGCCGTTGGCATGCCACCATACCGACTTCGGCCGAATACGGTTCGCTCAACCTGGCCCAATCGGTCCTGCTCTTCTGCTACGAACTGGGCAAGGCCGGCCAGTCTCCCGGCGGCGGACGGCCGCTTGATCTGGCCGATTCCGGGGAGATGGAAACGCTCTTCACCCATCTGCGCGCCAGCCTGGAGCGGATCGGCTTCCTCAATGAGCAGAATCCGGAGCATATCATGCGCTCACTGCGGCGGATCTTCTTTCGTGCCGATCTGGACAGCCGCGAAGTGACCGTGCTGCGCGGCATGCTGACCCAGATCGATTGGGCCAGCTCCGGATTTGACGGAAGAAAAAGATCGTGAGTCCCACCACCATCGGCCTGGTGGCCGGAACCCTGACCAGCCTGGCCGCCATTCCCCAGGTGGTCAAAACCCTGCGAAGCCGCCACGTGCGCGATATCTCGGTCTGGCAGCCGCTGCTGCTTTCGATTGGTGTTGCACTTTGGATGATTTACGGTATTCTCATCTCTGATCTGCCATTAATTTTAGCCAATATTATTCCGCTGGCCTGCAATCTGCTGCTGACCGGGATGAAGATCTACTACGGTAAAAATGACGGAATTATCTGAAATCCCACAACACACCTATGGAGGAGAAACCATCATGAAACGACTTATGACCATATTTTCAGCCCTGATGCTGCTGGCTCTTTTGTCCGGCTGCGGCTACAACACGATGCAGGCCAACGAGGAAGCGGTCATCGCCGCCTGGGGCAATGTCGAGTCATCCTATCAGCGACGGGCCGACCTGATCCCCAACCTGGTCGAGGTCGTCAAGGGGTATGCCAAGCATGAAGCCGATACGCTCCAGGCGGTCACCGAGGCGCGGGCCAAGGTCGGCTCGATGCAGGTCACTAAAGATGTGCTCAATAATCCCGAGAGCCTGAACAAGTTCCAGCAGGCCCAGGGCGAACTGTCCGGCGCCCTGTCGCGCCTGATGGTGGTGGTTGAGAAGTATCCGGACCTGAAGGCCAATCAGAATTTCATGGATCTGCAGAAGCAGCTGGAAGGGACCGAGAACCGCATCAACGTGGCCCGCGAGCGCTACAACCAGTCGGTGCAGGTCTTCAACACCAGCATCCGCACCTTCCCCAATTCCCTGACCAACTCGCTGCTGCTGCACCTGCAGCGCAAGGAAGCCTTCAAGGCCGAGGAAGGCGCCAAAGTGGCGCCCAAGGTCAAATTCTGATCTGAATGACCATGAAACCGGTCATCCTGCTGATAACGCTGCTGCTTCTGCCGCTCCAACTGCTGGCGCTCGAGGTCCCGCCCCTGGGCGGACGGGTCAACGACTTGGCCGGACTGCTGTCGCCCGAGACACGCCAGCGCCTGGAACAGAAGCTGGCCGCTTTTGAAAGCGAAACTTCCAACCAGGTTGCGGTGCTGACGGTGCCCTCGCTGCAGGGTGACACGATCGAGCAGTTTGCGATCCGGGTGACCGATGCCTGGAGGCTGGGCCAGAAAGGGCGCGACAACGGAGTCCTGCTGGTTCTGGCCCAGGCCGAGCGCAAGGTCAGGATCGAGGTCGGGATGGGGTTGCAGGGGGTGCTGCCCGATATAACTGCCGCCCGGATCATTCGGGAGACCATGACTCCCTCTCTGAAATCAGGCAACTTCGATCAGGCTTTTTCCGCCGGTGTTGATGGCATCATGGCCGCCACCCGGGGCGAGTTCAAAGGGAGCGGCCAGCAACCCGGAATGCCCGCTCCCCACCAAGCTTCTTCAATTGTTAAGATATTCATGTCAGTCGCCGTGGCCGCCGCTGTGCTGGGGCTGTTCTCGCGCTTTCTGGGGGCGGCGGCCGGCGCGCTCGGCCTGCCGCTGGCGGCTTCGGCGGTTTTTCCGGGGCTGGGGCTGCTGACGCTGCTGTTTTTGGCTGCCGTCGGACTGGGGGCCGGTCTGCTGTTGGGTACTCTGGCTTCCGGCCTGCTGGGCGGTGGCGGTTTCGGCGGCGGGGGCGGCTTTTATGGCGGCGGCTGGGGGGGCGGCGGATACTACGGCGGCGGTTCTTCCGGCGGCAGCTGGGGTGGCGGTTTTTCCGGGGGCGGCGGCGGTTTTGACGGCGGCGGTTCGTCGGGTGATTATTGATAGGGAACAAGGCCTCTTGATTAAGCGTACAAATTTTACATCACCATTGTTGTAATGGATATCTTCTCCGAAAAAACAATCCTGACGGTCAGCCGTCTGACCGCCCTTTTGCGCGGAGTGCTGGAAGAAAACTTCGAGCAGCTCTGGGTGCAGGGCGAAGTCTCCAATCTTTCATTTCCCTCATCCGGTCATTGCTATTTCACCCTCAAGGACAGCGGGGCCCAGCTGCGCTGCGTGATGTTCAAAAGCTCCGTCAAGAACCTCAAATTCCGCCCGGCCGACGGCATGGCCCTGATTGTCCGCGGCCATATCTCGGTTTATGACCAGCGCGGCGAGTACCAGCTGATCTGCGAATATCTGGAGCCGTCTGGTGTGGGTGCGCTGCAGACCGCCTTTCTCCAGCTCAAGGAAAAGCTGGCCGGCGAGGGCTTGTTTGCCGAAGAGCATAAGCGACCCCTGCCGCGCTTTCCCCGCCGGGTGGGGGTGGTGACTTCGCCGACCGGCGCCGCGATCCATGATATCCTGAATGTCCTCAAGCGCCGCTTTGCATCGCTGGAGGTGCAGATTTACCCGGTGCGGGTGCAGGGGGAGGGGGCGGCGCTGGAGATCGCCCGGGCGATTGATGATCTGAACCGCCTGGCGGAGGCGGATGTGCTGATCGTGGGACGGGGGGGCGGTTCGCTGGAGGATCTGTGGCCCTTTAACGAAGAGGTCGTGGCCCGGGCGATCCATCGCTCGAAAATACCGATTATTTCGGCGGTCGGACATGAAACCGACTGGAGCATCTGCGACTTTGCCGCCGACCTGCGCGCCCCGACCCCTTCGGCGGCGGCCGAACTGGTGATTGCATCGGCGGCCGAACTGCGCAATCAGGTGGAGGCGCTTTCGCGCCAGCTGACCCGAAGCATGGAGAATCGTCTGGCAGTGCTGGATGCTTCCGTCGGCGCACTGCGACGGGCGCTGCATGATCCGACCAAGCTGCTGGGGCATCTGGCCCAGCGGGTGGATGATCTGAACGGGCGTCTTGAACTGGCGCTTTGCAACAGCGTCAGGGATCGCCGGCAGCGCTTCAATGGCCTGGATGCGACTCTGCAGTATCTCAATCCGGCTGCCCGGATCACGACCTTGCGGCAGAAACTTGAGATTTTGTCGGCCCGGGCGGGTGGCTTGGTCAGTCACAGGATCGATCGTGACCGGCAGGAATTCGGCGATCATGCCGCCCGGTTGGAGGTGCTTTCGCCGCTCCGGACGCTGGCCCGCGGCTATGCGATCGCAACCCGGCCCGATAACGGACAGGTGGTGACCGATGCAGACGATCTGAAGCCGGGTGATCCGCTGCTGGTGACGCTGCATCGCGGCACGGTCGGCTGCCGGATAGAAGCGCGGGAAGCCGCCAAAACTTGACGGACAACGGCAGATCTGTATAATGATTCCCTTTTGAGAGAGAACGCCATGGCAACCGATAAATTTGAAACATCCCTGAAGAAGCTGGAAGAGGTCGTGAAGCGGCTGGAGGGGGGCTCGCTCTCCCTGGAAGAGTCGTTGAAGGCCTTTGAAGAGGGGGTCAAACACGCCGCCTTCTGCTCCGCCCGCCTGGACGAGGCCGAGCGCCGGGTTGATATCCTCCTGAAACAGAAAGACGGCTCCCTGAAACGGGAGCCGTTTGAATCCGAAGAGAACTGAAAGGTATATATCGATGGATCTGAAAGCATATCTGAAAGAACAATGCGCCCGGATTGACGCGGCCCTGAACCGCTATCTGCCCGAGGAGAACGTGCTGCCGCACAGTCTGCACAAGGCCATGCGCTATTCGGTTTTTGCCGGCGGAAAACGGGTGCGGCCGATTCTGATGCTGGCGGCCTGCCAGGCGGTGGGGGGCGATACGGAACGCGCCGTTCCGGCGGCCTGCGCCATGGAGATGATCCACACCTATTCGCTGATCCATGACGATCTGCCGGCCATGGATGATGATGATTTCCGGCGCGGCAATCCCACCAATCACAAGGTTTTCGGCGAAGCGGTCGCCATTCTGGCCGGTGACGCCCTGCTGACCGAGGCTTTCAGGCTGATCAGCGATCCGCGTTTTGCCGCCGATTGCGATCCGGCCGCCCGTCTGGCGGTGATCCATGAGATTGCGCACTGCGCCGGTTCGCACGGCATGGTCGGCGGCCAGGTGGTGGACATGGAGAGCGAGGGGAAAGCGGACATGGATTTGCCCACGGTTCAATATATCCATACCCACAAAACCGGCGCCCTGATCAAGGCTTCGGTCGTGGCCGGCGCTCTGCTGGGCGGGGCTGACGAGCGAAAGCTGGCGGCTGTCAAGCGTTATGGCGCGGCGGCCGGACTGGCCTTCCAGATTGCCGACGACATCCTCGATATCGAGGGGACAACCGAAGAAATCGGCAAGGACGCCGGCAGTGACGAGGCCCGCGGCAAGGCCACCTATCCGGCCGTGATGGGCCTGGCCGCCGCCAAGGAAGAGGCTCAAGCCATGATGGACGAGGCGCTGCGGGCGCTGGAGATTTTCGGGGGCGAGGCTGATCCGCTGCGGGAGATTGCCGCCTATATCGTCAAGCGCAAGAACTGATTCTCACTCACATTACAGGAAGCGTGCTCTGCATTTCGCTGATCACGTTTTGAAGTAAAGGCCTTTACCATGTCGCTACTTGAAACAATCAACTCACCCGATGACCTGAAACGGATACCGGCCCACAAGCTTGCAACGGTCGCATCCGAACTGCGCCAGATCATCATCGAGACCTGCTCCAAAAACGGCGGCCATCTTGCCCCCAGCCTGGGGGTGGTGGAACTGACCATCGCCATGCACCGCGTCTTTCAGACTCCGGTCGACAAGATCATCTGGGACGTGGGGCACCAAGCCTATGCCCACAAAATTTTGACCGGCCGGCGCGACAGTTTCAAGACGCTGCGGACCAAGGACGGCCTCAGCGGATTCCCCAAACGGCATGAATCGCCCCACGATGCCTTTGATGTCGGCCATTCGTCGACCTCGATCTCGGCCGCCACCGGTTTTGCCGTGGCCCGCGACCTGGACGGCCGCAGCAACAAGGTACTGGCGGTCATAGGCGACGGCTCCATGACCGGTGGGATCGCCTATGAAGGGATCAATCATGCCGGGCACCTGAACAAGGATCTGGTCGTGATCCTGAATGACAACGAAATGTCGATCGCCGAAAATGTGGGTGCAATTTCCAACTTTCTGACCCGCACCGCTTCAAGCGAATTCGTCCTGCGTTTCAAAAAGAATACTGAACTGTTTCTGAAGCGCCTGGATAACAGTAACAGTGTGCTGCAGATGGCCCGTAAGCTGGAAGAATCCTTCAAGGGTTTTCTGACGCCCGGCATGCTTTTCGAAGCCTTCGGTTTCGACTACATCGGCCCGATCGACGGGCACGACCTGCCTAAGCTGATCGAAACCCTCGAAAACGTAAAGCGCTTTGACGATGCCGTGCTGATTCATGTCCTGACCAAAAAAGGCAAGGGCTATAAGCCGGCCGAGCAGAACCCGTCATTGTTTCACGGGGTCGGGCCGTTTGATATTGCCAGCGGCAAAGTTTTGAAGGGCAAGGGGGGCGCGGCTTCTTACACCGCAATTTTCGGTTCGGCCCTCTGCAAGCTGGCCGCCGAGGACGAGCGCGTGGCAGCCATCACGGCCGCCATGCCGGACGGCACCGGCCTGACCGGCTTTTCCAAGGAATTTCCCGACCGTTTCTTCGACGTGGGGATTGCCGAACAGCATGGGGTCACTTTTGCCGCCGGCCTGGCGGCTGAAGGATACCGGCCGGTGTTTGCCGTCTATTCAAGCTTTTTGCAGCGCGCTTATGACCAGGTGTTTCACGATGTCTGTCTGCAGAATCTGCCGGTTACCTTTGCGCTTGACCGGAGCGGCGTGGTCGGCAGTGACGGCCCGACCCACCACGGCGCCTTTGACCTCTCCTACCTGCGGCATCTGCCCAACATGACCCTGATGGCCCCCAAGGACGAAAACGAGCTGCAGCATATGCTGGCGACCGCCGTCAATCTGGGGAGCCCGGCCGCCCTGCGCTACCCGCGCGGTAACGGCTATGGCGTGGCGCTGGATCAGAATCTGACGCCGCTCCCGCTCGGGCGCGCCGAAGTGCTGCGCGAGGGAAAGGATGCGGCGGTTCTGGCGCTGGGCACCATGGTTCAACCCGCCCTGGAGGCGGCCCGGTTGCTGGAAAGCGAAAGCGGTATCTCGCTGGCGGTCATCAATGCCCGCTTTGTCAAACCGCTGGATAGCGAGCTGTTTCTCTCCCTGGCACAGAAACAGGGCCGTCTGATAACCATCGAGGAGAATGCTTTGCAGGGCGGTTTCGGCACGGCGGTGCTGGAACTGCTGGAAGAACAGGGGCAGACTGGTGTCCGGGTTCTGCGGCTCGGTTATCCCGACAGCTACATCCCGCAGGCCGAACAGCATGAGCTGCGTGAGATGCTGGGGCTGGACTGCAACGGGATCGCCGCCTCAATCCGCAGCTTTCTTTCGCAATCATGAAGCGCGCCGGGGCGCGGGATATGGCGACCATTTCCGTTTGCCTCGGAAAATGTAATGTGATCCGCATTGTGACTCTGATCGTCTGTGCCGTCTGCCTGCTGACTGCATCTGCCGGAGCGGAGCCGATCGACAATGATCCGGTCCTGCACAGCAGTTACGGCCGTGAGTTGATGCTGCGCGGCGAATACGAAAAAGGGATCGAACAACTGCGGCGGGCCTACCTGCTTTTCCCGCTCAATGAAACCCTCAAGCGCAACCTGGCGGAGGGATATGCGGCTTTTGGCCACCAGTTCTTCAAGCAAAAGCAGTTTGAACAGGCCGATGAAAACTTCCTCAAAGCGATTGAGCTGTATCCGGACGAAGCGACCTATGCCCTGCTGCGCGGTATCTGCACCTATCACCTCAAAAAATACGATATAGCCCGTTACGAGCTGGAGCGGGCCCGCACCCTCAAGGGTGATTCGCCGGAGCTGCTGTATTATCTGGGGCTGCTGCAGTACGAAACCGAAAACCGCAGCCAGGCGATTGAGTTGTGGGAAGCGGCCCTGAAGCTTTCCCCCGGTCGCCGGGAGATAACCGAACTGTTGGCTAAGGCCCGCCGCGAGATGGCTGTGGAATCAGCTATGGATCGCGGTCACAGCTCGCGTTTCGATCTTACCTACGATCCCGGTGTCGATACCGACTTTGCACTGGCAATTCTGGACGTGCTGGAGTCCGCCGCCAACCAGGTCGGGGCCGAGTTGGGACACTTTCCTGAAGCGCGCGTGCCGGTCGGCATCTACAAGCGGGAAGACTTCAAGGCCGTCACCGATTCACCCGACTGGGCCGGCGGTTTCTATGACGGCAAGATCCGCCTGCCGTTTGGAATTCTGAAAGAAATTACACCCAGCATGCGCGGTGTTCTCTTCCACGAATACGCCCATGTCGTGATCTTTGATCTGACACGCGGCAACTGTCCGCTCTGGCTGAATGAGGGAATTGCCGAGATGTTCGGTCGCCAGCAGTACAACCGCCCCATGGCCGAGTTCGGGCGGGCAGCCCGCAGACAGGCGTTCGCCGATTTCCGCAAGCTGGAAAGCAGCTTCAACTCCCTTTCGACAACGGATGCCGGTCTGGCTTACCAGCAGAGTTACGCCCTGGTCAATTACATGGTGACGACCTATGGCTGGCATCGGCTCAAACAGCTGCTTGTGGCTCTGGGCAAGGGGATGGCGATTGACGAGGCAATTGAACTGACGCTGAAGGACTACAGCTTGACCTACGATGGAATTGTCGCCGAATGGCGCGCTTCAGTTGATCGGGACATGGCCGGAAAATAAATAATATCTTGCCAATGCTGTTTTTAGTGTGCTATAAAACTTGTCTTTCGTCGGTGAGTAGCGCAGCCTGGTAGCGCACCTGCCTTGGGAGCAGGGGGTCGCTGGTTCGATTCCAGTCTCACCGACCAGATAATTCAAAGGGTTACGGCGTTTGTCGTAACCCTTTTTTTGTTGTTTTTGAAATGAGTTGTACTTTAGTTGTACTTTTTGAACTTGCTACCTTCCATGCAATCTGCTGATTTTTTATAAAATGGGATGAATGCAATAGGGGAAGTTTTTGACCACTCATCCCTTGCGGCGCTACTCTGAATCAATCAGATAGCGCCGTTTTTGTTTGTAACAGCCTGGGCACTCGTGAAATGTAGTCGCCGATACTAAAAGTAATTCCAGGGTTATCTTTACTATATTTAATAAGAATGACTTATTTTGTCGTAATTCTGTGTAATAATTTAAACATGCAATACCATCCTGTTTTGGAGGTGTATTTATGGCTGCTTATGGTGGTGTGACAATCACTCAAAGCGATAATATCTGGAGTGGGTCGCCAGTCACGGTGTACGAGGGACCAATGGAATCTCTGCGGGAACATATTCCGCTCTATGAACGTCGTACTTTTGGAGCTGCGTTCAGACCAATATCCATAACTTCGACCGCTCAAAACATGGAAACACCATCCTCTGTTTCCGGAATTAACCATTACCATGATGTTATCGTTCGTATGCCATTAAACTCAAGTGATGCCGAAATCCCGGTTGGCATTGTTTCAAAGCAATACACATTGATCCAGCATCGCAGGCTGTTTGATGAAGCAAAAACGGTAATCAGGCGTGCAGGAGTCGAACCTTCCGAAATCAAGGCGAGGCTTGAGATGACCGTTTTCGGTGAGCGGCTGCGTATTGGCCTATTGTTACCTGAAAGATTTAATTTGAATTTGAATGGTGACAAAATGGGGCTTCAGCTGGAGTGTTTCAATTCTGTGGATGGCAGCATGAAGTTTACCTGTGTTATCGGCTGGTTGCGCTTTGTCTGTTCAAACGGCATGGTAGTTGGAGTTGCTGATACCTATTACAAGCAGCGGCACAATCGTTTTCTGGAGATGAATGATATTGCCGCAATGCTTGGAGCAGGCATTGAAGCCACGACACGAGAACGGGATACTTATCTGGTATGGTCGAAGAAGAAAGTCAACGAAGACAAATTTGAGCAGTGGACAAACAAGCATCTTGCCAAACAATGGGGAGTTAAGGCGGCGGCTCGCGCCTGGCACATTACCAGAAGCGGACGTGATGTTACATTTGCAGATCCCTTTGAAAAAGGATTAGCTACGGAGAAATCCGTACATTTTGGTAAAGCTGTTGCCGGTGCCGTCCTGCCTGGAAATACAGTCTATGCGGTGGCTCAATCGCTGGCCTGGTTGGCCAAGGAACGGCGTGATATTCAGGAACAACTTCAGATGAAGCGTGAAATACATGATCTTTTAAAGCCGTTGCTGGCGAAATGAGGTGAATGCACATGAGCAGCTGCTCTAAGAACATGTCCCGCAGGCGGACGATAATGTGGAAAAACTTGAATCTGCTGAATACTGAAAACGAACAGAAATGTATTGAATTGTCATTGGAAACGCGTCTGAATGCCCTCAAATCAAAGTTGAATAAGTATTCAATGTGGCAGACCGACATGTTGAACATACATAAAGAGTTTCCGCTAAACTTCAGCGAAATTACGTGGAAGCCGAGCTTATTGGGGAAGCTTTTACAAGTTTCAGTTTTCCCCAGCTTCTTCCGGTTAGGTCTTTGCATGGTTCTTTGAGAATGTAAAAACGTAATAAATTCAGCGTGATGTTGCATTTTTTGCTTGACATTGAGTAAAAAATCGGCCGGCGCACTCTCGTAACTATCC
>JAJZRX010000059.1 GCA_021850095.1 Deltaproteobacteria bacterium
AAGGCTAAGGTAATCAGTCACAGGGCCTATGGATTCAGAACAGCAAAGAACTTTATTCTCAACCTGTATCACTGCATGGGCAATCTAGACATGCCAACTACTTTGCACAGATTTGTGTGAGGAACCTTATTTATTTAGTGCTGAATTAGTTGCCTTTGCAGTTGATATTGCATTGCTGGTGCCAAGTATTGCAAACAAGCACATATTTTACATAAAACACTGAAATTATTTACTTTATTTTTTGAAAAACCCTTCAGACAGAGACAATCACGAGTAGGGCCAGCGGCTACTGTATAAAGGAATAATACAAAAATTCCCTCAAAATAACGGCCATCTGATTGCTAAAACCGAAATTAGACAAGTGATTTCAAATAGTTATATGTAAGCCACCTCTAATAAAAAGTGTATCAAACTCTTATACACACCTGTATGTAACTGGATGGTAGCCGCCGAAGGCAAGAGGAACAAATTGTCGTATTGCCGGATAGT
Organism: Deltaproteobacteria bacterium; assembly: GCA_021850095.1. Classification (GTDB taxonomy): domain Bacteria; phylum Desulfobacterota; class Desulfuromonadia; order Geobacterales; family Pseudopelobacteraceae; genus JACRCG01. The sequence goes on from JAJZRX010000059.1 coordinate 490, forward strand.
TATGCGCTGGCATTTACTGAAAAACTCACTTGACGAAAACAGCCGGCCGGTCTAATACAGCAATCAGAACAATTGTCAAAAAGCATCGGGCGGCATGCCGCCAGCAGCGGATACGGCTGCAGGCAGCTTGACACCACCCACGGGAGGCTGACATGGAATCACGGCGATTCAAAGCGTTGGTGGTGGACAAGGACGGCGACAAGCAGTTTACGCGTTCAGTTCGGGACAGAAGCCTCGCTGACCTGCCGCCGGGTGAGTTGCTGGTGCGGGTTCAGTACTCGTCGCTCAACTACAAGGACGCCCTCTCGGCCAGCGGACACCCGGGGGTGACGCGCCAGTTCCCCCATACCCCCGGTATCGATGCGGCCGGCGAGGTCGTCGCCTGCGGTAATGGCGCCTTTGCGCCGGGAGAAAAGGTAATCGTGACCGGATACGACCTGGGGATGGAGACTGACGGCGGCTGGGGGGAGTATATCAGAATCCCGTCCGATTGGGCCGTGCCTCTGCCGGCCGGACTTTCGCTGCGCGAGGCGATGATCATCGGCACGGCCGGCTTCACGGCGGCCCTGTCGGTGCTGAAGCTGGAGCAGGCCGGGGTCAGGCCGGCAGACGGCGAGATCCTTGTCACGGGAGCCACCGGAGGGGTCGGCAGTATCGCCGTCTCCATCCTGAACCGGGCCGGCTACCGGGTGGCTGCCGCCACGGGCAAGCTTTCCGACGAAGCTTTCCTGCGCGGCCTGGGTGCGGCGGAGGTGATCACCCGCGAACAGGTGACCTCCGGAGCGGAGCGGCCGATGCTGAAAGAGCGCTGGGCGGGTGTCGTGGATGTGGTCGGCGGCGAGACCCTGACGGCGGCGATCAAGGCGACCCGCTACGGCGGGGCGGTCACCTGTTGCGGGCTGGTCGGCTCAACCGAGCTGACCATGAACATCTTTCCCTTCATCCTGCGCGGGGTCAGCCTGATCGGCATCGATTCGGTCAACTGCCCCGCCTCGCCCCGGCGGCTGATCTGGGAAAAACTTGCCGGAGAGTGGAAACCGGAGCATCTGTCGGCGCTCGTGACAGAAGTTTCCCTGGAGGGTCTGGAGGAGCAGCTGCAGGCTATCCTGCGGGGCGCCATCCGGGGCCGCGTCATCGTTAAACTACCCTGCGGCACGTCCGCCTGAGCGGGAATTGACATGCTTCGGCCGGTGAACATATCCCTGCGCTGGGAAATTTTCCAGCTGTACCTGCTGCTCCTGTTTGCAGGCTCGTGGATCGCCATGGTCTACCACTCTTACAAGCACCGGAAATCCGACCAGGAAACACTGCGGGATTATCTGGAAAACTATTCCATCCGCAGCTATATCGGAATCACCAGGCGCGAGACCGGAAGCATAGGCGCATGGTTCTGGCTCTTTGTCGCATCTCTGGCATTGTTTCTGGCTGTCAGCATCTTCTGTTTATTCGCTGATTATCATGTCGCGGGGGTAAGACATGATGGCGATTATCTCTGGCCGATTTTGTAGCTGCCGGAAGTAACGGCACAATCACGTCCACCCTGCCGCCAGATCTCATTTCCAGCCGTCAACAACCACCCTGCCCTCCCCTGCAAACAGACAAAGAGTCTGCCTTGGCAGACTCTTTGCAAAAGTACTTCTGAAAACCGGAACAATCATGACCGGCTGATAACGATACGGTGACGGCGACAGGGCCATAAATAGCGGTGAACGTATGAAAAAACTGCAAATCACAATTGAAACCGAGTGCAGCTATCACGGTGTTACCCCGGAAGAGCGGATGGCACTACGTCATGTTTTTGACAGCAAGAAAGCGGATCTGGTCAATTCGGAACAATTTTCCGACGATCACGATGCAGGGGAACAATAAAATGACACTCTCACCACAAAAAAACATGTCGATGCGCCTGGAGGCCGAATACTCCCAGCTGGTACAGCAGCAGTCCAATGGCGGCAGCAAAGCGCCGAACCGGCCGGTAAAAGCGACGCCGCAATCGGCCTCCACCACTCCGCTGGATACGGTCACCCTCTCTTCAATGCAGCCTGACGGCGTCGCCGCTCCCAAACTGAAACCGTCCCAACCGGTCACCACCGCCGAGAAATCGGCACTGCATGCCCAGTTTTCCCTCTACGCCTGACCCTGCGGCGCTGCCCGGATTGCATCAACAGTCAGGCCCGCCCTGATTCGTGTGTTTGAGTGGAGATAAACCGGCCATAGTCGGCATCTGATGTCAGGATGTGCTCAACCAGCCAGCGCCGCAGAAAGGTGAATACCTCCAGGGAGGTTTCAGCCCTGCCCTGCCGGTAATCCTGCTGAAACTCCTGCAGCTGTTTGATGTAGTTGTTGTGTTCGGCGATGTGTTCCTCATACCGGGGATATGAATTCTCCATCATCCAGAGCTCTTCGGCCACGAAATGATAGCTGACATAGTCGGACAGCTCCTCCAGAAGGTCACCGCAGTTCTCCAGCGGAGCAGCATGCACCAATCCGGTATAGGACCGGTTCAGCAGATCAACCAGGTGCTTATGGTGTCCATCAAAAGGCTCCACGCCAACCAGGAAGCTGTCATTCCATTCAACAATCGGCATAACGATTACCATCCATTAATTTGATAGCAGCAATCATACGTGCCTGCCGGTTCTTGTCAAGCAAAACAGCCGGCAAAACAATCTCCCGGATAATCACCGCAACCCTGACTTTCTGTCTTAATATCCTAGCGGGCATAATCCATGAAAAAAGCGCTTTCCACAAAGCCTGTGGATAAACCGCACCTATCTGTGAATAAGTTGAAAAAATATGGCGCAATATCGGCAGTTTTTTCAGATTGCACAACGAATAAGCATGACACCTAACTATCTGTATTTACGTGTCAATAGTTATTTTTATTTGTATACAATCTTTAATTATAAGGGAAGCGCAGGGAAGCGGCCAAAAAGGGCCTGCTGCAGTGGATAACTCAAGGAAATCAAGGGCTGTGTCCACAAAAACCGACAGCCCCAGGGTATACCTTTTCTAATTTTTGGAGGTTTCGTGCCTATCAGGCGCCCCCCAGGCTCCCCGGCCTGACAAGGTTTAATGCTCCCTGGCTAACAGCCGGTTCTTAAGGCAACTGCGGAAGGTTACGGCAATCGACCCGCCTGCCTTCCCCTTCCAGCCATTTGAGTTTTGCCAGATGGCGGCTGCGGACAGAGTCGGCGTACTCCGGGTCAGCGGCACGATATCTCTGCTCCACAAAATCCAGGTCCTGGAAGGTGCTTGTGATCTGATTTGAAATCATTCGGCACAGATCCAACCCCCAGCGGGCTTCAATCGAATCACCGGGGTCGTGGGACAACCAGAGATAGTTCTGCGCGATGTGGGACAGGCTGACCGACCGCTGCTGGTCTATCGGAATAACAACATCCTCCAGCATCCGGTTTACGGCGTCCTGGTCAAGTCCGCTGGAACTGATAACCTTCTGCAGATGTTTGACCTGGAAGGCGATCATGTCGTCCCGGCCGGGAGTGCTGTAAGCCTCCCAGAGGGGGGAGCCCTCCGAGCAGTCCGACCGTTTGCAGCGCTGATACCCCTGAAGAACCAGGGGTACCCGCTCCTCAAGGTAACGCCGGATCGCCGCCGATATCCTGACGATTTTTTCCAGCGGATCGTACGCCAGGGGAGCGATTCTCCTGGCCACCGCTTCATCGAACAGCTCTCCTGACATACAGAAATCAGGGCGGTACTGCTCCAGGGAGTAGAAAGGATGCTTTTCTCTCGGCAGATACCCCCAGCCAGCGCCGGACAGCACCGGACAGCAAAAACGCACCAGACCGGTGCCAACGGCGCTGTCCGGACGGGAGGAGAAATAGCTCCTCTGATTCAGTTTCTTGACCTTGCGGGGAAGCGACACCTCCCAGGTCCGGATCGGCGAGTACTCGCTGCCGTCGGGCACGATACTGCCCACGATCCCGGCATGGGAATCGGAAACAACCGAAACGGTTCCCGCCAGAAGAGAGTCCGGGGTGATGCGGATGGGATAGGTATCCTGGGGAAGCGTTTTGGTGGATGTCCCGGACAGCATCCGGGAAAGCGCGCTCCGGAAGCGCCGGTCACGGAACCACTCCCGGTGGGTCGGCAGATGCGCCAGATCAGTGGACCAGTGGCCGTAAAGACGTCCATCCACCAGGGTAGCTGCAGCGGGAAGATGCTCAATCCGTGCGTAGATCCAGCGGAGAGCATAAGGAACATCGGCACAGTCGATGGGGATATTGTGCTTGAGAAAGAAATCTTCGGTGACTGTTTTTTCCAGCCAGGCCGCGAAGCGCTGTTCCGCAGCCTCGTTCCAGCGCCGCGAACCCACCGACCAGATCTGTCCGGGTGATTCCCTGACTGTTTTGGCTGAAGCATCGCCCGGACAGCAGAACAGGAAACAGGCGATAATGATAATGCAGCGGTAAAAAAATGATTTCATCATGCTGTGCGGATGTAAAACCGATCATGGAGGATATGGTTTGAGGGCATGGGACTCCACTCGTCAAACAGGTAAAATCTTTCAAGGAATATTGTATATTTGAAACAGAATGTCAAAACATACTCACCGGAAGATGGTATAATTTACGAAAATCATCCTGAATCAAAGGAGCGCTGCCATGTCATTGACAAAAACCTGGTACACAATCGAAGAAGCATCATCCAAATACGGTCTTTCCACCAGGCAGATCCAGAAATGGATGGAAGACGGGCTGGTTCGTACCGAAAAGGGTAACGATTCAGTCACCCTAATTAATGGTGATGACATCGAACTTGAATTGGGACTGGTTCCTTCGGTATGATCCCACGTTTTTTATCCCGCTGCCCCCAGGAGAAACAAAGATGAAATTCCTTCTTATGGTGTCCGCCGCAATGCTGGTGACGACCCTGTTTATCCATGTCAACAACGGGCAAGCGGCTTCAGGACTGCCGCCACTGACAACGGTACCGCAGGTTGATCTGGCCCGCTACAGCGGGGTCTGGCATGAAATAGCCCGCATTGATCATTCCTTTCAGAAAGGCTGCATAAAAAGCATCGCCACCTACACCATCCTCCCCGATGGCGAAATCGAAGTGATCAACCGTTGCATCAATCAGAAAGACGGGCGTATACGCGAGGCAAAGGGGCGCGCCTGGTCAGTCGATCCCGGTCGCAACGCCCGGCTCAAAGTCAGCTTTTTCTGGCCGTTCCGGGGCGATTACTGGATTGTCGAGCTGGGTGGGGAATACGAATATGCCGTCGTCGGTTCACCAAACCGCAAATATCTCTGGATATTGGCGCGACAGCCGACAATGGTTGATTCCGTCTACAAAGGCATCCTTGACAGACTGACGGGTCAGGGATTTGCCGTAGAGCAGCTGGTCAGGTCCAACTGATTTCAAACCGCTTCAGAAAATGGAGAAGGCCGCATCACCATGCGGCCTTCTCTTGACGTGTCCCGCTACAGCGGGATATGTGGCGGCGTGGATAGCCACCTGCTGTTCCTACAACGTATGTATCACCTGTTCCCCGATACTGCGCTCCCTTGAACCTCACGCCTTGATGCTGAACAGCTCTCTGGTCATTTCATCGGCTGCCTTCAGAACATTGAGGTTCGCCTTGAACCCGGCGGTATTCGACAGGAGACTGACAGCTTTGCGGGAAATCTCAACCGTATCTTGTGTACCCGATACGACCGCATTGACACCGCCGCTGCGGTTCTCCTGAAAGGTGGCCCCGGACGCCTTGAAATCATCGGTATTCAGGTTGGCCAGGTTATGTGAGGTAATGTGCTGGCTGGTGCCGAATGCCCGCAGGGCAGAGCCAGCTATGTCGGTTATGCTGTTCATGTCACGTTCTCCATGACGTATTCATCGGAATCGAGGCAACAAAACTTTAGCCCTGACCTTGCCGGTGTGGTACCATCCCACACAACAAGGAGTACCACGCGATGGAAACCAACCCGGTTATCGAGAAAATCAGGAAACTGCTGGCCCTGGCCAATTCCTGCAACGAACATGAAGCGGCGCTGGCGGCGTCACACGCCCAGCGTCTGCTGTCGGAACACAATCTGGCAATGGCCGACATCGAGTCGGAACAGAAACCGCAATCGGCTGACACGGTGGAAGCCACGGTTTCAAAGACCCTGCCGAAATGGGTACGCCACCTGTCAGCGGGAGTCTGCAGCGCTTTTGATTGTCAGGCGATTCACCATCCGGCGCTCGGCAGGATGACTTTCATCGGCGTTGGCGCCGATGTTCAGATCGCCGCCTATACCTTTGCCTATCTGGATAAGACCGTCAGGAAACTGTGCAGCAGCTACATCAGGCAGCACGTCAATGCCGGTGCGCCAAACCGGCAGCGGGAGCTTATGCGGCAATCCTATTACCTGGGGGCGGTGACGACCATAACCGGACGATTACACGAACAGAAAGTCCGGACACCGGTCACGCCCGGCGCCCTGGTGCCGGTCAAGGCAGACCTGATCAAAAAGGCCATGGCGGAGATGGGGCCGATCAGAACCGTTCACAGCCGCAAGAGCCACATCAACTCCCACGCCTACAGCACAGGCCAGCAGGACGGCCGGCAGGTGGGGATTCATAAGGGTGTCAGCGGCAGCAGTTTCACACAAAAAACGATCTCACTGCTGACCATCGTCCTGCTCTGCCTGACCGGCTGCGCCGCGAATGACTATCGCACGGCCAGCCGTGCTTCAGCCGGAATGGCCCCGAATCCCGCGACAAACCGGGAAGCCGTACTTCAGATCTACGGTGCTCCGGCCTGGGGTTGGCGCGGCTGGTTTGCCATTCACACCTGGATAGCGGCCAAGCCGGCCAATGCCGAATCCTATACCGTCTATGAAGTCATCGGCTGGCGCCAGCGCCGTGGCCTGCCGGTAGTGCGCATCGAAAGGGATCTTCCCGATCGTTACTGGTATGGGGAACGCCCGCGCCTGCTGAAAGACTACCGGGGGGAATCAGCCGCCAAACTGATCGAAGCGGTTGACCATGCCGCGAAAAGCTACCCCTGGGCCGATACTTACAAGGCGTTCCCCGGCCCGAACAGCAACACCTTCACGGCCTGGATAGCCAGGCAGGTTCCCGAACTCGGCCTGGATCTTCCTTTTTCGGCCATTGGAAGCGGTTATGCGAAATAGAAAGACTGATCAGACTCAAGACAGCCCGACCATTACAACGAAGAGCGGCAGATACTTTCTTACTGACCGGATCCGGAACGAAGTGAATTTTCGGACCACCAATCAGACAGCAGGATTAAGGCCGCCGCCTGTCCAGAAACCGGCTGCGCCAGACAGCATAATCATTTCGTTACCCGACCGGAAAACCTGGTTCATCCCCCCCTGCGATCTGCAAACAGCCCTAGCCAACCGCGAAAGCCATCGCCGCTTTACGACCGATTCGCTTTCTCTGGATGAACTGGCCTTTCTTCTCTGGGCCACACAGGGTGTCCGGGAAGTGCTTCATGAAGCTGCCGTTCTCCGCACGGTTCCTTCGGCCGGATGCCGGCACCCCTTTGAAACCTATCTTGCCGTTTTAAGGGTCGAGGGTCTTGCAAACGGCATATACCGCTACCTCCCCCTTGATCACTCCCTGGTTTTTGAGAGGATGATAGAAGGTCTGGCTGCACACCTTACCGCTGCTACCCGGGGTCAAAGCTTTACCGGGCAGTCGGCGGTAATGTTCATCTGGACGGCGATACCGGAACGCACGGAATGGCGCTATGCAGAAGCATCCTATAAAGTCATCGCCCTGGATGCGGGGCACGTCTGTCAAAACCTTTATCTTGCCTGTGAAGCTATCAATGCCGGCACCTGCGCCATAGCAGCGTACGAACAAACACTGGTCGATGACCTGCTTGGTGTGGATGGCGAAGAAGAATTCAGCATTTATATGGCCCCGGTAGGGAAGGTACTGAAACAGAAATGATCCTCTGTGAACCAGATCGGTTATTTGCCACTATCTCTTTCGGCAGAGGACGTCCCGGATCTTCGAAACCATTGTAACGATCGGTTTGGTCAATTATCCGGATTTTCATTATGCGAACTCTTTTTGATCCTGTTTCACAGATTGTATGAACTCTCCCACGGCAGCGAAATAGGGCTCAAGATTAACAGACATAATTGTGTTGTGGTCGCCCCGTTCAAAAACCAGCAGCTGCTTCGGATCGTTGGCCCAATCATGCAGGCGCTCAGCATGGGAAACCGCCACCAGATCGTCGTTGCGAGTGTGCATGACCAGGACGCGGCCAGTGAAGGAGGCTATTTTATTCCGTTGATTGAAGCAGCGCTCCACGGCGGCCCGCAACGCTTCAGAAGTCGCCCCTACCTCGCGGGGCTCGATTCGAACCAGGATGCGCTCCAGCGGATCGGCCAATCCGCTCTCAATGATCAATCCGGCCGCCCGAGGATAGCATGCTGCAGCATGCAGCGCGTAAAGGGAGCCCAGCGACCGGCCGAAGAAGATGATCCGCTCGGCAGGGACACCGGATGCCGATACAATCAGTTCCACATCATCCAGCATAGCGGCCAGTGCCGGTGCCCCGCTGGACATGCCGTAGCCGCGGTATTCGGCCAGAAGCAGGTTGGCACCCAAGCCGGTAATTCTTTCCTCGAACTCCCCAAGGTAGTCTTCGACGGTTTCACCATTGCCATGGAAATGGATGATGGTCGGGGCATCGTCACTCACCCGGTAGTAACGGCATCCGAGCCGATAATCTTTGCCCTCCACGAAGAACGGCTCTTCAAAACGGTTTGGCCAGGGATAGAAATAGCGACTGGTAAGAATCGGGTGATCGAGTAATTTGTCAGCCATAGATGACATACCTACAACCTCCATTCTCTACGATGTTCAGCAAAATACAGCTGCGCCGGCCAAAAGTCATGGTCCGCTGGCGGGATAATACCACGACCGTTTAGGGTCAGGATAAACCCAGGCACGTTTGGATCGGCGGCAATCTGGCGGGAGGTGATGACTGAATAGCTGTCGGACTCCCCCATCATGCCATACTTGAGCCGCCAGACCATCTTGATCGGCCGCTCGCACTCGTAACTGACCATCTCCACCGGTCCCAGATAGGTGAACGGCACGGCCACATTGCAGGAAGATGGTTTTTGCAGATACCGAAAACAGCTTCGGCATTCAAATCGAAATAGTGATGAGATATTATATCCCGCATCCCCTTGGCGCCTTTCCAGTCAACTGATGGATACTGTGCCAGCAGACTGCAGCCCGTTATTCTGTCGAGGTTTTTCAGGCTTTCGCCGATGGCGATAAGCATCATGCAGACGGAGTCAAGCCGTTCAATACCGTCATCGGTGGCGAGAAAATCATCCGATGTAGTGATCTGTGAAAACCGGCGTTCGATCCGTCCCAAAGCGTCCAGTATTTGCCGGAGTATCTCGACCTGCAACTGCGGGTCAGACATAGACGGCCTCCTGCTCGATGCGCCTTTTGAGGTAGGGATTCATCCGGCTACGGTAATGCAGCACATCGACCGGACGATGAAAAGCTGCCTCAAGTTCCTCTTTGATATGCACCAAGGTGAACAGGTCAAGTGTGTCAGACTGCACGACAACATCGATATCACTGGTGTCAGTTGCTTCGTCCCGCGCGACCGAACCGAAAAGACCAAGTGCCGTGATTCCATATTTTTCCGCTATCCCCTGCTTGCAGTTGCCAAGCAGACTGATTGCCTCGTCTCTGCCGAGTATTATCTGTGAACTTTTCTGGGTACCGGTTCCCTGAAAACCAGCGGAACAACAGAATGTGTCTCTATGTGTGCAACAGATGCAGCACACACGACATTAGCCCCTGCTTAAGAGGTCTCAAAAAGGTCTCACTTTGCCCCGTATTTTTTAACATTTCCAGGCAAAATTGCCGGTATGACCGCATGTCCGAAGCTATATGCAGCTACAATCCGTTTGTGGCCATCAACCAGAATATACCCATTGTCGTCATCCTTGCAGACAAAAACCGGCTGAAAACAGTACCGACAGCCGAAATGCTTTCAGCCAGAGAATGCACTTCGTCGTAATCTGTTTCCGACACTTTTTAAGGATGCCCGTTCGATTGACTCGTCGAAGGCTTTAGAGTAGATTCCGTGTATTCCGCGTACCGAATCCAGGACGACAAGGTTGACCAGGTACTGCAGCAGCTGAAAGACAATCGGGTCAAGATCGTATTCGACATCCTTTCCGAATCTTTCAATATAGTTCCCAGCCAATAGCAGGAACAGGAGTAACCTATGAAGATACGGGCAAAGAAGTCTGCGAGGTAACTCATGTTTGAATCCCAGTACAACGACGAGATGGAAGCAGAAGTTAAACGTCTGGAAGCCCTGGCAAGGGCTGTCAATGCGGGGCATCCGGAATGGGCCAACGCCTGTGCCGTCTGCGGGTGCGAGTTGACCGGCACTGATGCCAGCAGGTGCACCCAGTGTAGCTGAAACGTTGGGTACCAGGATTGAAAGGACATTTTTATGACAACGGAAAATTAAGAGAAACCCTGCTGCGACACAGTGATCCATGTGAAGGTACTGACCTTGTCGAACAGCTTTGAGATAGCAGCCCTTATAGCGGCCCTGGTCTCTGGGCTGGAAAAAAAGGGTCTCCTGACGCGAAATGAAGTAATCAACGAAACAGGGAAACGGCGTGAACAAGCCAACAGTTGAAGAACTGATCAAGCAGTTGGAGCTGGAAAAGCACCCCGAGGGCGGCTGGTATCGGGAAACATACCGATCGGCAGAAGTCGTCCGAGGAAATGGGCTGCCTGAGCGGTTTGCCGGTGACCGATCCTTCTGCACGGCAATCTATTTCCTTCTCCAGTCGGGAGAGATCTCAGCTCTGCATCGTATCAAATCAGACGAGATGTGGCACTTCTACGCCGGCGAGCCATTAACCATGCATATCATCACCCCATCGGGAGACTACTATCCGCTGAAACTGGGTTCCAGTATTTCAGACGGAGAAGTCTTCCAGGCTGTCGTGCCGGCAGGCTGCTGGTTCGGGGCGGAGGTATCCGGAGATGGATATTCCCTTGTCGGCTGCACCGTGGCGCCAGGGTTCGACTTTGCCGATTTTGAGATGGGAGCCAGAGAACAGCTGCTAAAGGAATTTCCTGAACAGGCAGAGATTGTCCGGCACCTGACCACAGTCCCATAATTATTATGTCAGGAGAAACACATGATCGAACTACTGCGCAAACGCCGCAGCACGAGGAAATTCAGGACTGAAAAGATAGCTCCCGAAACCATCGAAACAATCATCGAGTCTGCACTCAGGGCTCCATCATCACGGAGTATCAATCCGTGGGAGTTCATTCTTGTTGATGACCCTGAAATGCTCGTAAGGCTCTCCGGAGCAAAACAGCATGGATCGGAATTCCTCAAAAATGCTCCTCTTGCCATTGTGGTCTGCGCCGATTGCACCAAATCAGACGTCTGGGTTGAAGACTGCTCCATCGCGGCAATAATCATCCAGCTCACCACAGTATCATTGGGCCTTGGCAGTTGCTGGGCTCAAATCCGCGAGCGTCGGCATAGTAACGAAAAAACCGCTGAATCCTATGTGCAGGAGCTGCTTGGACTTCCGGAGCACCTCAAGGTCGAATGCGTACTGGGTATCGGCCATCCAGCCGAAAAACCACGTCCCGTTGCAGCGGACAAACTGCAGCAAAACAAAGTCAAACATAACCGCTGGAGTTGAAAACGGGAGACTAATCGTGAATAGAGTCGGCACCTTCCCTTTTGGCCAACCCATCTATTTCCTTCAGGATGAGGCTTTACGTTGATTTTGCGGTAACGTTTCGATTTCAAAGCGAGATAACGATATGATTAATAACAACAGGCTCTTCAGCACCTTTATGGAACTTTGTGCCATAGATTCCGAACCGACCCGTGAGCGGTTGATGGCTGACCGGCTGACGGAGAAACTATCATCACTTGGTTTCGTAGTGTTTGAAGACGACACGGGAACGAAGATTGGCGGCAACGCCGGAAACCTTTATGCCCGACTGGAAGGCACCGCTGCTGGCGAAGCGTTGCTCTTCTCCTGTCATATGGATCGGGTTGTTCCGGGTGTGAACGTCAAGCCGCGTATTGAAGGAGATTACATCGTCAGTGATGGTACTACCGTGCTCGGAGCAGACGATGCTTCAGGCCTGGCAGCTCTGCTGGAGGGGTTCACTGTGCTGAAACAAGCCGGCAAAGCCCATCCACCTATCGAGCTGGTACTGACCGTCGCAGAAGAGCTGTCTCTGGTCGGCTCCAAACATTTCGACACAACACAGGTCACTTCACGGATCGGTTTTGTTCTGGATGCTGGCGGTGATGTGGGAGAAATCGTACTTCAAGCACCGGAGCACATTAAATTTAACGCTGTGTTTCATGGCCGAAGCGCACACGCCGGTTTTGCCCCTGAACAGGGTATCTCGGCGATACAGATTGCGGCTACGGCCATCAGCCGAATGGGGTTGCTGCGCATTGACGCAGAAACAACTGCCAATATCGGCAGCATTTCTGCCATCGGCCCGACCAATATTGTACAAGACCGATGTGAGCTGCAAGGCGAAGTCCGATCACTGCTTCCGACAAAAGTTCAGTCCCATATGGCAACCCTGTGCGACGTTATGCAAGCTGCTGCTGCCGAATATGGTGGAACAGTGACCATAGGGACTGTGACGTCCTACCAGGCATACCAGTTGCGGGAAGACAGCGAACCTGTCTGCCGGGCTGCCCGAGCAGCAGCAGCTATCGGGGCACCGGTCTGCTACAAAGCAACTGGTGGCGGATCTGATGCCAACTATTTCAATATCAGGGGTTTGCCAACCGTGGTGCTCAGTTGCGGTTATGAGAAGGTTCATACGACAGCGGAACGGATGCCTCTGAAACAACTGGTTCTGCTGACGGAGTGGGTACTCGCTATTATCGACAACGGTGTAGACGCATAAGCCTTTACGATTTGAGGGATAATCAGGGTGTGCGGCCGCTTCACATCACTTCTTTCACCTGAATTGCTGGCGGTAATCTGCCAGAATTTCCCACCAGAGAAGCGTGTCGCGCTGATGGGACACGGCAGTAAAAATGGTCTACGATGTGTACGCTAATTATTTTGAAGATCTCGAGACGGATTACCTAGGCATCCTGAACTACAGGGGAAAGGACTTTGTTGAAGTTAAAAATCAAAAACCCCTGGCTTTTAACCATAACCTTCAAAGTGAAAGTTTTGGTGAAAGCCAGGGGTTTTGGAGCCGTAACGAGTTTACATTACAGGATAATTAATGGCGGAGAGGTAGGGATTCGAACCCTAGGTACGTTTCCGTACACCTGATTTCGAGTCAGGCACCATCGACCACTCGGACACCTCTCCGTGTCGCTGAATCTAAAGCAGAGTGGTCTTATAACCCATTTCTCTCGAAAATTCAACCCCGGTTTTATCGGTCTGGTTGTAACATAATTTTGAATTGATTACCCCTTGCTGGTGCATGATCTGATATGTCTGCTATAAATGTATTGGCAGGCACGCGGGGAGCGTACGGTGACGGAAAACATGATCAACATACTCCAGGCGGCGGAGCGGCTTAACAATCTAAATGATGTGGATATGGTCATGCATGACCTCTCCCGTCTGCTGAAAAAGGTTGTGAACAGCCGCTGGTCGGTTATTTACCTGATTGACCGTGAGCAGAGGAATTTCGCCCCTGCCAGAAGCTATGGCTTGCCGGCCCGCTATCTGCCGCTGTTCCGGGAAATGCCGATGTCACCGGACAAGATTCCGCTCCTGAAGAAACTCCTGCAGGGAAAACGTCCGCTACTGCTGAACAACTCGGGCGGCTCGAAGCTCCTGACACCGGCCTTGCGCAAGCTGCTGGGCAACGTTTCCCTGCTGGCAGTGCCGATGGTGGTCAAAAACCGGGTCATGGGGGTTGCCTTTATTGCCCGGAACAAGAAGTATCCGCTTTTCAGCGCGGCGGAAATCGTTCTGATCAAAGGTGTGGTCTCCCAGGCCGCACTGGTGGCCAGCCACTCCACCCTCTTCGAGGAGTCACTCGATATGGCGCTGGAAATGGGAAAACGGATCGATATCATCTTCACCCTGGACGATATCAACAAGGCGATCTCATCTTCGCTCAGCCGGGACAAGATCATCGCCACCGCCATGCAGCACATCGAACGGATCGTTCAGTGTGAACTGGTGGTGCTGTTCGGCGTGGAAAAGGATCAGTTCGTCGTACTGGCTTCCGATTGCCTTGGCACGGCAATTCCGCCGGAACTCTCGCAAGGTTCCCGCACCGCCATATCCCGCAGCTGCGCGGCAAGCGCATTCGCCAAGGGGCAAAGCTGCTCCATAAACTCTCTTGCATCCAGGAAGAGACTGCCGCATCTGGACAAAATGCTGCACGATGCCGGTATGCAGTCACTTCTGGCGATCCCGATGGTCAGCAAGGAGGCGGTCAACGGAGTTCTCTTGCTGGGTGACAGGGAAGGCGACCGGTTTCTTAAAGATGACGTCTTTACCATTGAAAAGATCGCCGATCAGATGGCGGTCGCCTTGGGCAACGCACGACTTTACGAAGACGTAAAGAATCTCTTCATCAGCACGGTGGCCAGCCTGGCCAATGCCATCGACGCCAAATCGCCCTGGACCAAGGGGCATTCCGAACGAGTCATGCATGTTGCCGCCACTATCGCCCGGAAAATGGGTCTGGATGACGCGGCTGTCGAGCGGACCAGGCTCGGCGGGCTTCTGCACGATATCGGCAAGATCGGGATTATGGAGGCGCTGCTGGAAAAACCGGAAAAACTCTCCGAGGATGATTTCCCCCCCATGCGGCTCCATCCCGAAAAAGGGGTCGCCATTCTTGCACCGATAGAACAGTTGAAAGACGTTCTCCCCGGCATTCTCCATCACCATGAACACTATGACGGCAGCGGCTATCCGGTTCACCTGCGGGGGGATGCCATACCCATTGAAGCCCGTATCATAGCGGTGGCCGATTCCTTTGACGCCATGATATCCGAGCGCCCTTATAAAAAGGGAGATTCGGTTGAGGAAGCGCTGGGGGAGTTGAAGCGGGCGGCGGGGAGCCAGTTTGATCCGGCCGTAGTCGAATGTTTCACCAGCTATGTCACGGAAAAAATGGCCGCAGATGCGCTCCACGAATATTCATCCAGAATCAACAGTAAAGCTCCATCTGACTTTACCCCGCCAGACACAGCCTCCCACCGCAAACAACGACACCGCCAGCCACCATTCAATACAGCTTGACTCAAATTGATACATATTGTATCAAAACAGCGAACCTATAATTGCGCGCCACAACAACACAAGAACCGAGACACAAATTAATCCACAAAGGCACACCCTGAAACATATTGCTACAGATAATTTGAATGGAGTATGAAATGACGCCCAAGAGCAGTCCGCCTGTATCGCTCAAAGCTGTTGGAAAAAAGATCGATAAAGCCAGCCTCAAAAAGGTGAAAGACGAGGTACCGCTGTTCGCCGGCCTGGATGATTATATCCTGGACCAGGCCATCAGGGAAAAAGAAGAGGCTGCCACAGCAGACAAGGCCAAGGCTAAAGAAAAGGCACTTGAAAAGAAGAAAAAAACGGCATTGAAGACGAAACAGCACGCAGTCGAACCAAAAACCAAACGCGCTCCCAAGGTTAAAAAGGCACAGCCGCTCGATCCCGATGCGATCCTGCTGTCGGTAGCCGAAATGTGCACCCTGCTCAAAATCTCCCGCGCCACCTTGGTCAGGATGGATAATGCCGGCAAACTCCCCGGCCGGATCAAACTGGGCGGCTCGGTCCGCTTTCACCGCCAGACGGTTGAAACCTGGCTGCAGGGTCTGATAGCGACTCCTCCTTCCGCCTGAAATCCCGCACCAGCAACAAAAATGGCCGCCCCATCAGCATCTGCTGACCGGGCGGCCATTTTATTTCTCCACGACACTATTTTTCCTATGCGTTGATCTTGCGGGCCGCCTCGAACAGGGCAATGCCGCCCGCCACCGAGGCGTTCAGCGAGTTGACCCCGCCATACTGGGGAATCGACATCAGCAGATCGCACTGTTTGCGCACCAGCGGCCGGATCCCCTCCCCTTCCCCACCGATCACCAGCACGGTATGGCCGGAGAATTTGACGTCATACAGCGAGGTGCGGGCTTCCCCCTCCAGGCCGTAGACCCAGTAGCCGGACTTTTTCAGCGTTTCCAATGTCTGGGCCACGTTGGTGACCATGGCCACCGGAATCGTTTCCACCGCGCCGGCCGAAGCTTTTTCGGCTGCGGCGGTGACGCCGCAGGCCCGGTCCTTGGGGATGATGACGCCGCTGGCACCGGCGCAGGCCGCCGAGCGGATCAGGGCCCCCAGGTTGTGCGGATCCTGTATCCCGTCCAGCACCAGCAGAAAACCGCAGGCTCCGGACTGGCCAATCGAAACCAGCAGATCGTCCAGATCGGCATACTGAAACGGCTCCACCTCCAGCACGATGCCCTGGTGGTGCGACGAGGCGCACATCTTGGTCAGGTCGATCTTCTCGCGACGATGCACCGGCACGCCCCGTTCCTCGGCCAGTCGGATGATGCTTTCGACCCGGTGATCGCTGGCATTGGTCTGCACGTACAGGTTATAGGCTCCGCGCCCGCCTTTCAGCGATTCCTTGACCGGGTTGACACCGAACAGCAGTTCGCCTTTCATGCCGCACCCGCCACAATTTCATCGGCAATCAGCCGGGCCGCATCTGCCGGATCGGCAGCCTTGGCGATCGGCCGGCCGATCACCAGATAATCGGCCCCGGCCTGAACCGCATCCGAGGGGGTCATGATCCGCTTCTGGTCGTCAACGGCAGCAAAGGAAGGGCGCACACCGGGCGTCACAATCAGGAAATCGGGGCCGCAGGCTTCGCGAATCAGCCCGATTTCCAGCGGCGAGGCCACCACGCCGTCCATGCCGGACTGTTGTGCCAGCCTGGCCAGACGCACGACCATGTCCGGCACCGCATGCTCGATCCCGACCTGACGCAGGGTTTCAGCCGTGGATGAGGTCAAAATCGTAACCGCCAGCAACCGGGGACGCTCGGCATCGCTGAACCCCTTGCGGACCGCAGACGCGGCGGTTTCCATCATCTCGGCGCCCCCCAGGGCATGCAGGTTGGCCAGCTGCACCCCCAGGCCGGCCGCCGCGACCATGGCCTGGGCCACCGTGTTGGGGATGTCGTGATATTTCAGATCCAGAAAGACCTGTCCGCCATGGCGCTGCACGGTCTTGACCGCCTCGGGGCCGCAGGAGGTGAACAGCTCCTTGCCAACCTTGAACATGCCGACTTTCGCCGACAACAGCCCGGCCCAACGGTCGATTTCGTCCACCCCTTTCACATCCAGGGCGAAAATGATTTTTTTGCAGGCTTCTTCAGCTTTCATAGAGTCCTCATTTCATGAAGTCCGCTGCCGCTGCAGCGATCCCTTCGGCGTCGATACCAACATCCTTGCGCAGCTGGGCCTGACTGCCCTGCTCGATGTAGTGGTCGGGTATGCCGAGCCGCTTGACCCTGACATTCTGCAGACCGTTGTCATAGAGCAGCTCCAGAACGGCACTGCCGAAGCCCCCCTGCAGCGCGTTCTCCTCGACCGTAATCACCTGGCCGGTCCGGCGGGCGACACTCAAGATCAGCCCGGCATCCAGCGGCTTGACAAAACGCGCGTTGACAACCCCGGCCTCAATCCCCCGCTGGCGCAGGGTTTCAGCTGCCTGCAGGGCCGGGTAAACCGTGGCGCCGATGGCGATAATCGTCAGATCCTTGCCGTCCAGCAGCTCTTCGCCGATACCGATCGGCAGGGTTTTCAGATCAGGGTCGATCTCGACGCCGTATCCGGCACCGCGCGGATAGCGCAGCGCCATGGGCAGATCCGAATAGATGGCGGTTTTCAGCATCAGTCGCAGCTCGTTCTCGTCCTTGGGGGCCATCAGGGTCAGTTCCGGCAGATGGCGCAGATAGGAAAGATCAAAGACGCCATGGTGGGTCGGACCGTCATCCCCCACCAGACCGGCCCGGTCCATGGCAATCGTGACCGGCAGCTTCTGCAGACAGATGTCATGGAAAACCTGATCGTAGGCACGCTGGACAAAGGTCGAATAGATCGCCGCTACCGGGCGGAAACCGTCGGCGGCCATTCCGGCCGCAAAGGCCAGGGCATGCTGCTCTGCAATACCCACATCGAAGAAACGCTCCGGGAAGCGCTTGGCAAAAGCGTTCAACCCGGTGCCGTCCGGCATGGCGGCCGTTATGGCCACCAGCTTGGGATCTTCTTCCGCCAGCTGCAGGATCGTTTCGCCAAAGACCTCGGTGTAGGATTTGGAAGCGGCCTTTCCGGCCCCCTTGCCGGTGGCGATATCAAAGCTTCCGACCCCATGGTATTTGTCGGGGGTGTCCTCGGCGAATTTGTAGCCCTTGCCCTTGGTGGTCATGACATGCACCAGCAGCGGCCCGTCCAGTTCGTTGATATTGTTGAAGACCTCCACCAGCTGAACCAGATCGTGCCCGTCCAGCGGCCCCAGGTAGTCGAAACCGAGTGCCTCGAACAGCGAACCGGGGGTCAGAAAACCTTTCAGTGAATTTTCGGCCCGACGCGCAAAATGAAGGATATCGGTGCCGATGGCCGGGATACTCTTCAGCAGCCCCTGCATCTCTTTTTTCAGATCGCGGAAATAGCGGCCGGTCATTTTGCGGGAGATAAAAGAGGAGAAGGCTCCCACGTTTTTTGAGATCGACATCTCATTGTCGTTTAAGATCACGATCAGGTTCTTCTTGAGGTGGCCGGCCTGATTGAGCGCTTCGAAGGCCATGCCGCCGGTCAGCGAACCGTCGCCTATCACCGCAATGGCGTGATTTTTTGCGCCGGCCAGGTCGGCCCCGGCCGCCATGCCCAGTCCGGCCGAAATGGAGGTGGAGGAGTGGCCGACCCCGAAGGCGTCGTGCTCCGACTCGGAGCGTTTCGGAAAGCCGGAAATCCCCTTGTACTGACGCTGGGTGTGGAACAGGTCCCGCCGCCCGGTCAGGATCTTGTGGGTGTAAGCCTGGTGCCCCACATCCCAGATGATTTTGTCGAAAGGAGAGTCGAAGCAATAATGCAGGGCAATCGTCAGCTCCACCGACCCCAGGTTGGATCCGAGATGGCCGCCGGTCAGTGAGACCGTTTCCAGCAGGAACTGACGGATCTCTTCCGCCAGCTCCGGTAGCTGCTCCGGTTTCAGTTTCTTAAGATCCGAGGGGGAATTTATGGTTTCAAGCAACATAATTAGTACCTCATTAATCCTGAAAAAAGCATTTGAAACACGGAGCAACAGAGCAACGGAGTAACAAAAATCTTACTGATACGTTTTGTTGAGAATTTCCTGTGCTGTGAATCCTGTTTCAAATGTAACATAATGGTTTCTCTGTTGCTCCGTTGCTCTGTGTTATCCGAACTGCCGTTTGCAGTGTTAAACGTAACCGTTCTGGCGGAACCACTCCACCGCCCGCGCCAGGGCATCCCGGATCGGCATTTGCGGCAGCCCCAATTCGCGGACCGCCTTGGACGAATCAAAATACATGAATTTGGCCGCCATCTGCACCCCCGCCAGTGGAATCAGCGGTTCACGGCCGGTGATGCGGGAGATACCCTCGTTACAATAGGCGGCCAGCAGAATCGGCGTATACGGCAGGCGGACCTTGGGAGCCGCCAATCCGGAGATATCCTGCAGCAGGTCGAAAATATCCCGCAGGGTCAGGTTGGCGTTTCCCAGGATGTACTTCTGGCCGACAACGCCCTTCTGTTCAGCCAGGAGGTGCCCGCGGGCGCAATCTTCCACGGCGATGATGTTGAGCCCGGTATCCAGATAGGCCGGCATCTTGCGCTTCAGAAAATCGACGATGATCTTGCCGGTCGGGGTCGGCTTGATATCCCGGGGACCGATCGGCGTAGAGGGGTTGACGATCACCAACGGCAATCCGCGGGCGACAAATTTTTCCGCCTCCCGTTCGGCCAGGAACTTGCTCTTTTTATAGGGCCCGACCATATCCGCAAATGCAACCGGCGCCGTTTCATTGCCCGGACGGCCGTCACCCGGATTGCCGAGCGTACCGACGCTGCTGGTGTACACCACCTTTTCAAGACCGTTCTGCAGGGCGGCTTCCAGTATGGCGACCGTGCCGTCCACGTTGATGCGGTACATCTCCTGCGGATTGCGGGTCCAGAGCCGGTAATCTGCGGCGGCGTGATACAGGACGCGGCAGCCTTTCAATCCCCGCCGCAGGCTGTCGTGGTCCAGCAGGTCGCCCCGGAACAGCTCCACATCCAGCCCGTCCAGGTTGGAGGTATCAGCTCCGGCCCGCACCAGAACACGCACTTCGCGCCCTTCCCCGAGCAGCTCGCGCACAATGCTGGCGCCTATAAAACCGGTCGCACCGGTCACAAATGTCTTCATAGATGAGCCCATTGCAAAAGTTTTTCCATTCATGCTTCGATACCTCAGCACGAATGGAATTACAGCTACTTAAATGATTCAAAAATCCGTTCACCCTGATGTATAGAAGGGTGATAAGGACTTTTGCAAGCCCCCCTGATAAAAAAGGTGAAAGCCCCGCACGTCCGAAGAGCCGGGGCTTTATCGTTATAAATAGACCCTGGGGCCGTCTTTTTGGCTAGTACCACGTATCATTTAAAGTTTCGTATTTAATTCAATAGTGATATACTGACGGCAACTCAATCAAGGAGGCCGTCATGTCACCAAGATATCGAGTAACACTTACCCACGAAGAACGGAAAGAG
>JAJZRX010000060.1 GCA_021850095.1 Deltaproteobacteria bacterium
GTTACAATTGGGCGATTAAAGTTCATATTGCGGCACAACTCCTAGCCCGCCCATTTATGGGCAGGGCCAGCCCCCCTGTGGGGGGCGAATTTAAAAGCCGCGTCCTGTGGGCGCGGATTCTTTACTGATGATGCCTTAGCCAAATTTGTTGCTGCAATTTCGGCAGGAGTGGGTGCAGCGGTAGTTGTAGATGTAGTTGTGCTACCACCGTCTCCACCACCTCCACACCCAGTCAAGCCAAACGCCGAAGCAATACACAGTCCCATTATCCAATTGACTACATTCCTTCTCATATCCTACCTCCAAGTTTGCGACTCCGCGCCTCACCGTCAAACAGAAATAAGGAGTCTTTCTCTTTCTGTTCAACTCTTTCATCTACGGTTTCCCTATATAGGAAACTTGCTTCTTATATAGGATACTTGTTTCCTATATAAGAGTCTTTACTGGTTTCTCATATAGGAAGCTTATTGAAGTTTACTACGTTTCATGAATTCTTCTGGAATTCGCGATTCCAGCACTGTGTTGCGAATAAAGCGATACTGCGCCAGCCATATTTTTTCTTGAGGATCCCATTTTGCGCGGGCCTGACGTAGTTTTTCACGCAAGTCTGTTTCATTGTAACTTACTGCAATGGGGACGATATCATCGTCTTTGAAACGAAATGGCGGTTGCCATGATTTTTCTTCTACCACGAGTTCAACTGTTTTGATCCGCACTCCGCGTTGTTCGTCATACCGGTAGCGGACACAAAGAAGCGATTCACCGTATTGCTCAACAAGGCGTTTGGTTCCTTTTTGCCCCGGTTTGAGGTGGCAATGTGTTTTCATGTCTTTCAGCATAAGCATGTCCCGTCGTTAATCCATGATGCAACCTATCAGATATGAAAAGCAGGCAGACATTGGAAATCCGCTCGAAAATATACGCATACTTTGGTAGGGTGTAAATTAAAATAATCACGTAAAGGACGGGCGATGATACAGCTTCCGGGACAGGTCGTTTCAGGCTATCGGTCACACCTTATGAAACGCAGAGTCAAAGAAGAAGACTTTGCTGATTATCTGAAATGGCTTCGTTATTTTCACGACTTTTGCGAAAAGTATCGTGTTGTTGGAGATGAGTCACACCGTATTCGCTCGTTTCTGGATAAATTACGGGAAAAAAAACAGGCTGAGCAGCAGTGCCGCCGGGCTTACAATGCTGTCATGCTCTATTTCGAGATGTTGAAAGACAGGGATACTCCTGCTGAAGCTACCGCATCATCTCAAATTGCAGAGACCTACCATTCAGACGTAATCCAGTCGGCATCTACACAGCAACCTGTCAATCTGGCCCGCCGGTCGTTCTATTCCGAAGCCGGGTATCAGGAAAAATCGGATTCTCCGGAGTGGGATCAGGTTCTGGCGGCCATGGCGGCGGAAATCAAGGTTCGTCATTATTCCCGCAAGACACTGAAAACCTATGCCAACTGGTCCCGCAAGTTTCAGCATTTCCTGAAGAACAAGCCCCCAGATGAGCTGACGACTGCTGATGTAAAAGAGTATCTGACTCATCTGGCGGTGAAGTGCAGGGTGGCCGCAACGACCCAGAATCAGGCGTTCAATTCCCTGTTGTTTTTTTATCGCCACGGTTTGAAACGGGAATTCGGCGAATTGCGCGACGTGCCCCGGGCAAAAAAGTCTCTTTACATCCCGACGGTTCTTTCCCGTGATGAGATCGACGCAATTATCAAACATCTCTCCCCTCCCTTTGATCTGGTTGTGAAGCTGCTGTTTGGCTGCGGGTTGCGACAGTTTGAGTGTTTGCAGCTGCGGGTGCGGGATTTCAATTTCGATGCGGGGAAACTTACCATCCACGGCAAGGGCAAGAAGGATCGGACTGTGCCGATTCCCGAGGCGCTTCTGCCGGAGTTAAAGGCGCAGATCAGGATGCTTGGCGTGCTGCACGGTCGTGACGTGACTGTGGGGTATGATGGAGTATTTCTGGATGATGCGGTTGAAAAGAAATATCCCAAGGCGCCGAAGGAGTTTATGCACCAGTGGTTTTTTCCCCAGAAGAATCTGACGCTGGTGGCGGAAAACGGACAGCGCCGCCGCTGGCACCTGCACGAATCAGAGCTTCAGGAAGCGCTGTATCCGGCTGTCCGCAAAGCCAAAATTCCCAAAAGAGTGACATCACATACCTTCCGCCATTCCTTTGCCACCCACCTGTTGCAGGCCGGTTACGACATTCGGGTGATTCAAACCCTGCTGGGCCATTCCAGCCTGAAAACAACCATGATTTATACCCACTGTGTGCCGGTCATGACGGTCAAGGAGCCGAGAAGTCCGCTGGATTTCTGAACTGAATCGAGGATGCTGCTTTGGTTTCTGATGACAGCTTATTCGCGGATGAATTTACTGCAGGCCGTGACAAATGCCGGCGCAATCTGCGGATTGCTGCCGAAATGCAGGTGCAGGTAGGAGGCCAGGCAGTTCTGGACGCTATATCCTTCCGTACCCAGCAGGACGCCCTGTCGTGATACGGTGTAGTTGCGCCTGATGCTGCCCGGCAGGGGGGCTGTTTCCGAATAGTGGAATTCATGACCTCGGCAGACGGCGCCGCGACCGCCGATAATGCTTTCCTCGCGCAGTTCCGCCTGGCGGTAGCCCAGCGCCTTGCGTTTTGGCAGCATCCTGGCCCGCACCGGAAAGATCCCCACGAAATCGGCGGCCGGCTGATTTTGAGATGCTTCAATCCCCTCCGTCAGATAGACCAGTCCGCCGCATTCGGCGTACACCGGCATATCTGCCATCACAGCGTTTTTGATCGCCGATGCCATGTCTTGATTGGCGGCCAGCTTTTCGGCGTACAGTTCCGGGTAGCCGCCCGGCAGGTAGATGCCGCCGATATCCGTCGGCAGCGCACGATCCTCCAGCGGCGAAAAGGGAACGATTTCGGCTCCGGCTTCACGCAGCAGGCGCAGGTTGTCCTGATAGACAAAGCAGAAGGCTGCGTCGCTGGCCACGGCGATGCGGATGTTTCCCTGGTCCCGAGCCTCTCCCCGGGGGAGAGGGGGCATAGTGCTCCCCCCTTTACACAAGGGGGGGCAGGGGGGATTGGCCTTCAACCCCGCCAGGCCATCCAGGTCCAGGCAACGTTCGGCCATGTCCGCCAGCCGATCGAAAAATTCGGACGGTAGCGGGTTGTCCTCGGCCGTCACCAGCCCCAGGTGGCGTGAGGGGATCGCCAGCGCTTCATCCCGGGGGATACAGCCCAAGACGGCCACTTCTGGCAGATTCTGTGACATTGCTTGTCGCAACAGTTCGCCATGTGATCGGCTGCCGACGTTGTTAAAGATCACTCCGGCGATCCTGACCCGCGGATCGAAGCCGGCAAAACCCCTGACCAGGGCGGCCGCGCTGGCCGCCATGCCGCGGGCGTTGACAACCAGCACGACCGGTGCGCCGGTTATGGAGGCGATCTGGGCGCTGCTTCCTTCGGTCGCTGACGCCCCCAGGCCGTCGAACAGCCCCATGACCCCTTCGATCACAGCCAGGTCGGCATCCTGGCTGTGATGGTGGAACGTGTCGTGCACGAACTCTTGCGGGCACATCCAGGCGTCCAGGTTGATCGAGTGGCGTCCGGTCACCAGGCGGTGATAGCCGGGGTCGATGAAATCCGGGCCGCATTTGAAGGGGGCCACTGCCACTCCGCGCCGGCTGAAGGCGGCCATGATCGCCAGGCTGACGGTGGTCTTGCCGCTGCCGCTCTGGGGAGCGGCTATCAGAAAAGAGTGTCCGGTCATGTCAGCGTATTGATCTCCGCGCCCCGCCATATTGAAAAAACGCTATCAGATGAAACTCGTCCTTGTCATACCCTTTGGGAAAACCGCCCACCGGGCCGATGGCCCGCAGTGTGCGCAGTACCTCTTCATCCAGAATCCGGGCGCCGGAACTCTCCAGTTGCTGGACATTGGTGATCACGCCGCTGCGGTTGAAGGTGATTCTGACCGGGGTGATGCCTTCGATGCCTTTCATGGCCGCTTCCTGGGGGTAGCGCCAGACACCGTAGACGGCACCTTCGAAGCGGCGCAGAAACGAGCCGAACTGGATGTCGTCGCTGTTCAGGAAACGGGTGTCCCCTTCGGCGATGTCGTCCTCGAATTTGCGGCGGTAGCTTTCTTCCAGCCTGGCCAGGCGGTTGGCCCCCGGAAACAGCTGCGGCTGACTTTGCTGCGGGGAGGATTGGGATTTGGGCTTGAGCAGGCTGGCTGCCGAAGAGCCGGGAGCCACCGCCTGGGGTTGACTGCGCACGATCGGCATGGGCAGGCTGGGTTTGGCGGCGGCGGGCCGCTCCTGCTGCGGCCTGGCCTGCTGGGCGGGGGGCTGGCTGTCGCGGGCGGATCTGCCGCGCGGGGCAGTTTCGCGCTCCACCCGCACCCGCTGCTCGGACCACCGTCTGGCTTCCTGCTGGCGCGGCCGGACAGGCGGTTTGAGCTCCGGCATCTGCTGCAGGTCGATGAAAACCGGCTCTTTGGGCGCTTCCGGCTGATCCTGCGGCCAATAGTACAGGGCGGCAAACCCGCAGATATGCAGCAGCAGCGAGGCGACCATCAGCAGCAGAAATGATTTTTCGATGGGGCGGTCAGGCATTGAAAGTATTCATTTCATGGGTATGCGTGCGCTGGCCGTCAGTCTGGTGAGCGGTTTCCTTGCGCAGGAAAGCCAGGATCTCTTTCAGGCTCTCCAGGATGATATGCTCTCCCTTGGGAAATTCCGACGGGTCAAGCTCCAGAGTGACGGTGCTCTGGTAGTCGGTGTTGCGCAGGTGGTTAAGGAAACGGGTCAGGGGCAGGATCCCGTGACCCGGCAGCAGATGCTCGCGCCCGTGGCCGTAATCGGAAAAATGGATGTTGCGGATTCTGCCTGACTCGTAAAACAGGAAAAAATCGTTGATGAAGTTGGCCTTGCCGGAGCCCATGTGGGTGCAGTCAAAGGTCAGAAACAGGTTGTGCTCGCGGATGAAATCGATCATCTGCTGGGTGTTGGAGAGGATGTTGGGGTTGATTTTCAGTTTTCCGATCCAGGGCATGTTCTCCAGTGTCACCAGCACTTTCCCTCCCAGTCCCAGCTCCTTCTGGAAGTCGCGGACGCTGTACAGCCAGCGCCAGAAGCCGATCTCCATGCCCATCCAGGAGGGGGGGTGAAAGTTGACCAGCGGAATGTCGCAGGCCGCCGCCAGCTCGATGCTGAGCTTCAGCGATTCGATCGGGCCGCCCCAGCCGTCCAGAGGCATGAAGGGGGAGTGAATCGAATGGATGGTGATAATCTCCTGTAGCGATCTGACCAGCTTGCTCGCATTTACCTTCTGAAAATCCTGGTTGATAATCAGCTCGACACCGTCGAAACCCGCTTCCGCCGCCAGCTCGAAAACTCTTCGGAGCGGCAGGGTAAACAGGCTTCCGGTGGAAAGAGAGATGATCATGGCAGCCTATTCTCCCGTCCAGGAGAAAATCACACCCACCTGGCGCTGGATGACTTCGACCGTTTCCAGGGCGGCTTTTAGAGAATCAAGCTGTTTGTCGTTCAGATCATAGGGATCCAGATAGAGCGGCTGGCGGTTGTTGGGATCTATGTCGAAGGATTTTTCACGCAGCAGCAGAAACTCGTGCAGGGTGTGCCAGGCAGACAGTATCATTTCGGACAGATCCACATCCAGCTCGTTGCGTTTCAGCAGTTCCTTGATCCTTTGCGGCGTTGCATTGGCGCTGGCGCCCTTGATCAGGGCCAGAGCCGATACGGCCGATGATAACGGCAGCAGGCCGTAGTCCGGCAGGCAGAAAAGTCCGGTTTCCGGTTTTCTCCGTTCCAGTTTCAGATTGCCCATCATGCTCAGGCCGTTTGAAAGCGCCAGCATGCGGGAAACAAGATTACCCAGGGCGGGGCGGTTGGCTTTCAGAAGCGGAATGCTGAAATCTCTGAACTGCTGACCGATCTCTTCATGGGGGGGCAGCAGGTACTGGTCGCCCAGGCGCAAAAGCTCGATGATCTCGCTCTGTTTTTGTTGCTGCAGGATGGTTGTGCAGTGCTGCTGCCAGTCAGTCAGGCTTTTCCGCCAGGCCGGGTTGCGCGGGGTGATGACCGGGTCGATCCGTAGTCCCAGTTCCTCGAATCCGGTGTGCAGGAGATGTCCGAACAGGTTGAGTGTTTCCCGCTCGGACGGATTGGCGTCCCCGTGAACCATCAGCAGCTGCAGGGGGCAGAAGGGGGTGTATTCAAAGCGGCCGGCCGGGCCGAGAGCCACCAGGGATACGGCCGGCATACGCTTGGCAAAAAGCCCCAGCTGCTCCGCTGCATGATTGACCAGCGAGGAGCTGACCTGCCGCAGAAATTCCATGCTCATCTGATAAAAGGCCGGAGCGGAGTGGAAAAGATCCATGTGGCGGTACAGCCGGGCGTAGAAGGCGGCGGTCATCTCCTTCAGGGCTGCCGAGGGAGGGGTAAGCGCTGTTTTCCGAAGCAATTCGTTCAGTTCGGCCAGCACGGTTTCATGTTCGTTCTCCAGCTGTTTCAGACCGGACAGGGCGTTTTCAAACAGCTCCGAGGCGCTGCCGCAGCTGTTGGAGGAAGCCCGCTCCAGCATCGCCCGACGATAGGCTGCGGCGAATTCGCTGGCAGCCCGCCAGGACCTGATCTCGTTTCCCTTTGCCGATACCAGAAAGGTCATCACTCCTCCGGGCAATCATGGACTTCCGCGCTCAAAAAGCGGCGGATGGATTGTGACGGCGGGGCGGTCATCAACGAAACCGCGATCATGACGAACATGACCAGCGGTGCCCCGATAAAGGCCGACGATGTGACCGGAAACAGTTTCGGGAGCCATGGCAGGACGTCGCCGGCCAGTACCGGCGCGAAGGTGATCAGCACTCCCAGCAGCATCCCGCTGATGGCGCCGGCCGCATTGGCCCGGCTCCACCAGATTCCCAGCAGAAAAGCGGGAAAGATCGTATTGCCGGCCAGGGCAAAAGCAAAGGCGGCAATCTCGGCGATCATGCCCCAGGGCTTCAGTGTCAGGACCATGACGATAGCGGCCAATACCAGAAAAAAACCTTTGGCGGCAAAGACCTTGTCGGCTTCGGAGGCATCGGGGCGGATCAGGCGCGGGTAAATGTCGTAGGAGAATGAAGCCGATCCGGTCATCAGCAGGCCGGCCGTGGTGGAAAAGGCGGCGCTGATACCGCCGGCCGCCAGCAGGCCGATGGTCCACAGCGGCAGGCCGCCCAGGCCGGCCGCCGACAGCACGACCATGTCGGCCGCATCCGCCACGCCGGCATTGAACTGCAGTCCGGCCCGGGCCTCGAAGAGGCGGGCCAGGACACCGTAGACCGGCGCCGACCAGTAGATCAGGGCAATAAAGAACAGCCCCCAGACCACTCCCCAGCGGGCGTCCCGGATGCCGGGCACCATGTAGAAGCGGGAAAGCACGTGCGGCAGGCCGGCGGTTCCGAACATCAGCGTAAAGCAGAGCGCCAGCCATTGGAAAAGCGAGGTGCCCAGAAACGGATCCGACCAGCTGAAGCCGAATTGCTGCTGCAGGTCGCTGATGGCGGTGCCGTAACCGAACTGGGGCAGAATCCAGAAGTAGCCCAGTTTGCGTGTCAGGAGCATCAGCGGCAGGATAAAGGCCGTGATCAGCACGAAGTACTGCAGCTTCTGGTTGCGGGCGACCCCCAGCGTGCCGGAGACGACCACGAAGGAAACCACCAGCGATGCGCCGACCAGCACGGCCGGAATATAATCGATGCCGAACAGCCAGGAGACCAGCAGGGCGATGCCGCGAAACTGGGCCACGCTGTAGATGATGGCAATGCCGATCGAGATCAGGGCCGCCAGGGTGCGGGCGGTTTCCGATTCATAGCGGAAACCGACGAAATCGGGGGCGGTGAATTTGCCGAAACGCCGGATCTGGGTGGCCATCAGCACCAGCAGCAGCACATAGCCACCGGTCCAGCCGACCACAAAGGCCATGGCGAAATAGCCTTTCAGATAAAACATGCCTGCCAGGCCCATGAAACTGGCGGCGCTCATCCAGTTGCTGGCGATGGAGGCGCCGATGCCGATCCGCCCGCTGTAGCCGCCGCTGAAGCCGTATTCGGTGGCCTGGTTTTTGGATGTGCGCAGCCCGGAAATGATAAAAAGCGCAAACAGGCCGGCCACAATGGCCAGCGGCAGCAGCTGTACGGTGCCGGTTGTCATCTGGCGTCCTCCCCGTCGGACGGCCGGATCCGGAAGCGCAGCGTCCCTTCCAGCTTGCGGGCCGAATGGCGATCCATCCAGAAGTTGAAGATAATGCAGAGGATGATGAACCAGAGCGGCAGAAACTGGCCGGTCAGCCAGAAGTGAACCGGCAGATTGAAGATGGTCAGCTCATTCAGCAGCAGTTCGGAGTAATTGCGCTCCAGCAGGTAGATGTATAGCTGGGTGCCGGCAATGGCCGTCAGCCAGCTGATCAGGATCAGCTTGATGACCCTGGTCTCGCCCCGCATGGTGGCGCCGCGCGGTCTGAAAAAACTGAAGTTTTTATCGCTTGACGAATCTTCCATGCCCCTCTCCTTTACCTCTGCCGGCCAGCCGTTTAACGTTTGCGGTAATGGACGTAATAGATCTGCTGCCCGGCGTCCAGAAAACGCTTCATGTACTTCGAGATCGGATAGCCGGCCAGAGCATGCCGATAGGTGTCCGGCGCCAGCTGGTTGTCGAAACCTGGCTGAACGGCCATGAACTGGGCCACATCAAGGCCGTAATCATCAAAATCGGTCGCAAAATAGAAACCGGCCCCCGGCTGCATGAAGCCTGACAGCCAGGCAACAAACTCGCTGTTGACCAGACGGCGTTTTCTGTGCCGCAATTTCGGCCAGGGGTCGGGGCAGTTTATGATGACCTTCCGCAGCGAATTCTGCGCTATGCAGGATTCGATAAAACTTCGTGCCTCGGCCCGCAGTATCTTTACGTTGGTCAGGCTGGATTTGTCGACCCGTTTACAGGTTTTTATGCAGCCCTTGTTGTAGAAGTCAATTGCGATAAAGTTGAGTTCGGGGTGCAGAGCGGCCATCTGCACGATGAAATCGCCGACTCCGCAGCCTATCTCCAGCGCCAGCGGGTTGTCATTGCCAAAGATCTCGCTCCAGAGCGGGGCGGGATGACTGTCCTCCCACGGCAGGAAGGAGGGGGAGGTGTTCGGGATAAGCATGAAAATGTCCTTTGCATCAAATTGGCGGCAGTATAGCACAGCTTGCGGGGCGGAGGGAGTGATTTTTAGCGCCGGGCCGGAGGCTGGCAACGACCCCTAAAATAATTCTTGACATAGTATGTCTTTATCTATAGAAATAATAGATATTGAAGCTGCGTAGCATGACAGATCCATCAGAATTGCAACAAAATCCGGCAGTCCCATACGAAAGGAGACGCACCATGAGCAACGTATTCCAGGACAATTCGCAATCAATCGGCAACACCCCGCTGGTCAGGCTCAACCGGGTCACGGCCGGCGCCAGGGCGATCGTGCTGGCCAAGATCGAGGCCCGCAATCCGGCCTATTCGGTCAAGTGCCGCATCGGCGCCAACATGATCTGGGACGCTGAAAAACGGGGCGTTCTCAAGCCGGGTGTGGAGATAATCGAGCCGACCAGCGGCAATACCGGCATCGCCCTGGCCTATGTCGCCGCCGCCCGCGGCTACACCCTGACCCTGACCATGCCCGAGACGATGAGCATCGAGCGCCGCCGCGTGCTGGCCGCCCTGGGGGCCAATCTGATCCTGACCCCTGGTGCCGAGGGGATGAAGGGGGCCATCAATCGGGCTGAAGAGATGGCGGCAGCCGAGCCGGATAAGTATTTCCTGCCGCAGCAGTTCAAGAATCCGGCCAATCCGGAGATTCACGAGAAAACCACCGGGCCGGAGATCTGGCATGACACCGACGGGGCGGTAGACGTTGTGGTGGCCGGGGTCGGAACCGGCGGCACCATCAGCGGCATCTCGCGCTATATCAAGCATACCAAGGGGAAACAGATCATTTCGGTGGCGGTTGAGCCGAAGGAAAGCCCGGTCATCAGCCAGCATCTGGCCGGAAAACCGCTCCAGCCGGGACCGCACAAGATTCAGGGTATCGGGGCAGGATTCATACCGGATACGCTCGATATTTCGATCGTCGACCGGGTCGAGCAGGTGGAAAGCGCCGAGGCGATCGAGTTTGCCAGGCGCCTGGCAAAAGAGGAGGGGCTGCTGGTCGGCATCTCCTGCGGCGCCGCCGCTGCCGCCGCCGTCAGGCTGGCTCACCTGGACGAATTTGCCGGCAAGACCATTGTAGTCATCCTTCCGGACGGCGCCGAGCGGTATCTTTCCACACCGCTATTCGAGGGGGTCTGATGTCGAGCACTGTTTCCGATTACCGGCTGGACGGCATCTACCGCCAGCGTCAGGAAGGATTCTTCATGCAGCGGGTCAAACTGACGGCCGGAGTGATTTCGGCCGGACAGGCCCGGGCGGTGGCCGCGCTCTCCACCCGCTTCGGGCAGGGGAACATTCACCTGACGACCCGCGGCAGTCTGGAAATCCACTGGATCAGGGAGAACGATCTGGCAGAGGTCAAAAGGTCGCTGCTGGCCGCCGGGCTGACCTCGCGGGGCGCCTGCGGCGGGGCGGTGCGCGGTGTGACCTGCGCCAGTCAGGGGGCGCTCGGCTTTCCGACGGTGGAAACTCTGGCCCGCCGGATCCATCGCCACTTCACCGCCAACCCCCGTTTTGAGCGTTTGCCCAAGAAATTCAAGATCGGTGTCGAGGCGGATGCATCCAGCCGCCGGCATCTGATCCAGGATGTGGGGCTGCTGCTGGCAGGAAGCCATGACGGTGTTGCCCGTTACGACCTGTTTGTGGCCGGCGGCCTGGGGCGGGAGCCGCAGCCCGGTTTCCTCTTTGAAAGCGGGGTCAGTGAAAATCGCGTCATCCCGCTGATCGAAGCCATCGCCCGTGTGTATGCCGCCCACACACCGCCCGGCAAGCGCCTGAAACACCTGGTCGGCTCCATCGGTGAACCTGAATTCCGCCGCCTGGTCGCACAGGAACCTTCTGCCGTCGAAGAGCTGCCGCCGGTGACCGGTCTGCCGGAAAACCTGCTGCCGCCGGCCGGACTGCGCCGGATCGTTGCCGGCGTGTTGGCTGGGGAACTGACCAGCGATCAGCTGCTGGCGCTGGCAGATTTCGCCGACCGCTGGGGAGGCGGTTTTCTGGTGGCAACCGTTGATCAGGATATTGCTTTCCATGTTGACCAGACGCTCGATCCGGCCCGGGCGGCCGGCGCATTGGAACAGGCCGGTTTCAGCCGTGGGGAGGTCTGCCTGCGGGTGTGTCCCGGCAGTCATCTCTGTCTGGCGGGATTGTCGTCGACCAGGGACATCGCCGCAAACGTGCTGGAGGGGATGGGGCCGGCCGGGCGGGGATTGAGCTGGGCGCTGTCGGGCTGTCCCAACTCCTGCACCCAGCCGCAGCTGGCTGAGGTGGGGATTGTCACCTCCGGACTGGTCAGGTCCGAAGATGGCCAGCGCAGCCCGCGCTTTGACCTGTACCGTTCGGGCGATGATGCCTTCGGAAGGTTGGCGGAGAGTAATCTGACCCTGGATCAGCTGTATGGAAAACTGCGGCAGATCGGCTGATTCTATTGAAATCATTTAAACACGGAGACACGGAGACACGGAGAAAAAAGAGTAAAATCAAAATGTTAAAAACCAACTAATTTTGTTTTCGTAACACCGGAGTGGAATGTGTTTCATGAGCTTCAGGTGTTTAGATTTCTCTGTGTTCTCTGTTTCTCCGTGTTATTGAACTGCAGTTATCAGGATAACAAGGCAGCCATCGCGATTTCTGTTATGGCCGTTTGTGGGTCATATCCTTGAACAGGGCCGGGTTCTCACTGTACTTGACAGCTTCTTCCACCGTAACGACCCCGCTTTTGACCAGGTTGTTCAGCGAAACATCCATTGGCTGGAATTCATCTCCCAAATGCTGGAAAACCGATCTGATATGGTGGGTCTTGGATTCCCTGATCATGTTTCTGATGCGGGGGGTGTTGACCAGCTTTTCATACGCCAGCGCCCTTCCTGTGCCGTCTGCCTTGGCAATCAGGCGCTGGTTGAAGATCAGCAGAAAAACCTCCGCCAGCTGGATTCTCATCTGTTGCTGCTTTTCGGGCGGGAAAATTTCGATAATCCGCTCAATGGCGATGGTGCTGGAGTTGGCGTGCATGGTGCTGACCACCAGGTGGCCGGTTTCAGCCGCCCGCAAGGCAATTTCAAAGCTCTCCACGTCGCGCATCTCTCCGATCATGATCACGTCCGGCGCCTGACGGAAGATGTGACTCAAGCCTTCATGGAACGAGGGGGTGTCCCGGCCCACTTCCCGTTGATTGATATTGCTCATCTTGTGTTTGTGCAGAAATTCGATCGGATCCTCGATGGTGATGATATTGCACTTGCGCTTCAGGTTGATCAGGTTGAGCAGTGCGGCCAGGGTTGTGCTCTTGCCGTGGCCGGTCGGCCCGGTTATCAGGATCAGTCCCTGTGAGGGCATGATGAATTCACCGATCCATTCCGGCAGGCCGCAGTCGGAAATAGTCGGGATTTTCTCGACGATATTGCGGATTGCCAGGGATATGGAGCCGCGCTGCCGATAAGCATTGACCCGGAAACGTCCGACCGTGGGATTGGAAAGGCCGAAGTCCAGTTCGCCCTTTTCCAGGAACTCCTGCCATTGCAGGTCGGTCATCAGCTCTTTGGCCCCCTGTTCCACCTCGGCCGGGGTCAGATCCATGCCCGGCAGACGAACGATTTCGTTATTGAGCTTCAGGCAGGGGGGCACACCGGCCGAGATCAGCAGGTCGGAGGCGTTGTTCTTCATCAGCAGTGCAATCAGCCTTTTCAGATCAAATGCATCCGGCAGGGCCTTGTCCGGCTGTTCTTTTTCCACGTCAGCCCCGGAGAGGGTCTCCGTCAGCCGTCCCCCCCGTTTTTCGATAAATCTGAAAACCGCATCCAGCTGGACATGGGGCACAACCACCGGTTCGATCTTCTTGCCGATGATGAACTCCAGTTCGTTGACCGCCTTGATGTCGTTGGGATCCACCATGCCGACGAAGAGCCCCTTGGTGGAAGGGATAATCGGCAGCGCCTGCAGCCGTTTCATCTTTTCGAAGCTCAAGCTGTTCAGCACCGAAGGTGCGATGTGAATGCTGTACAGGTCGATGGAAGGGGTGCCGTAATACTTGCGCAGGAACTCCAGCAGCGTTTCGGTGTCAATGTACCCCAGTCGCAGCAGAACCGAGCCGATCCTTTCGCCGCAATGGCTTTGCTGCTTGAGGGCGATTTCAAGCTGCTCCGTGGAAATGATGCCCGCTTCCAGTAACAGTTCACCCAGCCGGTGGAAGGTGGCGTTGAGCGTGTCATGCGGCATTGTCGGTCTCCTTGTCTGCGGCAACAAAAAATAATCACGCCTGATATATAAAGCGAATCAGAGTTTACTGCAGCATAAAAGTTTCGTATTCCAGGCGGTCCAGGTCGTAATCCAGCAGCGCCATGCCGACCGCGATGCTGATCAGCAGGGCCAGCGCGAAGCCGTAGCCGTACAGGTAAGGGCCCAGCTGAATCGAAAGTATGGTCAACGTCAGGTTGAGAGCCGCAAACAGTCCGGTCAGCAGCAGTACTCTCCTGCGGCGGTCAAGGTAAAAGAAAACGTTCAGCAGTCCCAGAAAAACCACTTGCAGGCCGGCGGCAACCACCTGCACCGAGAGCAGCGGAAAATGGATCTGGGGTATGCGGGCCAGCGCCAGAAGCTGCGGCCCCATCACCAGCACAACGATGGTTGTGATCCCCTGGATCTTGATGATGTCGTAGATGCCATCCCGCGCGGTCCGCACCATCTCATCCTTCATTTCGTAGATGTAGTTCAGCGTACCGCCTTCCCGCACCGCATCGTAATAACGGTCATAATACTCCACAAAGTCGGTTTCCATCCGCACCAGAAAGATCGCCATACCCGGTATGATCGCCAGGTAGGCCAGAAAAACCGGCAGGTCGTAGACCTCCGAAGCCTGCAGAGGGCCGATGACGTGTGAACCGGTCATGGGGTGGAACCAGAACACGAACTTGTCGGCCCAGATGCCCAGGTTGTAGAACAGACCGGTCAGCATCAGGGATGTGTGCATACGCCCCTGCTTGAGAAAGTCGAATTCGATGAAGGAACGGGAACGGTAGCCCTGGAAAATTACATACAGCATGCCCATCAGCAGCACGAACTGGCCGGTCAGGAAAGCCAGCAGCAGCCCTTCCAGGTTGCCGTGGCGCAGCAGAAAAGCCAGCAAAAGGGCCGTGCCGTAGCCCAGGGCGAAATTCAGCAGGATCGCCTTGTAGGCCTTCAGTCCCGACAGCAGGATGGCCGTTACCCAGACACAGCAGAGCACGACAAAGGTTGCCGCGAACAGCAGGCGGAACAGCAGGCTCTGCTCTGGAAAAGCGATCAATCCCAGCGGGTAGGCCAGCAGTCCGCTGGCCAGGATAACCAACGTCAGCAGGCCGTTCAAGTTGGGCAGCAGGCTGTAGTGCTTCTTTTCAAAGATCCGATCCGATGAATAGCGGGTAAAGGCCAGCTGCACCAGGCCGGTCAGGATCAGGCTGAAGGCGATCAGGTAGGTCACCACGGTCTGGAATACCGCCACCAGCAGCGGCGGCATAACCGTCGGCAGTGAGATGATGCCGATCAGGATGACCGCAATGATCGAGAGTACCCAGGGGCCGGAGCTGATGACGCCGGCATAGGTATAGGCCAGCAGCATGGAGCTGTAGCTTTCGCCCTTCATCAGCTTGCGCAGTTCAAAACCTATTCCTGCCATGCGCCCGCCTCCCCCTGCTGCAGCTGCTGGTACTCGTCCCGCATCTTTCGGAACAGCTCGCCGCCGGCCACCGATTCGGACTGCTCGGCGTACAGCCGGCGGTACTGATCCAGCATCTGTTTTTGAGTATAAAAACGCTCGACTCGGGCCACCGCTGCCGCCTGGGCACCGTCCCAGGCCGAACGATCCCGGAGCAGTTTCAGGCAGGCTTCGGCCAGGGCCTGGGGGTTGTTGATCGGAATCACGCCGCCGGCCGAGCCCAGTTCGCGATCTTCCTGATTCAGCCCCCCCTCCACCAGCTGCCGGCAGGCACCGACGTCGGTGGCCACCAGCGGCACTCCGGCCGCAAAACCCTCCAGCGCCACCAGCGGCAGCCCTTCGCTGATCGAGCTGAGCGCCAGCAGGCCGATCTGCGGGAAAAGCTGGACCGGATTCATAAAGCCGGTAAAACGGACTTTGTGGCTGATTTCCAGACTCTCACAGAGCGCCCGGCACTCGCTGGCATATTCGGGATCCTCCCCCTCCGGCCCCACGATCCACCCCTCCAGATCGGGCAGTGTGCTGATCATGATCCTGAGCGCCCTGATGAAAGTCTTGATGTCCTTGATCGGCACGACCCTTCCCAGCAGTGCCACCACCTGCGGCGGCTGCTGCGGGCGCTCCCGGCGCAGGGGAGCGAAGCGGTTCAGGTCAATGCCGTTGGGCACCACGCGCGTTTTTTCGGGCGGTGCTCCGTCCAGGATCTCCCGCTGACGGGCGCCTTCGTACAAGGATACGATCGTGCCGGAGGCGTCGTAGCAAAAGCGTCCGATCGTCTCATAAAAACGGATCCAGAGATCACGAAAATAGCTGATTTCGGTTTGCGAACGCTGCAGGGCATTGCGGTTGTCGCGGATCCAGTCATTGTTGAAGATGTCGATGCGTCGTTCCTTGGTGTAAATGCCATGCTCGGAGAGCAGCAGCGGCCGGCCGGTGTGATGGTGCAGCAGTCCCCCCAGGAAACCGGCATAGCCGGTTGAAACCGTATGATACATCCCGGCCGGAATCAGTTTCTCGGCGATCTCCGCCAGTTGCCAGATCGGCGCGTGCATGTTTCTGACGGTCCAGAAATAGTCAACGAAGGAGGGGTCGCTGCAGCGTTCCTGGTACATCTCCGTCAAAAACTTCCAGGAGTGCTCGGAATACAGAAACTGCTTGTAGTCCACACCCCCGCTGGGGCGGTTATAAAAGGAGGCCTGTTTGAACTCGTCGGGAAGCCCGTCCGGGCAGGGATTGGCAAACCAGCCGTGCAGGCGGCGCAGGGTTTCAAAGCCCTTCTTGTCACCGGGTGTCGGCGTTATGGGGGGATTGGGCTGCTGGCCATGCAGGTAATGGACCTGAAGGTGTTTGAAGTTGTCCGGCAGTTCGTACTTGAAGCCGTCATAATCGCCGGGGGAACTGCCGATAAAGACGCCGCCGAAGGTCAGTTCCGGGATACCCCGCACGATCTGGTTGACCCAGCTGGAAACGCCGCCACTGACATAGGGAAAGGTGCCTTCCAGAAGCAGCATGACGTCAACCTGTTGTGCGGTCGGCAGATTAGCGGACATTGGATGCCCTCCAGAAGTGCGCCACCGGGCCGATGCCCGGTTTGAGCCGCAGGGTCGTGTCCTGGGCCAGAATGCTCTTCACCGTGCTGAAGTCGCGCTTCAAAAAGGCCAGTTCCGCCAGATACGGAATTACCTGCGAGGTGGCCGCTCCGTTTTTCAGGGCCTCGCGGATGGCGTCGCCGGCCTGGTCATGCTCATGGCGCATCAGATGGATTTTGCCCAGCAGAATCGAGAGGGACGGGTCGTCGTCTTCGATTTCCTGTGCCTGGCGGGCATATTTGAGGGACTGCTCGATGAAAAAGGCCCGCAGTTCGTCCTGTGACAGGGCGTTATAGATCAGTTCCCAATAGGAAAAAGCCAGGGAGCGGTAGAAAACGGCCCGCTCCAGCGGAGTCTCGGCCGTTTTCAAGCCCTCCAGGGCCGTCGTTATGGCCTGATTGATCTTCTGCTCATGCCGTTCGCAGAGATTGAATGCCAACAGACGGATTTCATCGTCGCTGTCGCCAGTGGCCAGCTGCAGGAATCGGCTGCTGTTCATGCCGCGTCCCGCTCCGACCGCCATCAGCGCTTTCAGCCTTTCTTCCTTGGGGAGAGCGACCGTGCGCAGTCGGGACCAGGCCCCCCCTTCGCCCATCCCGGCCGCCATGCCGCTGGCCTCCTGCATGAAAGGGGGCAGTGGAACGCTGAAAAATTCATCCCGTTCGCCCACATAGAGAAAAGTCTTGAAATAAACCAGCGTGATCATGATTGCCAGCGCTCCGAAAAGCGGCACAAAGAAGGCAAAGCAGAAGAAGAGCGCCAGCAGCCCTTTTTTCTGCGGCTGAAAGCGTTTTGGGAAGACGCCGGTCAAAAGCAGCGAAAACAGTCCCGAGGCCAGGGCGTGGGCCAGCAGAAAAACCAGGCCCTGCTGCAGAAGCGGCTGGGGGGTGAAGAGGGCCGCCAGTGCGCTCAATTCGCTGGTCAGGGCGAATATGAAGAGCTTGACGCCGCTCATTGCTCCTCCGCCAGCAGCTCGGACAGCTGCAATAGCGGATCCTCGGCTGTCAGAAAAGCGAAGCGGCAGGAGATCCCCTCACCCTCCAGCCCAAGGTGGAACTGCTTACGCAGCATGGCCCCCAGGCGAGCCAGATACCCCTCGGTGGCCGCCGGACCGGCGAACGGCATCAATACCGCAAACTGAACCGCCCAGCCCAGGTCGCGCCGCCAGCCATGGTCCAACCCCCGCAGCTGTCGCTCCAGCATCAGGCAGATTTCTTCCTGCCGGTGATGCGGCCCGAGACTGATGACAGCCAGGGCACTGTTGATGTCCAGGTCGCGCCGCAAACGAACCATCTTGAAGAGTTCGGCACCGAACACGGTCGGGCAGTCCGGGTAGACCATCAGCAGCTGTCTGGCCGAATCGGCCGATTCGATGTGGTCAGCGGCGTAGGCCAGCAGCACTCCCAGGATCTGGAGCGTTTCGCGGTGCAGGGCCATGAAGGGCATATCCGTAACCAGCAGCACCGCCAGCAGTTTACCGGAGCTGGTGCGCACGGGCGCCGCCACCAGATAGCGGCTGTGCTGCTCTTCCCGCAGGCGATCGGCCGATTGGTAGGCCGTGTGTCCCGATTCCATGGCCGAGCGCAGCAACAGGTCGTCCGGCAGACAGGGGGTGTCCTGGCCGCATCTGGCCAGGGGCTCCGCACCGATGCTGCCCGACTGGACCGGGTAAAGGGCGGCGCTGGCCAGCGCACAGTAATTGACCAGGATCGACATCAGTCCGGCAGCGGTGGCCGGGTTAAGGATCGGCCCGTTTTTTGTGATTTGGCCGCGCAGTTCGGTCATAGCCTGGCGCAGGGTCACCGGGCGGCTGATCAGGTTCTGCTCCAGGCGGTCGTGGGAAAGGCGCACCATGAAGTAGGCCCGCGACAGCTGCTCGAAGCGCTCGGTGGCATGGCGGCTGAGCTGGTCGGAGCGCCGCAGGCGATTGGACCAGACGCTGCTGAACTGCCCGGCGATCAGCGACATCAGTACGCCCCCCAGCATGGCGTTGAGCGGGAAGACATTATCTATCAGCCCCTTCCAGGACAGCCCCAGCCAGAGCAGGGCCAGCAGCGAAACCGAGATCAGCGCCTTGGCAATACCGTAGCGCAGGGCCACCAGCAGGGGGCCGAACCAGAGCCAGGGAAAAGGCGCCTTGAGGAAAAACGGGTCGCTGCTGTCCAGAAGGGCGCCGATGGCCGGCGCCAGCAGGGTGATGCCGACGGTTTCGAACCAGGGCACGGCTTTCTGGAAACGGCTCTGATCGGAGTCTGTCTGATTCATCAGAGGGCTACCTCGATAAAGTTTGTATTGCCGTCTTCGTTGCCGACCGAATCCACGGCCCGGATGACGAAGCGGTAGGTTCTGCCGGTCTGCAGGCCGCTGATGGTCTGCTGGTAGGGATACACTCCGCTCAAGGCCTGGCTGGGAACGGGAGTGTTCCAGACCTGATTGTAGCCGTCGCCGACAGATGGCATGAGGATTTGCCTGATGGCGGTTGCAAAACTGAAAGGTGTATCAGTGGTCTGGTAATAGAGCACATAATGAACCCGGTTCATGTCCAGAGCCACATCCCAGGAGAGAGTGACGCTGCCGGGGCCTGACTTCTGCGCTTTCTGGATCCCCACCCGGGGTGTCAGCGGCAGCGGCGGATCATAGCTGGCGTTGTAGACGCTGGACCATTTGGGTGCTGTGCTGTCGGTCAGGGAAGTATTGTCCTTGACGAACGAGTTCATGAAGTCGACTGAGGCGGAGGTGATGTAGGGGGTGAAGCCGACCTCTTGGGCTTCCTTCAGATCGGCCATCAAGGTGTCAAAGCCACGCTGTGACTGTCCCAGCAATGTCCTGATGTCGATCCCGGGCTTGGGGGCATCGAAGCCGTTGGCATACCCCAGTGACAACACCTTGAAGCCGTCCGGGCGATTGGCCTCGGCCATGATTTTGGGTGCGTAGTTGTATTTGTTGTCGAAGAAATAGGGCGATATGACTGTGTCGGAATTGTTGTCCAGGTAGTAGCTCTCAAAATAACCGAGGTCGATGGTTCCCCGGGCTGAAACCTCGTAGTGCGCCAGGCGCGGATCGAAAAAGAACAGCCCCCGGTTCTGGAGAATGACCTTGTCCGGGTAGTCGGCCCGCAGCTGCTTGATGAAGTTGGTAAAACCCTGCGCGGTCCATTCCGAATTGGTGTAGTTGACGCTGTCGGAGCAGATGTTTCCGGTATAGGCATTGGGCGCGGCGGTGTCGATCGTGTCCAGAAAGACCCCGTCGCATCCCAGACTGCGGCCGTAGGAATCGGTCAGCATCTCCTTCAGTCCCGGCGGGGTGTGATTGGCTCTGTTCATGGTCATATCATGCACAACCTGATACCAGGCCGGATCTCCCGCGTTGACGAAGCGGGCCTTGAAGTAGGGGTTGATGTCCGGGCTGCCGTCGGGAGCCCCCTTGCAGTTCACGGCGTTGTCGTTCAGATAATAGGAGGCGAAACCACGATGTGTGGGAGTGCCTTTGGGATCTATCCCCTTCAGGGATCTGCCACCCGCGCCGGCGCCGCGCGGATCAATGACCGGACCGCTGCCGTCCCCCGCAAAGCGGGGGTCCGCCTTCATCTGCGCGTCATTGAGCTCGAAGGTTCGCGAATCTTCACCGATGGAGATGTAGCAGAGCACCACGGCATTGTCGGCCGGATCATCCGGCTTGACCCCCTCTTTGACCCGCATGATCTGCTCCCGGGTGATATTGCCGTTGTAGGGATGCACGATCACCAGCGGATAGGTTTTCAGGGTTTCGATAACCGCCGGCTCCAGCGCGCCGTAGGTGATGGCGTAGGAGTGGGCATCGGCCGCCTTCTGGCGCACGTTCAGGCCGCTGTTGGGGTCCGGGCCTGCCGGAGGCGGCTGTTGGCCTCCGGGTGCATCGGAACCATTCAGGGTCTCCTTGCTGCAGCCGGCTGACAGCCCGATGATTGCCGCCAGAACAAGCGGCAGAAGACGGCGGGCAGACAGGTCAGGCAGCGGGCCGATCTGAACTACTCTGAAACGCGGCTTCATTTTGACGGGCCGCCGGTTTCCTGAATCGGCATCTTATCCACCAGCGACTGCAGCAGCTGCTGGGCCACCGAGCTGACCGCATCGCGGCTCCAGCCGCTGCGGCCGGCGCTGCCGCTCCAGAGCACCTTGCCTTCCGGCAACTCCAGCAGCAGCAGGGTCATGCCGGCCACCGGCTCACCGTCCAGGCCGACCTTGTAGCGCCATTCGGTGACCGTACCGCTGACGGCATAGCGGATGCCCTGCTTTTTGGCCCACTCCAGCCCCTGGCGATAGCGGCCGGTTCCCCGGTCAGGCAGGAGTTCCTCCTCCTTCAATTCCAGCGGGGGCAT
>JAJZRX010000061.1 GCA_021850095.1 Deltaproteobacteria bacterium
CTCCAGTTTATACTGAAAGTTTGTAACTCAATAACTTACTGACAATTCTTTACTACAATCACTTGTCGCTGCTATTCGGTTTTCAAAGACCAGATCCGCGCCGAAAAATCCAGCGCTGCAAACAGACGAACAACATACTCAAATCAGACCGCCGTGTCAATAACTTTTTTCCGACACCGCGCTTTTTACTGCAAACCCCCCTCTCGACAAAGCTTCTGTCGCAAAAGGGACTCGTCTTCTATCATATACTTTTTATAATTGTCAAAAGAAAAATCAACTAGGATAAAAATATTTTCGACTAACTTTCAAATATCTCGTGAAACCCGTGTGTTCCAAGTTTGTG
This sequence comes from Deltaproteobacteria bacterium, assembly GCA_021850095.1. Classification (GTDB taxonomy): domain Bacteria; phylum Desulfobacterota; class Desulfuromonadia; order Geobacterales; family Pseudopelobacteraceae; genus JACRCG01. The sequence goes on from JAJZRX010000061.1 coordinate 344, forward strand.
GACTTTCATCAGATTGGTCGAACCGCGCGTTTCAATCGGAATCCCCATGGTAATGACCACCAGATCACCATAGCGGAAACCGGAAGACAACAGTTTCTGTTCGACCTCATGGATCTGCTGATCGGTATTTTCCATGATACCGACGCCGGTGCAATGCACGCCCCAATAGATCGAAAGGCGGCGGCGGATATGCAGTGATGCGGTAAAGGCGATGATCGGGGTGGAGGGACGAAAGGCCGAAATCAGTGCCGCAGTGCTGCCGGAACGGGTAAAGACGACGATTGCCCGGGCCTTCAGGGAACTGGCCGTGCGGCAGGATGATTCCGCCACCGCCTGGGCAACCGTACTCGCCAGACCATCCGGAACGTCCCGTGCGATAAAATCGGTGCTTTCCACGTCTTTGGCAATCCGGACCATAGTCTCGACCGACTCAACCGGATAATCGCCCGAGGCGGTTTCTGCCGAAAGCATGATAGCATCGGTGCCATCAAGGATGGCATTGGCGACGTCGGACGTTTCGGCCCGAGTCGGACGTGGATTGCGGATCATCGAGTCCAGCATCTGGGTTGCAGTAATGACCGGCTTGCCTGCCCGGTTGCAGGCCTGGATGATGATTTTCTGATGGATCGGCACCTTTTCCGGCTCGATCTCGACTCCCAGATCGCCACGCGCCACCATGACGGCATCGGTGACTTCCAGAATCTTCTTGAAATTGCGCAGCGCCTCCGGTTTCTCGATTTTGGCCACAACCGGCGTATCTTTACCCTTGGCAGCTATAATCTGCTTGATCTCCTCAATATCCCCGGCGGTACGCACAAACGAAAGGGCCACAAAATCAACCCCCGCCTCCAGTGCAAAATCCAGGTCAACCAGATCCTTTTTCGTCAGACAGGGGGCCGAAACATTGACTCCCGGCAGATTGATACCCTTGTTGTTCTTGAGCAGACCGCCGTTAATGACCTGGCAGCGCACCCGCTCGCCCTCGATCGCCAGCACCTTCAACTCCAGCAGCCCGTCATCCAGCAGAATTCGGGAACCGGGCTGCACATCCCGAGGCAGAGAATGATAAATCGTCGGAATGATGCCATCAGCGCCCAGCACGTCATCGGTCGTGATGACCACTGACTGTCCCTTGACCAGTGTCATCCCCTCCCCGGCCATCTTGCCGGTCCTGATCTTCGGCCCCTGCAGATCGGCCAGAATACCGACCTGACTGCCCACCTTGTCCGATGCCTGGCGAATGACCTGAATCAGCTCCAGCTTTTGCGAGTTTTCGCCATGGGAAAAATTAAGTCGAAAGATATCGACGCCGGCCTTGATCAGCTTCTGAATCATTTCCGGCGATGAACTGACCGGACCGACGGTAGCCACAATTTTCGTTTTACGGGTAGATCGTGTCATTACAGCTCCTTCAAGCTTGATTTTTCTTAACGTAATTCAGCGTGCCACCCGCCAGAAGCTCCCGGCGCTGACGGTCGGAGACCTCCAGCAGGGTGGTGATTTCCCGTCCGTCAACAAGCAGCGGAATTTCAACCGCTCCGCTCTCGATCAGCTGCCGCACTCCCGGAAATGCAACCTGAACACCCGGCTGCAACAGTTCCAGATCATCCGGATTTTTGAAGATCAGTGGCAGGATGCCGAAATTAACCAGGTTGGCCTTGTGAATACGGGCAAAGCTCTTGACGATCTTGGCCCGAATGCCCAGATAGCGGGGCGCAATGGCGGCATGCTCGCGGGATGAACCCTGGCCGTAGTTCTCGCCGGCCACAACGACGCCGTTCCCGGTCGTCCGGGCCCGGGCCGGAAACTCGGCATCGACCTGCTCGAAGACATGCTCGCTGATGGCTGGAATATTGCTGCGCAGCGGCAGTACCTTGTTGCCGGCCGGCATGATATGATCGGTGGTGATATTATCGCCCAACTTGATGACAACAGCAGCCTGCAGGGAGTCGGGCAGTTCCTCGAAATCTGGGAACGGCACGATGTTGGGGCCGGTCTTGATCTGTACATCTGAACTGTCCTCCAGCGGGAAGATGATGCCGGAATCGTCCAGCAGATACTTTTCTGGATTCTGGACCGCCGGATAGGATTTGATCTGTCCCAGCTTGCGCGGATCGGTAATCACACCATAAATGCCGGCCGCCGCGGCAGTTTCCGGCGAGCAGAGATAGACCTGATCCCCCTTGGTGCCGCTTCGGCCGGGAAAATTGCGCGGGAAGGTGCGCAAGGAGACCTGATCCGTGCCAGGGGCCTGCCCCATGCCGATACACCCCAGACAGCCGGATTGATGGATGCTGATACCGGCCATCAGCAACATAAGTACGCCGCCGTCCTGGGCAACATTCTCCAGTGCCTGACGGCTGCCCGGATTAACATGGAAATGCACTCCCGGCGCAACCCGCTGCCCTTCCATAATCCGGCAGACAGTCATCAGATCGCGGTAGGATGAGTTGACCGAACTGCCGACGATAACCTGATCAACCTTGGTTCCCTCGACCTCGCGCACCGAAACGACATTATCGGGCGACGAAGGGCAGGCGATCAACGGCTCCAGGGCCGACAAATCAATTTCATCGTACTGGTCGTAGATTGCCCCCTGGTCGGCGGCCAGCGGCTGCCACCCCTCGCCGCGCCCTTGGGAAACCAGAAACTGGCGCGTACGTTCGTCAGAAGGAAAAATCGACGAGGTGGCCCCCAGCTCGGCCCCCATGTTGCCGATCGTGGCGCGGTCGGTGACCGAAAGGGTTTCCACACCCGGGCCGTAATACTCGATCACCCTGCCGACGCCCCCCTTGACGGTGTGCCGGCGCAGCAGCTCCAGGATGACATCCTTGCCCGAAACCCACTCCGGCAGCCGACCGGTCAACTTGACCCCCAAGACTTTCGGACAGGGGAGATTAAAGGGGTGCCCGGCCATGGCCAGGGCCACATCCAGGCCGCCGGCGCCGATGGCCAGCATCGCCAGACCGGCCGCCGTGGGAGTATGGGAATCGGCTCCCAGCAGAGTCAGCCCCGGCTTGCCGAAGCGCTCCAGATGGACCTGATGCGAGATGCCGTTGCCCGGCCGGGAGAGATGCACGCCGAATTTCATGGCCGCCGAGGTCAGAAAGGCATGGTCGTCGGCGTTCTTGTAATCGGTCTGCAGCAGGTTGTGATCGATATACTGGGCCGCCAGATCGACCTTGACCCGTGGCAGCCCCATGGCGATAAACTCCAGCATCGCCATGGTACCGGTGGCGTCCTGCAGCAGGGTGTGGTCGATCTTGATCGATATTTCCCGGCCGGCGATCAATTCCCCTTCAACCAGATGGGCCTCAAGAATCTTGGTGGTCAGATTTTTTTGCATGGCATCCCCCTGATGGAGCGTTATCTAACGATCGTTAATAAAGCGACAGGGCAAGTTTAGCGGAAAAAGAAGATTTGAAAAGCAAAATCGTCGCAGGGCAGTTCACGAATAAAGGCCATATCCTGATCGGACATGGCCTTTATTCGAAATGGGTCAGCAGTGGCAGCCGCCGGCTGCCTCTCCCGGGACTTCGGTCAGTCGGTGATGTTTACCAGCCTGGTCTCGATCCCCAGACGCTGCAGCACCGTGCTGTTTCTTTTCAATGCGGCTCTGGATGGCCAGACTGCCGGCTGTTCGATCTTTTGGCCGGAGAGGATTTGTGCCGCCAGGCTGTCCGCTTGACGCCCCAGCGCGTAGCGGTCTATTTCCAGCGCCGCCGCGGCCCCCAGAGGCAGGTAACTGCCGGAGAAAGAGATTACCGGAATGGAATTTTGCTGCCCGAAGTTGAAATAAGACTCGGCGCTGTCACGGGTCAGAGCGGTGGCGTCCGGCAGCATCCAGAGCGCATCGACCTTGCCGGCCAGCGAGGCCAGCTGCTCCGGCGTTTCACGGGAGGTGGCCACGTCACGCACGACCAGTTCGATACCGGCCTGCTCGGCCGCCTGACGGGCCTGCTTCAGATACCATCCGCTGCGGGCCGGGTTATAAATCACGCCCACCCGGTGGGCCTTCATACTCCGGAACAGCTCCACATACTTCTCCGGAGACGCAAACATGCTGATGCCGGTCAGGTTGGGCTGATTGGCGGTCTGGGCCGGGACAGCCAGGGTCATCAGAGCCAGCACCGGCGTGGTGCGGATCTTGCGGGCTTCTTTCAGGGCCGCGTCGCCGATCGCCAGGATCAGACGGGGATGATCTTCGCGAACGATGCGAACCACGTCCACCTCGGCGTAGTCGGCCAGCACCAGCATGCGCAGCGAAGATTTCTGCTCGAAGCGGAAGCCTTTCAGCACCTCGTCGTAGGACGGGTCGCGCCGGCTCTGCAGGATCAGCACGTCATAGGCCATTGCCAGATTCGGCAGCAGGGTCGCCAGGGCGATTATGAGGAGAATAAGGCGTCTCATCAGAACCTCACCCTCACTCCGCCTTCGAACCAGCGTGGCGCAGAACTAAAGATTTCAACATTGGTTGTCTGGTTGCCGTTGAACAGATTGTGGCCGGTGAAAAACAGTTCCGGCGCCAGGTCGTGCTTGCGGAACGGCTTCCAGTTCAGGTGCAGGTCCCAGAGCATCCCCTTGTCGGACATGGTTGCCCAATAATCGGGGTCTTCGTTCCACCAGACGTAGTTGCCGGTCAGCGTGCCGCGAAAACCCCAGTCAGGATTGTCATAATTCAGCTTCAGTTTGACAGTATGAGGCGGAACGCTCTGCCGGCTGTTGGAATAGAGGCGCCTTTCAGTATCGTTATCTTCCGCCGCCAGGTAGGTATAACCACTGGTCACGGAGAAACCGAAAACCGGCACCGTGCGCAGTTCCACCTCAAAACCCTGACGGTTCTGGTCGGTGACGGTCGGATCAACACCCGCCGATTCACCATGACGAATGGCGTTGTAGAAATAGGTGCCTTTCAGCCACAGGTAGGGAATTCGGGAGGTTTCAAAGCCGGCCTGAATGGTTTTAACCTTCTGGGGTTTCGTGTTCCCCGTAAAGACCTGCGGCAGGGAGTAGCCGCTGGCGGCATAGGTGCGCAGGGTAAGGTCCGGCATGAGTTGGTAGGTGAGGCCCAGGGAGTAGCTGGTATTGTCGCCTGCCTGGCCGGTGATATCGTGGCGGATGCCAGGGAGGAGGGTCAGGTTGCCAATGCTATAGGCGCCGTTGGCATAGACCGACCACTGATCCCAGGCCTTGTCATGAATAATATCGCTCAAACTGCCCATGCTGTCGGTAACGCCCTGATAACCATAACGGGCGCCGACGTGCCCGTACTCGGCCCCCACAACCAGATTGCGCTGGGCGTCACCCCAGTTCAGGCGGGCATTAACACCGCGGGTTTTCTCGTTGTTGGCCACATCCCAGTACTGGCGGTCGTCAGCGTACCAAGAGAAAGTGTGATCATTCAGGCTGGTAAAGTAACCGTCCAACTCCAGACGCAGCTGATTGCCCAGCGGTTGGGAGAATTTGAGAAAACCGTTGGTGCGCCTGTTTTTCACGCTATCGCCGAAAGGTCCGCCATACCGTGCCAAATCACCTTCATCAACATTGTAGTGGTTATTCAGATGCCGGATGCCGGCGGTAACCGTGCCATTGCCGGGAAGGTCATAGGAAAGCTTGCCGCTGATGTTGTTGACATTGGCGGCTGTGCCAGGGTTAAAACCATCGGAGCGGAAATTGCCGGCGGTCAGGTAATAGCCAAATTTGTCCAGCGTCCCGCTTAATTCAGCCCGGCTGTCGGCGGTGTAGCGGGATCCGATTGAGCCGGAGACCATTCCGCTGGCCATGCGCTCCGGATTGGGCGATTTGGTGACAACATTGACCACCCCCCCAGAGCCGAACCCCAGGCAGTGGAAGCAGCCCCCTTGACGATCTCGACCCGTTCGATCTGCTGAACCGTGATATTACCGACGAAAGCAAGGTTCCCCTGATAATCATTTTGGCGGATGCCATCCACCAGCACCAACACGGTCGTATTAAGCGCGCCCTGAATATTGAAAAAGCTGTAGTTGGTCGGCGTGCGCAGGTAGTCAAGCTGAATGCCGGGAACCGTCTGCAGCACCTCGACCAGGGTATGGGCATTCAGGCGTTCGATATCGGCAGCGGTGATGACGGTGACGTTTTCGGCTATTTTTGAAGCAGGGCGGGGGAAGCGGGAGCTAGTAACAGTCGAATCCTGCCAGGCATTTTCAAGATCAAGACTGTCAACGCTGTCAAGGCCGCTCTCGCTCCATGCCAGACACGGCGAGAGACACACTCCCAGACAGAGAGTGGCGAGAAATACCCGGAGGCTATGCAGGCGATCAAAAGTTGTCATGGCATTGTTCGTGCTTCTCATTAACAAAATAATGCCGGCTTGTCCATTTAATTATCTGTGTGCAAAGGGGGTGATCGAAATGCGTGAAGAACTGATCGTGCTGCAGGAAGGCGTAGAGGCAGGTTTTGTTGCGGCTTGCTGTACAGGCAGTATCACAAAATCGTAGAATCAGTCAAGCGGGGAGAAAACTCCTCGCTACGCTTTTTAACTGATACACACAGATATTGTTGGCGATACCACCACTGCTTAAAAACAATGCCAGAGCCATATCACACCACAACAGCACAATCGCAACCAAACAAAATATACGTCATATAACTGACACGATCCACCTTTTCTGCCAAGGAGTCCCCATGCCGCTGTCCCGCTATCTGAAAACCTACCCCTGCCCGGAAAAACCGGGCCGCATGCTGCTGATCGCCACCCGGCGCTGTGCGGTGATGGAAATTTCCGACTCACTGTGGGGCAGGATATTCAAAGGCGCCGGGCTGTCCGGGGATGAACGCGCCACCCTGACCCGCCTGGGGGTGCTGGTGCCTGACCGGGACAGGGAACGGGAAGAGATGCTGGCCACGTTTGACACGCTCAACAGCACCAGCCGCCGCCTGTCCGCCAAGGTGACCCTGACCCTGAAGTGCAACCTGGCCTGCCCTTACTGTTTCGAGGACCCCTTCCGGGGAGATTTCGTGATGAGTAGCGCAACCGCCGATCTGCTGGTGCAACGCCTGACGGAGCGCATGGCCGAAGGGTTGGATGTGAGCGTGGAATTTTACGGCGGCGAAGCACTGCTGGAGCTTGATCTGTTGAAAAACATCGCCACGCGTCTGGCCGTGGCCGCCGCAAACCATTCGGTAACATTCTCTTTCAACATCTTCACCAACGGCGTGCTGCTGACGCCGGCGGTCGTGCATCAGCTGCTGCCGCTGGGCCTGGCGGTGATCCGCCTGACCATCGACGGTCCGCCGGATGTACACGACCACCAGCGCCCCTTTGTCTCCGGCAAGGGAAGTTTCGACCGGATCAGCGCCAACCTGCTGGCGATCCACAAGGTGGCGCCGGTCGATCTGGGGGGCAACTACACCCGCGACAACTACCACCGCTTTCCGGAACTGCTGGATCTGTTGATCGAACGGGGCATTGAGCCGGCCCGCTTGAAGGAAGTTTCCTTCTCGCCGATCATGCCCAAGTCCGACGGCAGCCTGGCCGGCAATCACGGATCGGCCTGCGCCTGCAGCGCCGAACCCTGGGCGATTGAGGCGGGAGTGTTCCTGCGCGGCGAGGTCATCAAGCGCGGCTTTCCGGTGGCCAAGATCAAACCGGGCGCCTGCATGATCGAGTTCAACAACGATCTGGTGGTGGGCTACGACGGCAGTATTTACAAATGCCCGGTCTTCATGGGGCAGGAGGATTTGCGGGTCGGCAGCCTGGCCGAGGGGATAGGCGATTACAGCCAGTCCCACAACCTGGAGCTATGGAAAAACGAGGAGTGCCTGGAGTGCGCCTATCTGCCGCTCTGTTTCGGCGGCTGCCGCTTCTTCCGCCGCTTGAAAACCGGCGCTATCGACGGCGTCGATTGCCGCCGGGCCATGTACGACGAATCTCTGGAGGCGCTTATCAGGCAGGATCTGAACAACACCACTCAGGCGTGAATCGCCTCCTTGTGCAGATCCAAGGCCGCCTCCCTGATCGCCTCCGACAGGGTCGGATGGGCATGGCACATCAGGGCGATGTCGCGGGCCGTGCCGTCGAAACTCATCACGGTGGCCGCCTCGGCAATCAGCTCCGAGGCTCGCGGGCCGATGATATGCACACCGAGCACACGGTCCGTCTCCTGATGGGCTAGAATCTTGACGAAACCTTCGCTTTCGTCCAGGCAGCGCGCCCTCCCCAGGGCGGCAAAATTGAAGCGGCCGCTGCGATAGGGAGTTGAAGCCTGCTTGAGCTGCTCTTCAGTCTGCCCCACGCTGGCGGCCTCGGGCCAGGTGTAGCAGACACCGGGAATATAGTCGTACTCGACTTCCGCCTGCTGTCCGGCCATGCGCTCCACGCAGACCGCCGCTTCCTGGGAGGCCTTGTGAGCCAGCATCGGACCCGGAACCAGGTCGCCGATGGCGTAGATGCCGGGCAGAGAGGTCTGGTAGTCGCGGTCGATAACAGCCCTGCCCTGCCAATCCAGTCTGATCCCCAGCTCTTCCAACCCCAGTCCGGCGGTCAACGGACGGCGGCCGACCGCCACCAGCACCTTGTCGCAATCCATCTCTTCGCTGCCGGTACCGTCGTTGTATTCCACAATTGCCTTGGAACCGATCCGGCGCACCCCGATAATGCGGGTGCCGAGTTTGAACTGGATGCCCTGCTTGCGCAGTGAGCGGTAAAGGGCGTCCGACAGCTGCCGATCCATGTTCGGCAGAATCTGGGGCAGCATCTCCATCACCGTCACCTTGACTCCCAGCCGGCGCCAGACCGAACCCAATTCCAGCCCGATGTAGCCGCCGCCGGCCACGATCAGATGCTCCGGCAGCTTGTCAAAGGAGAGCGCCTCCCGGGCACTGACCACGACCTGGCCGTCAAAGGGGATCCCGGACAGTCCGGCCGCTTCGCTGCCGCTGGCCAGCAGAAGCCGGGGGGCGGTCAGAATCTGCGCCTCGGCCGGGCTGTCCAGCAGGCTCTGCTGTCCTCCGGCCGGCACGACCTCGACCTGCTGCAGCCCATCGGCAGCAGCTCCTTTCAAAACCGCTGTGCCATGGATCCGCTGGATGCCGTTCTTTTTGATCAGATAGGCGATCCCGTCGGTCAGCTTGCCGACAACATCATTCTTGCGCAGCATCATCGCAGCCAGATCCAGGCGCGGCGGGTCGATGGCAATGCCATGCAGGGCAAACTTGTCCCGTGCCTGCGCGAACAGCTCGCTGGAATCCAGCAGGGCCTTGCTGGGAATGCAGCCTTCGTTGAGACAGACCCCGCCCAGGGTGGCGCGCTTCTCCACCAGCGCCACCTTCATCCCCAGCTGGGTGGCCCGGATGGCGGCCACATAACCGCCCGGCCCGGCGCCGATCACGATCAGATCATACGTATTTGTTTCCGGCATATTCGTATCCTCCGTAGGGGCGGCCCCATGTGGCCGCCCGAAAACAGGCAACCACAAAACCGACCAAAGACAGGGCAACCACGCGGGGTTGCCCCTACATTTCAATTACCCTTCCAGCAACAGTTCTTCCGGCTGCTCGATATACTCCTTGACCCTCTTCAGGAAACCCACCGCCTCGCGGCCATCGATGATGCGGTGGTCGTAGGACAGGGCCAGGTACATCATCGGGCGGATCACGATCTGTCCATCGCGCACCACCGGGCGGTCCTGGATGGCATGCATTCCCAGCACAGCGCTCTGGGGCGGATTGAGGATCGGGGTCGAGAGCATCGAACCGTAAACGCCACCGTTGCTGATGCTGAAGGTACCCCCTTCCAGATCGGTTATCGCCAGACGATTAGTCTTGATCTTTTCGGAAAAGCCGGCAATCGCCTGATCGATCTCATACAGTTTCATACGATCGGCATTACGCAGGATCGGCACCACCAGCCCCTTTTCGGCGCCGATGGCGATGCCGATGTCGTAGAAGTTGTGCAGCACGATATCATCGCCGTCAATGCTGGCGTTGACCATCGGGAATTCCTTCAGCGCCTCGACACAGGCCTTGACGAAAAAGGGCATCAAACCCAGCGCGACACCGTGACGCTGCATAAAATGCTCGCGGTGGCTGCTGCGCAGCGCCTTGACGCGAGTCAGATCAGCTTCATTGAAGGTCGTCAGCATGGCGGTCTGCTGGCGGGCCGCCAGCAGACGTGCGGCAATCCGCTTGCGGATGGGCGACATGGGGCGGCGCTCCTCACGGGCAGAGCTATAAGCCGGGGCCTCTTCGCTCCGCACGACAGGTGCCGGAGCGGGCTCCGGAATCGGCGCGGCCGGCTCCGCAACCACCGGCCGGGAAACCGGCTGCGACTGGACAGGCGGGGGCACCGGCAGTGGCGTCGTTTTTTTGTCGGCCAGCGGACGCGCGGCCGGCGGCTGTTTGGCGCGCTCCTCGATGCGGGCAAACAGATCGTCCAGCGTGATGCGCCCCCCCTTGCCAGTTCCAGCCACCTCCTCCGGGCTGATGCCGTGTTCCAGCATCTCGCGCCGCACTTCCGGCGAAGAGGGCGAAGCGGACAGCTTCTCCACCGCCTGCGCCGATGCAGCGCCCAGAGCCGCTTCCACACCCGCAGCCGCTTCGGTAATCGTTCCGATCAGCGTGCCGACCGCCACCGTAGCGCCCTCCTGCACCACAATCGAGAGGGTTCCGGCAACATCGGCATTCAGGTCCAGCGTAATCTTGTCGGTTTCTATCTCACAGAGCGGTTCATCTTTTCTGACCGTCTCGCCGTTTTTTTTGAACCACTTGGCCAGCAGCGCCTCGCGCACCGACTCGCCGACTTCGGGTATTTTTAGCTCCATGGCTGTCTCCATCACCGGTGAATTGAATCCGATCCCTGACAGGAGCGGGCCGGGACATTCTACCTGATTTCCTCCAATTCTCCAGCAAAAACAAAGGGCGACCAAACGGCCGCCCTTTAAAAATCCACCAGAATCAGAAGATCAGGCCTGACCTTTCAAATGCTCTCTGCCGAAGGGGGACATCTGCCGCAGACGGGCGATGATCGACGGCATCTCGCGGATAACGGTATCGATCTCGGCATCGGTGGTGTAGCGCGAAAGCGAAAAGCGGATCGAGCCGTGGGCACAGGTGAAGGGCACCCCCATGGCACGCAGGACATGGGACGGTTCCAGCGAACCGGAGGTGCAGGCGCTGCCGGAGGAAGCGCAGATCCCCAGCTCGGACAGCAGCAGCAGAATGGCCTCCCCCTCGACAAACTCGAAGGCGATCGAGGTCGTGTTGGGCAGGCGCTCGGCCCCGCCGCCGTTGATGCGGGCATTGGGAATGGCCGCCATCAGGGCGTCCTGCAGACGGTCGCGCTGCGCCTTGACAATCGTATTCTCGGCCTCCATGTGCTGACCGGCCAGCTGGCAGGCCTTGCCCAGGGCGATGATCGCGGCGGCGTTCTCGGTGCCTGCCCGGCGGCTCTTCTCCTGGTGTCCGCCCACCAGAAAGGGGCGGAAGGGCGTGCCGCGCCGCAGATACAGAACGCCGATCCCCTTGGGGGCGTGCAGTTTGTGGCCGGAGAGCGAAAGCATATCAATCTGTGAATCGGCCATATTGATCGGGATCTTGCCAATGGCCTGCACGGCATCACTGTGAAACAGGGCCCCCTTGGACTTGGCGATGGCGGCGGCTTCCTCCACCGGGAAGATCACGCCGGTCTCATTGTTGGCCCACATAAGCGATACTATCGCTGTGTCGGAGTCAACAGCGGCTTTGTACTCATCCATGTCAAGTCGTCCGGCGCCGTCCACGCCGATTTCCGTAACCCGGTAGCCTTTCTGGGTCAGGTTGCGGCATTGAGTCAGGACTGCCGGGTGCTCGACCCGGCTGGTGATGACATGCCGGCGGTCGGGAAAGACCTCCAGCGCCGAGCGGATGGCGGCGTTGTCACTCTCGGTGCCGCAGGCGGTGAAGATGATCTCTTCCGGCGAAGCGCCCAACAGATCCGCCACGCGCTGCCGTGCTTCGGTGACCTTGCCCTGCACCTGGCCGCCGAAGAAATGCATGGAACTGGGGTTGCCGTACAGCTCGCAGAAGTAGGGGCGCATTTCCTCAAATACTTCTTCATCAACCTTGGTGGTGGCGTTGTTGTCCAGATAGATTTCTTTCATTGAGAGACCTCCTCGACCACGATGTCCTCGGCCACCAGGTCGCGCAGCTTGGCTTCCACCATGCGGGCGGTGTTGCCGGACGAGGCGCAGCCGGCGCAGGCTTTGCGAAAGGCCACCTGCACACGGGGACCGTCAATGTCGATCAACTCCAGATCACCGCCGTCGGCCCACAGTAGCGGACGGATGTCGCGCTCCAGCACTTCCTGGATCAGCTGCATCTTCTTCATATTGGAGAGCTTCTCGGGACGTTTGCGCGGCTGGAGCTCTTCGCTGCCCAATACCTGGGCGATCAGCTCCTGAATCTTGGGGATGCAACCGCCGCAGGCGCCGCCGGCCTTGGTGAAGTGCGTGACCTGCTCGGCGGTCGTCAGGCGGTTGGTTTCGATGACCTTTTTCAGAAAGGTGTCGGTGATGCCGAAACATTTGCAGACAATCTCCCCTTCGTAATCCGGGTAGGCATGGCCATGGTCATGCTCGCCGTCATGCTCGGGGATCGGTTCGCCGCGATACTTGGCAATGGCGACCTCCAGGGCCTCCTGCCCCATGACCGAGCAGTGCATCTTCTCTTCCGGCAGGCCGCCCAGAAAATCGGCGATATCCTGGTTGCTGATCGCCAGGGCTTCATCCATGGTCTTGCCCTTGACCATTTCGGTCAGGGCCGAGGAAGAGGCGATGGCGCTGGCACAGCCGAAGGTTTGAAACTTGGCGTCCACGATCTTGTCCTTGTTCTCGTCCAGCTTGAGATAGAGCTTGAGCGCGTCGCCGCAGGCCAGACTGCCGACTTCGCCGACCGCGTCGGCATCCGGAATGTCACCCACATTGCGCGGGTTCAGAAAATGATCTTTAACGATTGGTGTGTAATCCCACATGGTATATATCTCCTTGTCCTTGGTTCAGTTATTATTCCGCAAACACTTCTTCCAGATCCAGCTCCAGACCTTCCAGCACACTGCTTGACGCTTTATCCCCCCGTCCATACCCCTGGGGCCGGCCGTACTTTCCGTCCGCGCCGATGGTAAACACCAGCAGTGATTCTTCGGCCGGGTGGATAACCCAGTATTCGCGCACTCCGTGGCGCTCATAGAGACTGAACTTGACGCCGATATCCTTCCTGGATGTGGATGGAGAAAGGATCTCCACAACCAGGTCAGGGGCGCCGCGACAACCGCGATCATCAAGTTTTTTATCATCGCAGATCACGACTAGATCCGGCTGCACCACCGTCGGCACATCGTTGTCATCCTGTTCTGAAAAATCGGGCAGGCGGACATCAAAGGGGGCAAAATAGGCTTGGCAGGGTTTGCCCCTCAAAAATTCTTCAACACGCGATGAAACGCGGATCAGAATGCCCTGATGGCGCCGCAGCGGTGCGGCCGTCATATTGTAAGGAACACCGTCAATCAATTCCCAGCGCTCGTCATCATCCCACTGGTAATACTGACCGTAGGTGTAGCGCTCATCCAGTTTTTCCGCCAGATTTCCCGGTCCCATAAAGCCCCCTACCCCAGGATGAACTGGCGGCCGGCGGCCATGACTTCGGCCAGGCGCGCTTCGTTGGACGCCTCGCCATACAGTCGCACCACCGGTTCGGTGCCCGATTTGCGGAACAGCATCCAGCTGCCGTCTTCCAACAATAATTTGGTTCCGTCGATCCTGATTACCTCCTTGACTTTCGTCCCGGCGACGTCGGCGGGAACCGCATTGATTTTGCTGGCATAGGCGGTTTCAAGCTCGGCTGACAAGGTGAGATTGTCGCGCCGGGTCACGAAGCGCCCGACCTCGCCATATAAACGCTCCAACAGCTCGCGAACACTCTTGCCTTCGCGGGCCACCATCTCGGCCACCAGGAAGCAGGCCAGGATGCCGTCCTTCTCGGGCACATGCCCCTTGATGGTCAGGCCGGCGCTCTCTTCCCCGCCGATCACCAGCTTGTCCTGGCTGATCAGCTCGCCGATGTACTTGAAGCCAACCGGGGTTTCGTAGACCGGTACGCCATGCTTGCGGGCCACCGCATCGATCAGATGCGATGTCGCCACGCTGCGGGCCACGCCCCCTTCCAGCCTGCGGATCCGGATCAGGTAATCCAGCAGCAGGGCGATAATATAGTTGGGCTCGATGTAGCTGCCGTCGGCATCGATGATGCCGAAGCGGTCGGCGTCGCCATCAGTGGCCAGACCGAGCCGGATAGCGGGATCGTTCTTGACCAGCGCGATAAAATCGGGAATGTGCGCTTCGGAAGGCTCGGGCGGATGCCCGCCGAAATACGGGTCGGGCCGATCGTTGATCATGGCATAGGGAATGCCGCGCTGGCGTAGCGGCTCATCCAGATAACCGCGGGCGGTTCCGTACATCGGATTGAGCGCCACCTTTCCGATACGGCTGATGACGTCGAAATCGACCTTCTGCTCCAAGGCCTTCAGGTACTCGCCCTGGGGATTGATGGTTTCCAGCAGCCCTTGTTGTTTGGCAGCCTCCAGGGAAAGTTCCTGATAGCAGGCCGTACCAAGCATCCGGTTGGCGCGTTGTTCGATGTCGCCGGTGGTCTCCGGCAGGGCCGGGCCACCCCAGGAAGGTGAAAATTTAACGCCGTTGTATTCGGGGGGGTTGTGGCTGGCTGTGAAATTGATGCCGCCGGCGGCGCCACGGCGCAGGATTTCGAAGGATATGACCGGGGTGGGGGTATCCCGCTGGCAAAGATACGCCTTGACGCCGGCCCCGGCCAGTACGCGGGCGGAAGCTTCAACAAAGCGCTGCCCCATGAAACGGGTGTCGCAGCCGATCACGACCCCCTTGTCCTGCTCGCCGGCCGCCTTGATATTGTCGGCAATGGCCTGAATGACGGTTTTGACATTGTCGTAGGTGAAATCTTCACACAGGATTCCACGCCATCCGGATGTTCCAAAAGCGATTTTCGTCATGTCATCCCTCCGCAGGCATAATAGGACAGCTTTAGTCGTGTTAGGGTAATACACCTGCAGCCGGCCGTCAAGCGAAACGAAACGGCAGGGCAGCGGTTTTTCCAACTGTCCCAAGTGCAGACTTGACCTGAATCGGACAACAGTAGTATATGTTCAAGCCCAGAATATTTGACGAAAAGGATCATGCATGACCAGAGAACTTGCCAAGGGGTACGAACCCCACGACGTAGAAAAAAGATGGTACGGAGAATGGGAGAGCAAAGGCTACTTCCACGCCGCTGCCACATCCGATAAGAAGCCCTATTCGATCGTCATTCCGCCCCCCAATGTCACCGGCGCGCTGCACATGGGGCATGCCCTCAACAACACCCTGCAGGACATCCTTTGCCGCTGGAAACGGATGCAGGGCTACAACGTGCTCTGGATGCCGGGCACCGATCATGCCGGCATCGCCACCCAGAACGTGGTCGAGCGCCAGCTGGCGGCCGAAGGCAAGGACCGTCACGATCTGGGACGGGAAGAGTTTATCGAGCGGGTCTGGAAATGGAAGGCCGAATCGGGCGGCCAGATCATTGGCCAGCTGAAGCGCCTGGGCGCTTCCTGCGATTGGGAGCGCGAGCGTTTCACCATGGACGAGGGGCTTTCCAAGGCCGTCCGCACGGTTTTTGTCAAGCTCTACCAGGACGGTCTGATCTACCGCGACAACCGCCTGATCAACTGGTGCCCGCGCTGTCACACCGCCCTGTCGGACATCGAGGTCGAGCACGAGGACAAGAAGGGGCACCTCTGGCACATCCGCTATCCGGTTGCCGGAGAGCCGGGCAAGTACGTGGTGGTGGCCACCACCCGCCCGGAAACCATGCTGGGCGACACAGCCGTGGCGGTGCATCCCGATGACGAACGCTACAGGGAGCTGATCGGCAAAAAAGTGGTGCTGCCGCTGATCGGCCGCGAGATCCCGGTAGTGGCCGACGACTACGTCGAGCTGGAGTTCGGCACCGGCGTAGTCAAGATCACTCCGGCCCACGACTTCAACGACTTCGAAGTCGGCCTGCGCCACGGCCTGGACAAGATCAACGTGCTGGACGAATCCGGCATCATAAACGCCGCCGGGCACCAGTACGAGGGCATGGACCGCTTTGCCGCCCGCACCCGCATCGTGGCGGAGCTGGAAGAGGCCGGGCTGCTGGAAAAGATCGACGACCACGCCATGTCGGTGGGGGGCTGCTACCGCTGCAAGACCGTGGTGGAGCCCTACCTGTCGCTGCAGTGGTACGTCAAGGTCGCGCCGCTGGCCGAGCGGGCCCTGGATGCCGTCAAGAGCGGCCGCACCCGCATCTTGCCCAAACAGTGGGAAAATACCTACTACGACTGGATGGAGAACATCCGCGACTGGTGCATTTCGCGCCAGATCTGGTGGGGGCACCGCATCCCGGCCTGGTTCTGCGACCACTGCGACGGCGTCACCGTGGCCATGGAGGCGCCGACCAAATGCAGCCACTGCGGCAGCGACGAGATCCGCCAGGAAACCGATGTGCTGGACACCTGGTTCTCCTCGGCCCTGTGGCCCTTCTCCACCATGGGCTGGCCGGAGCGGACCGAAGAACTGAAAACCTTCTACCCGACCGCCTGCCTGGTGACCGGCTTCGACATCCTCTTTTTCTGGGTGGCCCGCATGATGATGATGGGGCTGCATTTCATGGACGAGGTGCCGTTCAGTGATGTCTACATCCACGCCCTGGTGCGCGATGCCCAGGGACAGAAGATGAGTAAGTCCAAGGGCAATGTCATCGACCCGCTGACCGTCATCGACCAGTACGGCACCGACGCCTTCCGTTTCACCCTGGCCGCCTTCGCGGCCCAGGGGCGCGACATCAAGCTGGCCGAGGAGCGCATCGCCGGCTACCGCAACTTCTGCAACAAGGTCTGGAACGCGGCCCGCTTCACCCTGATGAACCTGGAAGGCTTTGATCCCGCTGTAGGGGCAATTCATGAATTGCCCCTACTTGGCGCAGCAGACAAGTGGATCCTGCACCGTCTGAACGAAACCGCCCGCATCCTGGACGAGACCCTGACCGGCTACCGTTACAACGAAAGCGCTATGGCGCTGTACCAGTTTACCTGGAGCGAGTTCTGCGACTGGTACCTGGAACTGTCCAAGCAGGATCTTTACAACGGCACCCCGGAGCGCAAACGTACTGCCCAGTATGTGCTCTGGTACACCCTGGAAAATCTGCTGCGCCTGCTGCACCCCTTCATGCCCTTCATCAGCGAGGAGATCTGGCAGGCGTTGCCGGGAACGAAAACGACCCCGACCATCATGCAGGCCGAATACCCCGTTCCCTGCGACCAGCGATCCTTCCCCGAGGCAGCCGCCGAGATGGAAAAGGTCATGGCGGTCATTTCCGGCATCCGCAACATCCGCGGCGAGATGGAAGTGCCCCCCTCGAAACAGATTGCCGTGATCCTCTCCTGCGGCAGCCAGGAAAGTCTGAAGCTGATGAAACACAACGAAGGCGCCATCATCTCCCTGGCCCGGGTTTCCGACCTGGCCATCGGCAGCGGGCTGGAGAAACCGGAGGACGCATCGATCCAGGTGGCCGGCGACGTGCAGATTTTCGTCCCGCTCAAGGGGCTGGTGGACGTGGAGGCCGAAGAACAGCGCCTGCTGAAGGAGATCGGCAAGATCGACAAGGAGATCGAGATGTTCTCCAAAAAACTGGCCAGCCCGGCCTTTGTGGATCGCGCCCCGGCCGAGGTGGTGGAGAAGGAGCGCCAGAAGCTGGCCGATGTGACCGGCAAGAAGCAGGTTTTGGAGGAGAGCCTGGATAAAATCAGGAAGTTGAAATAACGGATGCCTACGGTACTTTTGATATTTGGCTGGCGGCTTTATTTCTATGCCAACGAGGGCAATGAACCAATCCACATTCATTGCCGCAAAGGTGACAAGGAATGTAAATTCTGGCTCGATTCAGACAATTCAGATATTATCGAAGCGTTCAGCTACAACATGAACAATCGCGATAAACGTGAGATAATAAAGATCATTTACGAATATTTCGAGTTCATCGAAGAGGAGTGGGCAAGATTTCAGAAGGAGAAAGCATAATGACACCTTATCATGAAGTCTCTAATATCAGAATAGGTGATAATACTCTTTTGCTAATAATCGATGGTACAGAATATGAGTTTGCCTTTGCTGGAATATCAAAACGACTTTCCAATGCCCCTAGATTGGAACGCGAAAAGTTTGAATTGTCACCATCAGGTTATGGTATCCACTGGCCTTTGCTTGACGAAGATATTTCCATAGACGGCCTGCTCGGAATCAAACATGAATTACCCTCTAAACTGGCCGCATAAATTCAATGACAACAATAGTGCCTACCAAAAACAGGTTATAGTAAACATGCATTTAAAAAGCGTCGCCATATTCGCCAAACGCCACGACCCCCGCTGCCAGGGGGTGGCCGACGACCTGATCAACTGGCTGGAGGAGAAGAGCTGCCTGCCGCTGGTCGAGGGCCACCTGGCCCGTTTGATCAGTTATCCCCGGGTTTTGACCGATGAAGAGATCCGCGAGCAAGCCGAACTGGTCGTGGTTCTGGGGGGAGACGGCACGCTGATTTCGGTGGCGCGTCTCTTCAGCGGCAAGGATGTCCCGATCGTGGCGGTCAACCTGGGCAGCCTCGGCTTCCTGACCGAGGTGACCGTCGAGGAGCTGTATCCGCTGCTGGAACACTGCCTGAACGGTGAACCGCGAGTTTCTGAACGGATGATGCTGGAAGTTACCGTCAATCGTGACGGCCATGAGATCGAACGCTGTCATGTGCTGAACGACATGGTCATCAACAAGGGCGCCCTGGCCCGCATCGTTGATCTGGAGACCAAGGTCAACCGCCATTTTCTGACGACCTACAAGGCCGATGGCCTGATCGTCTCCACTCCGACCGGCTCCACCGGCTATAACATGTCCGCCGGCGGGCCGATCGTCCACCCGCTGATGAGCTGCATCCTGATCACCCCGATCTGCCCGCACACCCTGACCAACCGGCCGATTGTCGTAACCGACGAATCGATCGTCTCGATCACGATCGCATCCTCCTTCGATGAAAAGGTTTTCCTGACCCTGGATGGCCAGGTCGGCTTCAAGCTGATGCAGGGCGACACCATCGAGGTACGCAAGGCGCTCAAGACCACGGCGCTGGTCATGTCCAAGGATCGGGATTATTTTGAGGTATTGCGCACCAAACTGAAGTGGGGAGAGCGCTGAACCGCCATGCTGACTGATCTGACCATCAAAAACGTCGCCATCATAGACTCCCTGCATATCGCGCTCAAAGCGGGCCTGACCGTGCTGACCGGCGAGACCGGCGCCGGAAAATCGATCATCATCGACGCGGTCGGTCTGATCATGGGCTCGCGAGCCTCCAGCGAGCTGATCCGCTCCGGTGAGGAAGAGGCGACCGTTGAGGCGATCTTCGACATTTCCGCCCGGCCGGAGATTTGCACACTGCTGGCCGAGGCCGGATTCGACTGTGACGACGAACTTTTGATCAAACGCTCGCTGTCCCGCTCCGGAAAAAACCGGATCTTCATCAACGGCGGCCTGGCAACCCTGGCCCTGCTGACCGATATCGCCCCGCGCCTGATCAACATCTACGGCCAGCACGACTCCCAGACCCTGCTCAAAACGGATAACCATCTGCGTCTGCTGGACGCTTTTGGCGGTCTCCATCAACAGCGCCGGGATTTTTCAGTTATCTTCAACACGCTGGCGGAACTTAAAGAGCGCATCGCCGGACTGGATTCGGCCGAACGCGAGGCGGAACGGCGCCTGGATCTGCTGACCTATCAGACGGAGGAGATTGCCAGGGCAGATCTGAAAGCAGGGGAAGAAGAGGAACTGGAGGAGCGTCGCCAACTACTGGCCAGCGCCGAAAAACTGGGCAGCGCCAGCGCCGAGGCCTATGACCGGCTCTACGATGGTGACGGCGCCATTCTGGGGCAGTTGCGGCGCATAACCGCTTCGGTCAGCGAACTGTCTGCGATAGACCATTCCCTGCAGGAATTGGCCGGATCATTGGAAAGCGCCTATCTGCAACTGGAAGATGCCGCCATCACGCTGCGCGACTACGCCTCGCGCATCGAATCCGACCCGACCGCCCTGCAGCAGATCGATGACCGTCTGGACCTGATCAGCAGGCTGAAAAAAAAGTACGCCCCGTCAGTGGCAGGGATACTGGAATACAAGGCGGGAATCGACCGGGAGCTGGAGCAACTGCAGGATCGCGAGCAGAGCCGCCACGATCTGGAAGCGGAACGGGAACGTCTGGAGAGCGAGCTGCGGCAACGGGGGGCAGCGTTGAGCGCGGCGCGCGCCGCAGCGGCCGGCC
>JAJZRX010000062.1:0-6600 GCA_021850095.1 Deltaproteobacteria bacterium
CGGTGCGCCGTCGGTCTTCGATCGGTTGCTGGGGAGCCGTTTCGGCCGCAAATCAGTCGACCTGCTGCTGTCCGGCACCAAAGGGGTCATGGTCGGCCTGGCCACCAACGCACTCAACATGACGCTGCTGGAGATGGTGGTCAATGGCGGCCAGAAGAAACTGAACGAGGATCTGCTGCGCATGGCCGACATTCTGGGCATCTGATGCAAAACGGTAAAAAGTTTCATAAGAAGCGCTCGATCAAGTCCGGACTGCCCCCCGGCAGCCTGGTGCATATCGGCGATGCACCCAAGGAACTGGCGGAGATCAGTGTCATCTCCTACACCCCCGAACAGGTCAACGAACTTCATTTTCAGCGGATCAACGACTACCTGCAGGCCCCCTGGAACCCTGGAATAACCTGGGTCAATGTGGAGGGGGTGCACGATGTGGAGCTGATTCGCCGTCTGGGCGAAAAGCATTCCCTGCACCCGTTGCTCCTGGAGGACGTGGTCAACACGGTGCAGCGGCCCAAGATCGAGGATTACGGCGACTACCTGTTCATCGTTCTACGCATGCTGCGCCCAACCGAAGGGGGGAATTTCAGCTCCGAGCAGATCAGCTTCATCCTCGGCCCCGACTATCTCTTCACCTTTCAGGAGGGCGTGCAAGGTGATCTGTTTGATGCCGTTCGCGAGCGGATCCGCGCCAGCAAAGGCAAAATCAGAAGTTTAGGCTCCGATTATCTGGCCTACGCCCTGATCGACGCCATCGTGGACGGTTATTTCAGCATTCTGGAAGACTTTGGCGAACGGATCGTGAATGTCGAAGAGGAGCTGGCCATCGCTCCCGATCAGCAATCGCTGCATCGCATCAACGTCCTGAAAAAAGAGATCATCCACCTGCGCAAGACCGTCTGGCCGCTGCGCGAGGCGATTTCGTTCCTGGAACGGGGCGACAGCCCCCTGCTGCACGATGCCACCCGGGTCTATTTCCGCGATATCTACGACCACACCGTGCAGGTGATCGACACGGTCGAGACCTACCGCGACCTGCTCTCCGGCATGCTGGATCTCTATCTGTCCAGCATCAGCAACCGCACCAACGAAGTCATGAAGTTTCTGACCGTGATCGGCACGATCTTCATGCCGCTGACCTTTCTGGTGGGGGTCTACGGCATGAACTTCAAACATATGCCGGAACTGGAGTGGCACAGCGGCTATTTTGCCCTGTGGGGCCTGATGCTGCTTATTGCACTGCTGATGGTGGCATATTTCAAAAAAAGACGCTGGCTGTAACCCCAAGGAGACACTATGACGCGACTGATTCTGAAATGGGTGCTCAACTGTTTTGCCCTCTACTTTGTCATGAAAATCATTCCCGGCATCCAGATAGACCGCTTTCAGGATCTGCTGATAGCCACCCTGGTGATCGGTCTGCTGAACGCCTTTCTGCGCCCGATCATCATCCTGCTGACCCTGCCGGTCACGATGCTGACCCTGGGGCTCTTCACCCTGGTGATCAACGGCCTGATGTTTTACCTGGCGGCCTGGCTGGTGGGCGGATTTCATGTCACCGGCTTCGGGGTCGCCTTCCTGGCCGCTCTGCTGTTCAGTATTTTCAGTTTTGTGCTGAACATGATCTTCGGCGCCAAAGAGTGATCCTCTTTATCCGACTGTGATCAGAGCCTGCCCTCCCCTCATTTCCCGGATCGCCCTGACAATCCGCCAGCAGCAGCTGTTCAGGCCGCATGACCGGCTGATCGTGGCGCTTTCCGGCGGCGCCGACTCCTGCGCGCTGCTGGATCTGCTGACCCGGCTGCCCGGATACGATCTGCACCTGGTGGCGGCCCACCTCAATCACTGCCTGCGGGGAGCGGAGTCGGACGGGGACGAACAGTTCTGCCGCGAACTGGCCGCCGGTTATGGAATTCCCTTTGAAAGCCGCCGGGTTGATGTCAAGGCGCTGGCACAGGCGGGGGGGTTGAATTTGGAAGACGCCGGGCGGCGCGCCCGGATCACGTTTCTGGACCATGTCCGCCAGCAGCACGGCGCGGCGGCGGTTGTGACCGCCCACCATGGCGACGATCAGGCTGAAACCGTGTTGATGCGGCTTTTGCGCGGTTCCGGTATGGCCGGGTTGAGCGGGATGCGCTACAATAACCGGCGCGGTTATCTGCGGCCGCTGTTGGACGTGACCCGCGCCCAGATCGAGCAGCACTTGGTACAAGAGGGACTGGCCTGGCGGGAAGACGCCAGCAACCGCGACACGGACTTTCTGCGCAACCGGATCCGCCATGAACTGCTGCCGCTGCTGGAGCAGTACAACCCGGCCATCCGCCAGCGCCTGACATCCGCGGCCGCGATTTTGGCCGACGAAGAGCGGCTGCTGGAAAGCCAGGCTGAAGCAGCCTTTGCAGAACTGTTCCACAAGGATAAAAACCAGCTTGCCTGCAGCATCGCCAGGTTAAAAGCCCAACCGCCTGCCCTGCAACGGCGGATACTGCGGCTGGCTTACCAACAGCTGACCGGCAATCTGGAGGGCCTTAGCCGGGAGCATATCGAAGCGGTCCGGCGACTGTCCGAATCACCCCGCCCCAACGCACGGCTTGCACTGCCGCAGAACATCAGCGCCCTGCGCGCATACGACCAGCTTCTGTTCTGCTCCGGCCCGGAAAATCTTCCTGACCCGACCGGCGAAACCATCATCCGCGCCCCCGGCCAGTACCGCTTGCCGGGCGGCGGAATCTTGACGATTGAAACAGCGTCAGCACCGGTTGACTTCAATAATCTGCCCGCTGACAGCGCCTGCTTCGATCTGGACCGCACCCCTTTCCCCTGGATAGTACGAACGTTTCAACCCGGCGACCGCATGGCGCCCTTCGGCCTGGGCGGCAGCAAGAAGGTCAAGGAGATCTTCATCGATCGGAAGATTCCCCTGGCCGAACGCAGGCGGATTCCACTGGTTTTCTGTGGCGAGGATCTGATCTGGATTGCGGGGGTGTGCACTTCCGAATTATGCAGGATTGCTGATGCCGCTTCCAGCGTAATTCTGGTGAGCTGGCGCACATGATCTCCCTCACTTGACAAACGTCCCGCGCTGATATTCCTCAAAGGCGATTTTAAGCTCCTCCTGGGTATTCATCACGATCGGGCCATACCATGCCACCGGTTCACCCAACGGCTTCCCGGAAACTAACAGAAAACGGAGCGGCTTGTCGCTCGTGGTCACCTCCAGGGCATCTCCGCTGTGCTCATATAACACCAGACTCTCGGCTGCGCAGGCGCAGCAGCGCTTCGTGTCCGACCAGCCCTGGCCGACCACTTCATAGGCATAGGCATCGCGCTGACGATCGAAATAGCCCTCTCCTTCCAGAATGTAGGCAAACGCGGTATGCCCGGCCGGCAGCTGGCGGGAAAAAACCGTTCCGGGCGGCAGGCTGATATCCAGCATTTCCGGCTCAATGACGATATCCCGCACCGGCCCCCGGACGCCGCCGATCTCTCCGGCAATGACCTTGACAGTCGCGCCGTTGTCCAGCGTCACGGCCGGGATATCGGCCGCCTTGACGTCCCGGTAGCGGGGCGCCATCATCTTCTGGCTGGCCGGCAGGTTGGCCCAGAACTGAAAGCCCCACATGGTGCCGGTGGGACTCTCTTTGGGCATTTCCTGATGTATGATGCCGCTGCCGGCTGTCATCCACTGCACGTCGCCGGCCCCGATGGTCCCTTGATTACCCATGCTGTCGCCATGCTCCACCAGCCCCTCCAGCACATAGGTGATGGTTTCGATGCCGCGATGGGGATGCCAGGGGAACCCGGCCAGGTATTCGTCCGGGTTGGAGCTGTGGAAGTCATCCAGCATCAGAAAGGGGTCGAACTGCGGTACCTGGGAATAACCAAAGGCCCGTTTGAGATGAACCCCGGCGCCTTCCACGGTGGGACGGCTCTTGAAAATCTTGGCAATACGGCGGATAGTCATGGCTGAACTCCTTTGTGATCTGTGGATTGAATCATTTCGCGGATACGCTGATAATCTTCGGGCGTGTCCATGTCGATCAAAACACCCGGATCATCCAGATCGAGACATACAACGCGCCCCGCATCCCGGCGAACCAGGTCGCGCAGGTTATTGTCACCCGTCAATTCGTTCAGAATCGTGCGGGGAAAGAGTAGCGGGTGGCCGCGCCTGCCCCCATGGCAGGGGATGACGATGCTGCCAGGTGAATTCTGATGCCCTGCGATCAGGCGGTGAACGGTGTCTGCGGAAACCAGCGGGCAGTCGCACGGAAAAACGATCACGCCCCTGACTCCGGCAGGCAGGGCATCCCGGCCGGCCCGCACTGAAGAAGCCATATCCCCTTCCGAATCCGGATTGACCACGATCCTGACCGGGTAGCCGCGCAGCGCCTCGACAATGTCTGTCTCCCCTTCCGAAACCACCACGACAACCTCATCGATCCCGCCCCTGGCCAGCGTTTCCAGACAGCGGGTTATCACGATGCCGTCGCCCAGCGGCAGCAGCTGTTTGCAGGTTCCCATGCGGCGTGATTTTCCGGCCGCCAGCACAATGGCGCCCAGCCAGGCGCTCACACAGCGCTCCGGAGGGAGATCAACTGGGCGACGATGCTGACGGCGATCTCCTCGGGAGTATGGGCGCCGATGTGGAGCCCGACCGGGGTGATTACTCTCTCCCGTTGAAAAACATCGAAGCCGTCCTCTTCCAGAGACCGGAACAAAACCTCCCGTTTGCGGCGGCTCCCCAACAGACCGATAAAACCGGCCTCGGAAGACAGGCAGCCCCGCACGGCTTCAAAATCATATCGATGCCCCGGTGTGGCGATAATCACAAAACTTTCCCGCTCCAGCCTGATCTGCCTGAATGCGTCGCCGATCGGGGTGCAGATAATCTCGTCAGCGCCGGGCAGCACCTCTGGCAGGGCAAACTCCGGCCGGTCGTCCACCACGACCACGCGGAAACCGCAGCCGTGGGCCAGTGCGCTGACCGCCCGCCCCACGTGTCCGGCGCCGAACATGACCAGCAGCGGCCGGCGCCCCTGCGGCTCCACAAAAATTGACATGCTCCCGCCGCAGGCATAACCATTCTCTTCGGTCAGAGTGAATGCCAGGGTACGGGGTTGACCATCGCACAGGGCTTGCCGGGCGGCAGCCATGGTATCCTGCTCGATGCGGCCTCCTCCCACCGACCCCAGGCTGCTGCCGTCATCCCGCACCAGCATTTTGGCCCCAGCCTTGCGGGGCGACGAACCGCCATGCTCAACCACCGTAGCCAATGCAAACGACTGTCCACGGCGAGCCAGCCGCGCCATCTCCTCATACAGCTCCAGATCGGTCAAGCGTCACCCCTTTTTAATGCAGCCTTGATTTTGTCGGCCGTCAGGGGCAGCGAACGTATCCGCGCACCAGTGGCCGCAAAGAGGGCGTTGGCGACCGCCGGTGCGATGGGGGGCACACCCGGCTCACCCACACCGCCCGGCGCTTCGTTGCTGTCAATGATATGCACCTCCACCTCCGGCATATCCTTCAGTCGCACCAGCGGATAATCATGGAAGTTGCCTTGCTGCACCCGACCGTTTTTCAGAGTGATCTCACCGTAGAGCGCGGCCGAAAGGCCGAAGGTGATGCCTGATTCCATCTGGGCCTTGATCGTGTCCGGATTGACGATCCGCCCGCAGTCGACGGCGCAGACCACCCGCTCAACCCGGAGTGCTCCCGTGGCATCCAGCGCGACCTCGGCCAGCTGGGCGATGTAGCTGCCGAAGGATTCGTGCACCGCTATGCCGCGCCCCCGGCCCTTGGCCAGCGGCGTGCCCCAGCCGGCCTTCTGCGCAGCGGCTTCCAACACCTTCAGGGTACGCGGCTGTCTGGCCAGCAGACGGCGACGGTACTGGTAAGGATCCTGGCCGGCGGCATGGGCCAGCTCGTCCAGGAAACTCTCCATCACAAAGGCGGTGTGCGAGTGTCCGACCGAGCGCCACCACAGCACCGGAACCACGTTCTTCGGGCTGTGCAGCTCCACCTGCAGATTGGGAATGGCATAGGGGGTGTTGGCGGCCCCCTCCACCGAGCTGTCGTCGATGCCGTCCTTGACCATGCCCGACTCAAACGGAGTCCCGGCCACAATCGACTGCCCCACGATGCGATGCTGCCAGGCCAGCGGCAATCCCTCACGATCCAGGCAGGCTTCCACCCGGTCGTACCAGAGCGGGCGGTAGTATCCGGCCCGCAGGTCGTCTTCGCGGGTGCGGATGACCTTGACCGGCTGCCCGAGCCCACGGGCCACCTGCACCGCTTCTATTACAAAGTCCGAGCCGGTGCAGGCCCTCCGGCCAAAACCGCCCCCCAGAAAAGTGGTTTCCAAGGCAACCTGTTCCGGTTTGAGTCCGGCCACCCGGGCTGCGGCATTGCGGTCCACGGTTTGAAACTGGCTGCCGGTGCGGATCAGGCAGCTGTCCTTCTTCAGATCCACGAAGCAGTTGAGCGGCTCCATCGGGGCATGGGCCAGATAAGGAACCTCGTACTCCACCACAAAACGCTTGCCGGCCTTGGCCAGCACCGCCGGCGCATCCCCTTCCCGGCGGGCCACCAGCCCGGGGCTGG
>JAJZRX010000062.1:6610-20514 GCA_021850095.1 Deltaproteobacteria bacterium
CCAGTCGGGCATACTCGTCGCGCAGGGAGGCTGTGGACAGTGTGGCACCATCCCCCTCATCCCAGACGATCCGCAGCAGTTCGCGACCCTTCAGAGCCGGCCAGAAACCATCGGCCACCACTGCCAGGCCCGCATCCACGGCCAGCACCTTTTTGACCCCCGGAACGGCCAGGGCCTTGGCGGCCTCAAAACTTTTGACCCTGCCGCCAAAGACCGGCGGCCGGGCAATCAGGGCCGTCAGCATGCCCGGCTGCTGGACATCGATGCCGAAAAGCGCTGTGCCGTTTATTTTGGCCGGGCTGTCCAGACGATGGAGCGGCCGGCCCAGCAGGCTTTGAGTTCCCGTTTTCAGCTTCGGCTCCTTGGGCACAGCCAATTTCGCGGCCCGTGCCGCCAGCTTTCCAAAACTTAAGCGCTTGCCGCCCGAGCCGATCACGACGCCGTTTTCAGCCCGGCAGGCAGCCGGATCAACCCGCCACTGCTGCGCTGCGGCTGCAATCAGCATCTCCCGGGCAGCCGCCCCGGCCATTGAGAGCCGCTCCCACTCGGAGCGCACACTGGTGCTGCCGCCGGTGACCATGACCGGCCCGAACTGGGTATGGTTGTACTCGGGAGCAACCGGTGAAGCCTGAAAGGTAACCCGCTTCCAGTCGCAGCACAGTTGCTCGGCCACCAGCATCGGCAGCGCGGTGTACACCCCCTGCCCCATCTCGGACTTGTTGACGACCACCGTCACAGATTCGTCGCTTCCGATCCGCAAAAAGGCGTTGGGGACAAAGTCCGGCTCTCCGGCCGCGTGCGCGTCACGGGCACCGAACGGGATATGGCAGGCCAACAGCAGTCCCCCGCCCGCCAGGGCGCTGGTTTTGATAAACTGTCGCCGGCTGATCCTGGATGTGGCTCTCATGGTGTGCTCCCCCCTTTCTGCGCTCCCTTTGCGCTGGCGGCATGGATCGCCCGCCGGATGCGGCCATAGGTGCCGCAGCGACACAGGTTGCCGCTCATGGCGCGGTCGATGTCGGCGTCGCCCGGCTTCGGATTGCGCGTCAACAGATCCAGAGCGGACATGATCTGTCCCGGTTGACAGTAACCGCACTGGGAGACTTCTACATCCAGCCAGGCCTGTTTGAGCGGGTGATCATCCCTGACCCCCTCGATGGTCAGCACGTCCTTGCCCTGCAGCTCTCCCAGGGGAGTGACACAGGAACGTTGCGGCTTTCCGTCAATATGAACCGTGCAGGCACCGCACAGTCCCTCTCCGCAGCCGAACTTGGAGCCGGTCAGCCCCAATTTTTCCCGCAGCACCCATAACAGAGGTGTGTCCGGGCTGACATCCAGCCGCTGTTTTTTGCCGTTGACAGTAAAAATGATCATAATCAGCCCCCCGCTTCGTTTTTTGACCGGTGTATGCAGCGTGCACTATTCAAGCTATGGAATTATAGCTGGATTTGGAAGCTTGTGAAGCAGCTTCAGCAACTTTTGTTTAAATAAAATTCATTTACAACCCGTCGAATCATCATCCGATGTTGTCCGGGCCGCACCGCAGACGCCCATATTTCCATTTGCGCTTGTCAAGCAAGGTTTCTGTATGCTAGTTTTACAAAATTTTTAACGCCACGCATCGCATATTCAAACGGGGGTTTACCTTGAATCAGTTTTACAAAAATCTTTCACTGTGGCTGGTCATCAGCCTGATGATGATCCTGCTCTTCAACATGTTCAACAAACCGCGCCCCACCGCCGACAAGATCACGTTCAGCGAGTTCATGTCGCACATCGAATCCGGCAAAATCACCTCCGTCGTTATGCAGGGCAACGACATCTCCGGCAAGTTCGAGGGCAAGGACGGCAAGGAGTTCCGCACCTACAAACCCTATTCGGATGCCGACCTGACGGCAAAACTGCTGGAAAAGAAAGTCACCATCAACGCCAAGCCGGAGGAGGAGAAGTTCTCCTGGTTCTCGATCTTCATTTCCTGGTTCCCGCTGATTCTGCTGGTGGGCGTCTGGATCTTCTTCATGCGCCAGATGCAGATGGGAGGCGGCAAGGCCATGTCGTTCGGCAAAAGCCGGGCCAAACTGCTGACCGAAGCCCAGGGCAAAATCACCTTTGAGGATGTGGCCGGCATTGAAGAAGCCAAGGAAGAACTGGAAGAGATTATCGCCTTTTTGAAAGAACCCAAGAAATTTACGGCCCTGGGGGGCAAGATACCCAAAGGGGTGCTGCTGGTCGGCCCTCCGGGAACCGGCAAAACCCTGCTGGCCCGCGCCGTGGCCGGTGAAGCCGGCGTTCCCTTCTTTTCCATTTCCGGTTCCGACTTTGTGGAGATGTTTGTCGGAGTCGGCGCCAGTCGCGTGCGCGACCTTTTCCTGCAGGGCAAGAAGAGCGCCCCCTGCATCATCTTCATTGACGAAATCGATGCCGTGGGACGTCATCGCGGCGCCGGCATGGGGGGCGGTCACGATGAGCGTGAACAGACCCTCAACCAGCTGCTGGTGGAGATGGACGGCTTCGAGTCCAACGAAGGGGTCATTCTGATCGCCGCCACCAACCGCCCCGACGTTCTTGATCCGGCCCTGCTGCGCCCCGGCCGTTTCGATCGTCAGGTGGTCGTGCCCCGTCCGGATGTCAAGGGACGCGAAATGATCCTCAAGGTTCACGCCAAGAAGGTGCCCCTGTCCGACCAGGTCGACCTGGCGGTTATCGCCCGCGGCACGCCCGGTTTTTCCGGCGCCGATCTGGCCAACCTGGTCAACGAGGCCGCCCTTCTGGCAGCCCGCCTGAACAAGACCGTCGCCGATCCAAGCGATTTCGACAACGCCAAGGACAAGGTGCTGATGGGCGCCGAGCGCCGCAGCATGGTCATCTCCGACGAAGAAAAGAAGAGCACCGCTTACCATGAAGCCGGTCATACCCTGGTTGCCAAACTGGTGCCCGGCACCGACCCGGTTCACAAGGTCTCGATCATCCCCCGCGGCCGGGCTCTGGGTGTCACCATGCAGCTGCCGATCGAAGACAAGCACAGCTATTCACGCGAATCCCTGCTGGCCCGCATCGCCGTCCTGATGGGCGGCCGGGCGGCCGAGGACCTGATTTTCAACACCTTCACAACCGGAGCCGGCAACGACATTGAACGGGCCACCGAAATGGCCAGAAAAATGGTCTGCGAGTGGGGCATGAGCGACAAGATGGGGCCGCTTTCCTTCGGCAAGAAGGACGAGTCGATCTTCCTGGGCCGCGAAATGGCCATGCACAAGAATTTCAGCGAAAAGACCGCCGAGAACATCGATGACGAGATCAAACGCATCGTTGATGAATCCTACGAGCGAGCTCTGACGCTTTTGCGGGACAATATGCAGAACCTGCACAACCTGTCGATCTGCCTGATCGAAAAGGAAAACCTGAGCGGCGCCGAGGTGGACGATATTCTGGCTTCCGGCAGCCCTTGTCCGAAAAAAGCGGCCGCAGAAGGGGATTCGGCGGCGCATACCGACGTCCAGGCCTGATATGACCGTTTTTTCCCCCCGTGTGCTTTCGATCGGCACTCTGGATCAGGGGCGCAGGGAGCTTGAACGGATCGGCGCCGATCCGGGCGGAATCGGCATGATGGCCGGCAAGACCTTGACCCGCTGCATCCATCTGGCCGCCCTGCAGTGCCGCCAGGCCAACATCCTCAAACAGGAGCTGCTGTCGCTGGGCGGAGATGCCGCAGTTGCCCGCGGAACGGTTGCCTGCAGCATCCCGTTCACCGATGTCATTCTGATCGGAACCGACAAGCAGTTGCTGCAGCTGTGCGGCAAACTCAAAGCACAGCCTTTCGGCCTGCCTGCCCTGGCTGCCGAACTGGAAACGCTGCTGGCCGCCATCCGCCGGCCGCCTGAAACGTGGATCACCTCCCGGCGCACATTGTCGCTGGAACGCCCGCTGATCATGGGCATCCTCAACCTGACGCCCGATTCGTTTTCAGACGGCGGCCGTTTTGTCGACCCTGCCCAGGCAATTGAACACGCACTAAAGATGGAAGCCGAAGGGGCCGACATCATCGACATCGGCGGCGAAACAACCAAGCCGGGCGCTCCTCCGGTTCCGGCGGCCGAAGAAGCGGCCCGCATCATCCCGGTTATGGAGCGCCTTGTCCGGGAACTTCGCTGCCCCCTGTCCGTGGACACCTGGAAAAGCGCGGTCGCCGACCGTGCTCTTTCGGCCGGAGCAGAAATCATCAACGACATCAGCGGCTTCAACTTCGATCCGCAGATGGCGGACGTCGTCGCCAGACACGGTGCGGCAGCGGTGCTGATGCACACCCGCGGCAAACCCGATGAAATGCAGCAGAACACGGATTATTCCGATCTGATGACCGAAGTGATTGGGGGGCTGCGCAATTCCGTTTCACAGGCCCTGGCAGCCGGCGTCCAACGGGAGCGCATTGCCATCGACCCCGGCATCGGCTTCGGCAAAGACCTGTCCGGCAATCTGGAGATTCTGCGCCGGCTGCGCGAATTGACGAGCCTGGGGCTACCGGTTCTGGTCGGAACATCCCGCAAATCATTCATCGGAAAAATTCTGGCGCGCCAGGAGGCTGCCGAACGCACCTTCGGTACCGCCGCCACGGTAGCCCTCTCAATCGCCAATGGCGCGCAGATCCTGCGCGTGCACGATGTCCGTGAAATGCGCGATGTCGCCGATATGGCTCACGCGATCGTGCCGCATTGAAGCGCTTCATCCCACTCCACCAGGAGAATTATGGTTCCGCTCTCCGACAGCCTCACCCTGATCAGCTTTATTGACAAGCTTCTGGCAGCTGGTCTGATCTGCTGCTGTGCCCTGATTTTACGGAGAGATGCCGCCCTGCGGCTGCTGGCCATCATTGCCGCGCTATTTGCCGCCGAAACGCTTTCCAGGCATATCGGCCTGGATTCCACCGCTTCTTTTTTCCAGACCCTGCTGTACTCTTCGCCGGTCATACTGGCAGTCATTTTTCAGAGCGACATCAAGCGGGCTATCTTTTCAGTCTGGAAGCGCCAGAAAGCGGAGGATGGCGCCAACCCGGAACTCTCCGCAACGGTGGACGAACTGGCCAAGGGGTTGCAGGAACTGGCCGAGCGGCGCATCGGGGCCCTGATCGTGATCGTGCGCCAAATGTCAATCGATCACCTGATTCAGATCGGAACCGAGATCGATGCCAAGGTCACCAGCGAACTCCTCAACTCGATCTTTCTGCCCTATTCGCCGATCCACGACGGGGCCGTTATCATCCAGCGCGAAAAAATCACCTGCGCCGGCTGTTTTCTGCCCCTGACCCAGAATCCGGATATCGCCAAAAGCTTCGGCACCCGCCACCGGGCCGCGCTGGGCATATCGGAACAGACCGACGTGCTGGTGCTGGTGGTTTCGGAAGAAACCGGTAAAATATCGATTGTCCACGAAGGCAAAATAACCTATGACGCCGACCCGGCCGAGATTCGCCGGCTTTCCCGCAAGGCCATCGAGGGAAAACGGGCGCCACGGGTGCAAAGCGCGGTTGAATAACATCAATTCATCTCCAGGAGATCACCATCTATGAAAAAACTGTTCGGAACCGACGGCGTGCGGGGCGTCGCCAATGTCTACCCCATGACCACCGAGATTGCCATGCAACTGGGGCGCGCGGCGGCTTATATTTTTAAAAGCTCCAGCAAACGCCGCCACCGGATCGTGATCGGCAAGGACACCCGCCTGTCCGGCTATATGCTGGAAAACGCGCTGGTGGCCGGGATCTGCTCCATGGGGGTCGATGTGCTGCTGGTGGGTCCCTTGCCGACCCCCGGCATCGCCAACATCACCTCCTCCATGCGTGCCGACGCCGGCGTGGTCATCTCCGCTTCACACAACGCTTTTCAGGACAACGGCATCAAGTTTTTCTCCGCCGACGGCTTCAAACTGCCGGATGCGGTTGAGCTTAAAATCGAACAGCTGATCGAATCGAATAAAATCGACGCCCTGCGACCGACCGCCACCGAAGTCGGCAAGGCCTTCCGCATTGATGACGCCGCCGGGCGCTACATCGTCTTCCTGAAGAACACCTTTCCGCCCGAGATGGATCTCTCCGGCCTCAAA
Organism: Deltaproteobacteria bacterium; assembly: GCA_021850095.1. Taxonomy (GTDB): domain Bacteria; phylum Desulfobacterota; class Desulfuromonadia; order Geobacterales; family Pseudopelobacteraceae; genus JACRCG01. The sequence continues at coordinate 12,707 of JAJZRX010000062.1, forward strand.
ATCGTGCTGGACTGCGCCAACGGCGCCGCCTACAAGGTCGCCCCGGCGGTTTTCGAAGAGCTGGGGGCGGAAGTCATCGCCCTGGGGGTCAAACCGAACGGCACCAACATCAATGCCGACTGCGGTTCGACCTGCCCCTCGGTAATCAGTGAGGCCGTCAAGCAGCACCGCGCCGACATCGGCATCGCCCTGGACGGAGACGCTGACCGGGTCATCGTCTGCGACGAATTCGGCAATGAAGTCGACGGCGACCACATCATGGCGATCTGCGCCAGCGACATGCTCAAGCGCAAACTTCTCAAAAAGAAGACCCTGGTGGCAACCGTCATGAGCAACATGGGGCTGGACATCGCCCTGCGCAAAGCGGGCGGGTCGATCATCAAAACCGATGTGGGCGACCGCTACGTGGTCGAAGCCATGCGGGCAGGGGGCTACAACCTGGGGGGCGAGCAGTCCGGGCATATGATCTTTTTGGATTACAGCACCACCGGCGACGGCATCCTCTCGGCCCTGAAACTGCTGGCGGTCATGCAGCGCGAGGGGAAACCGCTGTCGGAACTGGCCGAAGTCATGATCCCCCTGCCCCAGGTACTCTGCAACGCGCGGGTCAGCGAAAAGCGTGACATTCTGACTTTCAGTGACGTGGCCGCCAAGGTCAGCGACGTGGAGCAGAAACTGGGCAACGAGGGACGCGTCCTGATCCGCTATTCCGGAACGGAGCCGCTGCTGCGGGTCATGATCGAAGGTCAGGACAAATACGAAATCACCACCTGGGCCAATGAAATCTGCGATCTGGTCAAGAAACATATTGGAGAGAAATAGATGGCAAAACTGGGACTTAATGTTGATCATATAGCCACCGTCCGTCAGGCGCGGGGGGGAGTGGAACCTGATCCGGTCACGGCCGCCGCCCTGGGGGAACTGGCCGGCGCCGAGGGGATCACGATCCATCTGCGCGAAGACCGCCGCCATATCCAGGATCGCGACCTGGAGATACTGCGCCGGACGGTCAAGACCAAGCTCAACCTGGAAATGGCCGCCACCCAGGAGATGGTTCGCATCGCCCTGCGCGTCAAACCGGAGCAGGTCACGCTGGTGCCGGAAAAACGTCAGGAGCTGACCACCGAGGGGGGGCTGGACGTGATTATCAACGCCAAGCAGATCACGGACACGGTCAAGCGACTCAAGGATGGCGGCATTGTCGTCAGCCTGTTCGTCGATCCGAATCAGGAGCAGGTCAAAGCCGCCAACAAAAGCGGAACCGACTACATCGAGATTCATACCGGCGCCTACGCCGAAGCCCGGACTTGGGAGGATCAGAAACGGGAACTGGACTCAATCGACGCCGCCATCAAGCTGGCCCGCAAGGTCGGCATGGGCGTCAACGCCGGCCACGGCCTGAACTACGCCAACATCAAGGCTCTGGCGGCCCTGGGGGGCATAGAGGAGTACAACATCGGACATTCGATCATCGCCCGGGCCATGCTGGTCGGACTGGAGCGCGCCGTGCGTGACATGGTTAACCTGATCAAATACGCATGATTTACGGTATCGGCACCGACATCGCTGCCACGGATCGTTTCCAGCGTTTTCTGGATCAGGACAACCAGGCCCTGCTGGACAGGATCTTCACCGCCGCCGAACTGGCAACCTGCCGCAGCCGCAAGGACAGCGCATCGTGCCTGGCGGCCCGCTTCGCCGCCAAGGAAGCTTTCCTCAAGGCACTGGGAATCGGCCTGCGCGACGGCATCACCTGGCACGATATGGAGGTTGTCAACGATGCGCTGGGCAAACCGGAACTGCATCTGTCCGGCCAGGCCGGCCAGCAGTTCAGAAGCCGCAACCTGAACCGTACCCTGCTCTCCCTGTCCCATGACGGCGGCCATGCAGTGGCAATGGTCGTTCTGGAGGCATTATGAAGGTAGTAACCGCACATACCATGCAGGAAACCGACCAGCGGGCCATGCGGGAGTTTAACGTTCCCGGAATCCGCCTGATGGAAAACGCCGGACGGGTCTGCGTGGAAGAGATCCTGGGTGAATTCGGGCCACAGGGGCACGCGGTGGTCCTGGCCGGCCGGGGCAACAACGGTGGCGACGGCTATGTGATTGCCCGATTGCTGACCCAAAAAGGGTGGAGCGCCAGGGTCATCATTCTGGCGGAACGCGAACAGATCAGTGGTGATGCCGCAGTCAATCTGGAAAAACTGCCGGCCGGGATCGCTGTTTACTGTACGCAGGAGGGGCAGCTTTCGGCGCTGCACAGCGACGAGATCTTCAAGGCCGACGTGATCATCGACGCCCTGCTGGGAACCGGCCTGCGCAGCGATGTCAGCGGGATTTACCGGGAAGCGGTCGAACTGCTGAATGCTTCCGGCCGGCCGCTTGTTTCGGTCGACATCCCCTCGGGAATTCACGGCACGACCGGACGTGTGCTGGGCGATGCGGTCCGGGCTCATCTGACCGTGACCTTCGCCTTTGCAAAACTGGGGCTGATCCTGTATCCGGGAGCGGAATATGCCGGACGGCTGGTGGTGGCCGATATCGGCATTCCGGGCGAACTGATGGAGAGCGCCCCCGGATATGATTTCCAGGACGAGGATACGGTTTCCCCGCTGCTGCAGCGGCGTGACCGTCAGGCCCATAAAGGTGTTTTTGGTCACTGCCTGATTATTGCCGGCAGCAGCGGAAAAACCGGTGCGGCGGCCCTGTCCGCTAACAGTGCCGTACGGGCCGGTTCCGGACTGGTAACCCTGGCGGTCGCCGAAAGCATCCACAGCATACTGGAAATTAAAACTACCGAAGCCATGACCGTCCCGATCCCGGACGGGGGCAGCGGCGTGCTTTCCAGCAGCGCCTTTCCGGCACTCGAAAAGCTGCTGGCCGGCCGGGATGCCGTGGCCCTGGGTCCCGGCCTGGACCGGCGCCCTGGTACGGTGGCGCTGGTGCACAAACTGGTGGAAACGATCTCGCTGCCGCTGGTGATCGATGCCGACGGCCTGAACGCGCTGGCGGAGGACATGAGCGTGCTGCGCCGCAAAAAGTCGCAACAACTAATGCTGACACCCCATCCGGGAGAGATGTCGCGCCTGTTGGGGACATCCATCCCCGATGTGGAAGCCATCCGCATCTCCCTGGCCCAGGAATTTGCACGGGACTACGGCGTTTACCTGGTACTGAAAGGAGCCCGCACGGTCATCGCCTCCCCCGGCGGTGCCGCCGTCATCAACGGCAGCGGCAATCCCGGCATGGCCAGCGGCGGCATGGGTGATGTGCTGACCGGCATCCTCGTTTCGCTTTTGGGCCAGGGCTATTGCGCCTGGGATGCCTGCCGCCTGGGAGTTTTCATCCACGGTTATGCCGCCGACCTGGTGGCGGCCGACAAGGGCGAAATCGGCATCAATGCCGGCGACGTGCAGGAAAAACTGCCCTACGCCTACAAACAACTGCTGAATAACAGGTCGCTGTCGAATCCGACAACGCTCTGAAACAAAGGAGTCTGATCATGCAAACCGTTGCAGATATAATGACCAGGGAAGTCGTCAGCGTCAAGGGAAGCACCACCGTGCGCGAGATGGCCGAAATATTCGACAAGATGGGCTTCGGCAGCCTGCCGGTGGTAGATGAGCAGGGCAACCTGACCGGCATCGTGACCGCCTCGGATCTGATCGAGCAGGGGCGACCGCTGCACATCCCCACCGTCATCTCGCTGTTCGACTGGGTCATACCGCTGGAAAGCGAGCACAGCTTGGAGAAAGATCTCAAAAGAATCTCCGCCCAGACGGCGGTTGAGCTGGCGTCGACGGAAGTCGTCACCATCACGCCGGAAGAACCGGTCAGCCGGGCGGCCGAGATCATGAGCAGCCGCAAGCTGCACGCGATTCCGGTTGTGGAGGGTAAAAAAGTGGTCGGCATGGTGTCGCGCATCGACATTATCCGGGCCATGAACCGCTAGTGTCACGGCTTACGATCATTTCACACTCCCCGGAGGAGACCGAGCAGTTCGGCTGTCAGCTGGCCCGACTGCTGTCGCCCGGCTCATTCCTGGCACTGCGGGGCGGCCTGGGGGGGGGCAAAACCTGTTTCACCCGCGGACTCGTTGCGGGAGCGGCGCCGGACAGCGCCCATCTGGTGGCCAGCCCGACCTTTGCGATCATGAACAGCTACCCCGGCCCGACCCCGGTATATCATTTCGATTTCTACCGTTTGGGCGGAGATGACGATATCGCCGAACTGGGCTTTGAGGAGTTCTTTGATGCCGACGGAATCTGTGTCGTGGAATGGTCGGAACGGCTGCGGGAGCTGCTGCCGACCGACCGCCTGACCCTGGAGTTCGACTATCGGGAAGGCGATCAGCGCGCCATTACGATCAGCGCCAGCGGTCCCGGATCCGCCCGTGTGCTTGATCAGCTTTCAAAGCAGCGTTCAAAGCAAGATTTTCTTTGACCTGATAGCGGCTTATCTGCTATAGAGCAAAACCCAAAGTTTACTTTTTCAAACAATTATAGTCAGGGAGGGCAGTATGGCGCTTGTAGTTCAGAAGTACGGCGGCACCTCGGTAGGCACCACCGATCGCATCAAAAATGTCGCCAAACGCATCATTAAAACGTACGACGCCGGAAACGACGTGATCGTGGTTGTTTCGGCCATGTCGGGCGAGACCAACAAACTGGTCGCGCTGGCCAACGAAATGTGTGAGATTCCGGACGGCCGCGAATACGACGTCCTGGTTGCCACCGGCGAGCAGGTCACCATCGGTCTGCTGGCCATGTACCTCAAGTCACAGGGCTACAAAGCCAAGTCCTACCAAGGCTGGCAGGTGCCGATCATTACCGACTCCACCGCCACCAAAGCCCGCATCGAAAGCATCGACGACACCAATATGCGCGCCGACCTGAAAGAGGGCACCATCGTTATCCTGGCCGGTTTCCAGGGGGTTGATGCCGACGGCAACGTCACCACCCTGGGGCGCGGCGGTTCCGACACCTCGGCCGTGGCCATCGCGGCTGCGCTGAAGGCAGATGTCTGCGAAATCTACACCGACGTTGACGGCGTCTACACCACCGACCCCAACGTCTGCAAGGAAGCCCGCAAGATCGAAAAGATCTCCTACGACGAGATGCTTGAACTGGCCAGCCTGGGAGCCAAGGTGCTCCAGATCCGCTCGGTCGAGTTCGCCAAAAAATACAATGTGGACGTGCATGTCCGCTCCAGTCTCAATGAAAACACCGGTACGATGGTTACCAGGGAGGATAAGGAAATGGAAGGAATTCTCGTTTCAGGGGTTGCGTACGACAAGAATGAGGCCAAAATTGCCGTGATGGGTGTACCCGACAAGCCGGGCATCGCCGCAAAGATTCTGACACCGCTTTCCGATGCGGCCATTTCGGTTGACATGATCGTTCAGAACGTCGGCAGCGACGGCCTGACCGACTTCACCTTCACCGTCACCAAGGCCGACCTGAAGCAGGCGCTTTTGATCACCAACGAAGTTGCCAAGGGAATTCAGGCCAAGCAGGTACTTTCCGACGAGAACATCAGCAAGATCTCGATCGTCGGACTCGGCATGCGCAGCCACGCCGGCGTGGCGACCCAGATGTTCACTGCCCTGTCGCAGAACGGCATCAACATCCAGATGATATCGACGTCGGAAATCAAGATTTCGGTCGTTATCGATGAAAAATACACCGAACTGGCCGTTCGCGTCATGCACGAAACCTTCGGCCTGGCCGGCTGATTGTCCGTCACCACATCTGTCTAACCAAAGGGGGAGAACATTCGTTGTTCTCCCCCTTTTCGTAGCCTTCCATCCGGGACCACCATGACTCCAGAGAAACCCAGAGATTACTTTTTCAGCTTCCGCGACAATTGCCTGCAGCCGGTTACGACGAGTGTCGTCAGCGAATTTCCGCTCAAATTGATCGTCAACGATCGCGAGATCGCCACCCTGATCGGTTCTCCGCACGACCTGCGCTTTCTGGTGGCCGGCTTCCTGCGCCTGCAGGGCTTTGTCTCGTCGTTATCCGACTTCGAGCTGTTCAGTGTCTGCGAAGAATTCGGCAGTGCCAATGTCCGCATCAAGGGCGCGCTGCCGGAACGTTTGAGACCGGTTCTGACCTCCGGCTGCGGCACCGGCATCAGCTTCAGCCTGCCTGATTCCGCAGCGCTGCCGGCTGCCGCAGGGGACGGCCAACTCGTTCAGCCGCAGCAGATCTTCGGACTGATGGAAGAGCTGCAGCGGCGCGCCGACCAGTACCGCTCCCACGGCGGCATCCATTCGGCCGCCGTGGGCCGGGCCGGCCGGATGATGCTGTATGCCGAGGATCTGGGACGGCACAACACCTTTGACCGGATTGCCGGTGAAGCGCTTTTCAGGGGCATCACCATGGCCGGCGCCGAACTGGTCACCTCCGGCCGGGTTTCAAGCGAGATGGCCGCCAAGGCGGCCCTGATGGGCATCCGTCTGATCGCATCGCGCACCTCCCCGACCGACATGGCGGTCAAGCTCTGCCGCCAGGCCGGCATCTGTCTGGTCGGTTATGTGCGGGGGGGCTCATTCACCGTCTACAGCCGGCCCGAGTGCATCGAACCGTTTCCGGATGCCGGCAAGATCGAAGGGGTCACCGGCGTGATCCTGGCCGGGGGGGCATCAAGGCGCATGGGCAGGAACAAGGCGCTGCTGGAGGTGGATGGAGAACTGATGATCACCTGCGTCTACCGCACCCTGGCGGCACTGTTCCACGAAGTGCTGATCGTCACCAACACGCCCGAGGAGTACGCTTTTCTGCCCTGCCGCACGGTGGCCGACATCTATCCCGGCGCCGGCTCCCTGGCCGGCCTGCAGGCCGGTCTGGCCGCCAGCCGCACCAGGCGGGTTTTCGTGGCCGCCTGTGACATGCCCTTTCTCAATCCCGACCTGATCAGGCTGCTCTGCGGAATGGCCGGGGACAGCGAAGCGATCGTACCGCTCAACAACGAGGGGTTGCGCGAGCCGCTGCATGCGGTGTATGACCGCTCCCTGCTGGACAGGATTCAGGATCAGATCGAAAATGGCGACATGAGCATCCTGCAATTGCTGGACAGCATTCAAACCAGGCAGGTAGCTCCGGCAGAGTTCAGCTCTATTGACGCGGCAAGCGAATCGTTCCGCAATATAAATACGATCGAAGAATATCAGCGGATCACGGGTCAGCCGTGAGCCGTCGGGCGCGCTTGCGCCTGCGCAGGGCCGCGAAGAAGCTGGTCAGCAGGCCGGAGCATTCCTGCTCCAGCACCTGCGGCACAAGTTGTACGCGATGATTGAGGCGGGGGTCGTTGGAAAGATCATAGAGTGAGCCGGCCGCCCCTCCTTTCGGATCGTAGCAGCTGAAGACAACCGTGGGGATGCGGGACAGGATGATGGCCCCCATGCACATGGTGCAGGGCTCCAGGGTCACATAGAGGGTAGTATCCAGAAGCCGCCAGGAACCAAGTTTCCGGGCGGCTTTTCTGATGGCTATCAATTCGGCGTGGGCCGCCGGGTCCTGGGAACTTTCACGCAGATTGTGGCCGCGGGCGATGATGCGCCCCTCGCGGACTATCACGCAGCCGATCGGCACCTCATCCCTGGCCTGGGCCTTGCCGGCCTCGGCCATGGCGCGGCGCATCCAGTAGTCATGGTTCTTTTCAGGCATTATCCCCCTCACCCCTTGCCCATCAACCCCCGAATGGCGGCCGGCAGATCCGAGGGCAGGATTACCATTTTGGCATTGGGTGAGGTGGCGATCTTCTGCAGGGTGTTGATATAGCGGTCACCCAGCAGGAAAACCG
>JAJZRX010000063.1 GCA_021850095.1 Deltaproteobacteria bacterium
CGGCCCGGTGGCTAGCGTGGATCGTGAAGCGTGCGCTGCTCTTGATGTTGAACAGTTCCTTGTGCCCCAGGTAAAGGCTGTGCTCCTGCAGATTGTTACCCTCGAAGGTGCTGAAGTTCATAACCTTCGTCACCGGAGCAGCGGAATCATGGGCGTTGTGCAGACGGTCACGGATCGTGACCACCAGGCCGGATAGTTTGGCAATGATGACGTATTCAGCCTGGCCCCCCTGACCGAGGCGGAGATAGTCACCCTCCTTCAGGTCGGTCACATGGTTCAGCTGAAAGTCCCGGGCGCCGGCCGGCGGCGAGGAAACGACCTGATACGCGCGCTGCGTCAGCCCCTGCAACGTACCCTCCAGGAAACCGGGTGGCGGTTGATAGATGGCATCCCTGACGGGGTCGATACCCAGCGCCATTTTCAGTCTGCTGCCAATCGCCAGCAGATTGCTTTCCGTCTCGAAGAGCTGTTCCGCACGCTCGGCGGTTTTGTCGGCCGCCGCCTGGGTTCGGGGAGGGATCAGGATTTCTTTTTCGGTCCCCTTGGCAAGAGTGAAGGTAAGCGCTGCCCGGGCCGACCGGGCGGGGAGCAGCCTGATCCCGAGCATATCGAGAAAAGCGGCCATATTCTTCCGGGGCGCCTGGTTGAGCCGGTTCAGCACCGTTTCCGCCAGATAGGCGTAAATCTTCATCAGTGCCACGCCCGGTTCTTTCCCGTCGTCACCATTCAATTCGGGCGTATAGTGCGGGAGCATCTTTTGCAGCTGCTGAAAGATCTCGCTGAATGTGCGCTCGTCAATTCTGGGGGGTTCGACCTTCATCAAGCTACCTCCCCTCTTTCAGGTAAAACGGATGTACCAGGTTAAAGCGGTTGTTGGTGACGCGCACCCTGTATTCGATATCCACCAGCAGCTTCCCGGCGCCAGCTTCCCGGTCGGAAGCTTCCACCCTGATCAACTCGATCCGCGCTTCCCAGAATGTCAGGGCCTCGCGCACCCTGTTTTCCACCAGGGTCATGGTTGCCGTGCTGATCGGGGCAAAAACCAGTTCGTGGACGCCACAGCCGAAATCGGGGCGCATGACCCGTTCCCCCTTGGCGGTGCCGAGAATGATCCGGATCGCCTCCTGGATATCCTCTTCATAACGGGACAGGGCTATTTTTCCGTTCAGATCCGTCCTGACCGGGTATTTCCAGCCGACTCCCAAAAAATCCTTGGCCATGCGCCTCTCCCTTTTTCCCGGAATTAGCCGATGATCACCGTCGGGCAGCCCATCACGATCGAATTGGGACCGCCGCCCCCTTCGGTGATCATATCTCCCTGCCGGGCTGCCGGCAGGCCGCCGATCAGCACCGTGGCACTTCCCACCGCCACGGTTCCGCCCACATGCGGCACGGTGCCGTTCACCAGCGGACAGGCGTGGAAATCCGAACCCGCCCGCCAGGCCGGCATTCCGCCGATCAGAACCGTGGGGCACCCGGGCCCCGGTCCCAGCGGCGTCCCGTGACTGGTTGTGTCTGCTACTCTGGCGGCTAACGGCATCTTTCGGCTCCCTAACTGTTAATTTATTTTTATCAGCGCCCCCTGCAGCGTCAGGGTCGCTCCAGCCTTAATGGTCATGGTTGTTCCGGCCTCGATCTCGATCATCTGCGACTTGATTTTCAGCTGCATGGCGCTTTCCACACTGATGCTGTTCTGGACCGAATCGAACAGTATCGAATTTGAACCGCTTTTATCCTTGATCTCGATCTTCTCCGCTCCGGCGGAATCGTCCAGCACGATCGTGTGCCCGGCTCTGGTATGGATTTCCAGCTTCTCCTGCTTCTGGTCGGCGTCGTCATTGAAGATGATTTCATGTCCGCTTCGGGAGGTGATCTTGCGGATACTGTTCTTGCCGTCACTGTTGGCCTCGGGCGGCTTGTCGACACCGTTCCAGAGGAAACCGATCACGTAGGGGCGGTTGATATCGCCATGTTCGAAAGCCACCAGCGCCTCGTCACCAACCTCCGGCAGGAAATAACCGCCCCGCTGATTTCCGGCCATGAAGGTCGCAATCCGCACCCAGTCGCTTTCGTTGTCATCGGAGAGCCAGGGAAACTTCACCTTGACCCGCCCCAGACCTTGCGGATCCTGGTTGTTGGTAACCAGTCCGGCGGCAACGCCGTAGGTCTTATTTTGGCTGCGGGAATCGTCTGTCAGGGCGTCCAGTATGCTCATAGGGCATTCCTCTTGACTGAAAAGCGGGTTTGATAACCGCTTTCACCAATACTGTGCGAGGTCGCTTTGACATAATATTTCCCGCTGAAACGCCGCCCCACTTTGTCGAGTCTGACCGTTACGCCGGTTCTGATCTGGGGCAGCCCGATACACTCCACCTCCCCCTCGATCAGGGAATCGCTGGCTTTGTTCAATTCCGCCAGCGCGATCGCGTTGGCATGCGCCTCCGAATTGACCACCAGATCGGTTATGACTCTTTTTACGGTCCTGTTTTTATCCTGCATGATTTGACTGCCGGTCTTGCGGCCCGATTCCTGGGCCCGTTCGCTGCCCGCTCCGGCCCGTCCGATGGTAGGCTTGCCGGGATTGTTCGGATTGTGTCCCCTGACCTCCACCTCCGTCACCAGGCCGCTGCTCTTCATGCTGGGGCGAAAGCTGAGTAGATCGTTTCCCAGTTCGAGGGTCAGGATCTCCTGCTTGCTGTCGGTCGGCTTGACGAAGTACATGGTTTGGCCATCCATGTTGAATTGATAGCCGACCTCCCTGGCCAGCTTTTCAAGGAAACTGTAATAGCTCTGGTCACCTTTTTTGCAGACGGAAGCCAAAACTTCGCCCGTGTTATCCACAACCGGCAGCAGTCCCGCATCGGAAGCGATCATTGCGGCAATATCGCTGTAGGATTTACTGACGAACGTCCGTTCCGGAGAGCTCCTTTTCAGATAATCATAGGACAGATCCTGGCCTGCGACCGTCAGGGTCGGCGTCTCCCCGGAAAAGAAACTCGGCTCGATGCTGGTGATGCTCCCCACCACCAGGGGAAACAGACTGCTACCGTAGCCGAACTTGATCGTGATGTTATTGCCAATGTCAAAAAGCGGATGATCGAGCCATTTAAACTGTTGCGTTGTCAGATCGAACTCATCATGCACCGTCATCCTGAAGCTGACCCCTTCATCGATTTTCTCTTCCACGGTTATGTCGATGATCGCCTTTGACATATTCACGGCCAATCTCGTGTTGTCGATCTGCACCTCGAAGCGGGGCGCATAAAAACCTGCGTTGGCCGGGGAAATCTTTTCCAGTGTCACCGCTTACTCCTTCACCGGCAGGATCAGCTCCTGCCCCGGTACCAAAAGGCGGGGATTGTCCAATCCGTTTTCGTCGGCAATCAGGCGCCAATCGTCAGCAGAGCCGTACTCCCGGGCCGCGATCGACCAGAGGCTGTCCCCCTCGATAACGGTCCGCCGCTTGCGCAGATCTGCGGAATGAAAATCGATTTTTCTGACCTGCAGATCCACTTCCTGATATTCCTTCAGGCTGACATTCAGCGTGGCCCGCACCGGAATCCCCTCCGGCAGGAACATGGTGAATCTTTTGCTGACCCGCTCGATGATGCATTGAAAGGTAAAGGCGCCCCAGATGAAGATACAGACCGGCGGGGCATGCAGCTCCGAATCGATGTCCATCAGTCCCTTCTGCTTGCCGTCTTCCCAGCCGGTAATCTGATCGGTGAATTCCCGTACGTCGCTCCCCTTCTCATAGGTATCGAAGAGCAGGTCCATGGTCACGGTCCGGGCATTGCCCCTGACAAACTGCAGAATGGGAGCGGACAGTCCGGGAATGTTGACCTCGGCAAACTGATTGCTCTTCTCAATCCCCAACTCCTTGGGATTGAACAGGAAAGGGACTTTCAGCGCAGGATTGTCCTTGCGGGTAAAGTAGGCTTTTTCCAGCATTTAGACGCCCCTCCTTTCCCGCTCCTGGCGGATGCGCCGTTCGATCGTGCGATACACTTGGTCGGAGATCCGTTCCAGATCGATCTGTTTCCTGATCTCTGTCTTAATCGTCGCGGGGGAAGCGGGAAGCGCTTCCGTTTTCTGCTCCCCGACCCGGGCCACGACCTTTTTCAGCTCTTCAATCTCGGACTCCATGTCTCGCTGCCTTGTGAAGATCAACGCGGAAGCGGCCGGAAACTCTGCGCCCGCTTTAGGGAACAGCCCGGAAGGAGCTGATGACCGCCGGCTCGGTAATGACCCCGGCAATCGTCGTTCGGGCAGCGACTCCGCCGCAGGGGATTTGTGTACGCTATCCAAGGTAGATGTATTGTGCACCAGGGAAACGAAACGGGTATCCTGATGCCGAATCAGCCGACTGAAACCCGGCGGATGAGCGGTGCTGTTTTCAGGCGTCCGTCCCCGCTGAAAGCGGTGTAGATCAACAATCGTCACAAGCGGCCGCAGGCTCTGGAGCACCAGGCTTTTTTCCGGCGTGCCGGGCGGATCTGCCGGGCGGCTGGTTTCCTGGTGTAGCTGCGGCCGACCGGGGGGGCGGTAATTAAAGGGTGATCGTTTGAGCGTGCCCTGCTGCGGCACGGATTGCGCACGACCCGCTGCGGCGCCGGACAGCGGAGCAGTCGGTCTGAACCAGGCAGTCAGGGGCGTGTCGATCCGGGCAATCGTTGTGCCTGCCGGTCTCCCCGCCATCGGATCAGCTGAAGGAAACGTATTCGCCCGCTTGTGGTGCTGCGAACGATCATGAAAATCAGACGACAAGCGGTTTGCGCTGTCAAGCATGGAGCGATACAGGATCGTGCGACGTTCCGTCACCAGATTGATCCCCTGCGGCGCCGGACGGCGCCCTTCTAAACCGGCCCTATCCCGCTTCAGAAAAGTGCCCGCATTCACTTTCGGCAGGCGAAAATCCAACCGGATCAGGAATGTACCCCAACCGGCCTTTTTGCCCGATCCGCGATACACCAGCTGCTGCCGGCGGCCACCCCTCCGGCGGACAAGCCGGTATTTTTCGGCTATTTTTGTGTGAAAAGCTGTGTCGCAGCAGACCATCGCCATGCTGTTACCCCTTGCTGATTCCGTTGTGGGCCAGCTCGACCGTTTCAAAAGCAACAGAATTGCCGTCGGCTTTCAAGTCCGGCCCGCTCCACTTGACCGGATAGGCCTGGGTAAAATTCCAACGCCATTTGTCGGCACCGGTTCCATCCATCAGAATGATTGAGCCGTTGCGGCGGTCGAATTTTCCGCGCACCAGTTTGCCGTCCACCACATTGCGGTACCATTGCCACAACTCATCCAGGTCGGTCAGTCCCCGTTTCAGGGTAATATGCTGATACTTGGTCCGCCTGGGCAACTGGTGCACATAATCGTTGACCCCCCCCTCTTCATACGCTTCCGTTTCGGTTTCCAGCTGAAGACCGCTCACTTCCGACACCTGGGCCACGGTGATGCCGTCAATTTCAATCCGGAAGCGGAAGGAAGTGTAGGGATATGGTTTCTTTCCGGTGGTCATGCTTCACCGCGCTTTCTCTGCTGCATTCGCTCAAACGGCCAGGCACATATCAGAGCGCCTCAAGAATACTCTTCTCTCCCGAACCGCCCAGCTGGCGGTTGATGCGGGAAATTTCCTCCACCCAGCGCTGGCGCTCCCCGTGTTCCAGATTCATAACTTCAACATGCGGCCAGTGGAAATGATAAGCGATGTAGGCTACCTCCTCGTACAGCCGATCGAGGGGGTAGCCCGTTATTCCCCCGCAGGCTCAACCTCCAGCGTAAAGCGGTGTTCACACTTGGGGCAGACGGCCGTGATCGAACTTGTGCCGTCTTCGTTGATGCGCTGGTAAAACTCCTGCAGATAGGCCAGATCCGAGGCGAAGAAATTCTCGATCATCTTCGGATTGAGCGCCTGCAGCGACCCGAGCCGTGTAATGACCCGCGCCAGCAGGATCAGTGACAGATAGGCCGGGTTGGCCTGCACGCGGGGATCTTTCAGCGGCAGGATTTCGTCGGCTGCCGTGGCCAGGCGCATGACTCCCGCCTTGTGGAGGTTCCCCTCCTCATCCACATAGCCTCGCGGCAGGGTGAACTCGAATTCAGTCTGAAATGACATGACAAATCCTCCAGGAGCAGCTGATTTCTCCGTCAGGAGACCCGCTTGAAGCCTTCATGGACAATTTCCAGGGTTTCAATGGCGACCTCGTTGCCCTTGCCGCTGAAATCGGGCGGATCGTACTTGCTGGGCCAGGCCTGGACAATATTCCAGCGCGCCTTGTCCGCTCCGGCCTCGTCAATCAGGATAATCGACATGTTCCTGCGGGCCCCCTCGGCGCCGGTGTCGATCACCTGCTGACGCCAGTTGTGAAGATCCATCGAATCGGTAATGCCCCACTTGAGGGTGATATTCCCGTATTTAGTCAATCCCGAAAGTTTGCGGAACACGGTCGGGTCGGTTCCTTCCCGGTACTCGACCGGATCGGTGGTGGTATCCGCAAAGGTGCATTCGCTGAAGCCCGCCTGGCTGATGCCGTCAATTTCGACGCGGAAGCGAAACTGCCGGTAGGGATCTTTTCTGGCCATCTGTTACCTCCTCGTAAGTAGTGATATCGGTTAAGCGAAAACTTTATTCCGTGGCCGATGAGCCGCCGGCCCACTGGGCAATTCTGAAGATGACGAATTCAGCCGGTTTGACCGGGGCTACGCCGATAACGCAGATCAGCCTGCCATTGTCGATATCGTCCTGGGTCATGGTGGTCCGGTCGCATTTGACAAAGAAGGCCTCCTCGGCCTTGATTCCCATCAGGGCGCCATCCCGCCAGACCCTGGTCAAAAACTCGGTGACCGTCGCCCTGACCCGGCCCCACAACTTCTCGTTATTGGGCTCGAAGACCACCCACTGGGTGCCTTCGTCGATGGACTCTTCCAGATACAGGAAAAGGCGGCGGACGTTGACGTATTTCCAGATCGCGTTGGAGGAACAGGTGCGCGCTCCCCAGACCCGTATGCCGCGCCCCGGGAAGGCACGGATCAGGTTGACACCGGCCGGATTGAGAATGTCCTGCTCTCCGGTTGTCAGCTGGTACTTCAGGGCCAGCGCCCCCCGGACCGCCTCATTGGCGGGCGCCTTGTGCACGCCCCGCTCCTGGTCGCTGCGGGCATAGATGCCGATCACCGATCCGGACGGCGGCACAAAAATTTCGCGCTTCTCCAGCGGATCGTAAACCTTCAGCCAGGGGTGATACAGCGCCGCATAGGAGGAATCGAAGAGGTTGCGATGGGCCTGGACTGCGGAAACCTTCTGGGTGTTTTCGGGAAGATCCAGCACGGCAAAACGGTCTTTCAGCTTTTCGCAGTGCGACACCAGGGCCAACTGCACGTTCGCATCGGTTATGCCCGGCGCGGCGATGATGCTGATCTGGTCGATATCGGCAAATGACTCGATTCCGGAACGTTTTCCCGGACCGTTGTCAACCCCCTTGAAATCAGCGGCCGTGATCCCGGATACGGTGCCATCGTTGCCGTTGGCCAGGGTGATCCAGAGCTTTGCACCCGACAGGCTGCTGTTGGTCGGCATATCAAACGGATCGGTGCGGGTAAAATCGGCCGGCGCGGCATAAGGCGAACTCAACAGGACGAAGTTGGAGCGGTTATTGACCACCTTGATGAAATAATTGGGCGTGTCGGGATTCATGGAAAGATTGGCAAAGGATTCGGTCTCGTTCTGATAGGCCACCTGCAGGCTGAACTCGCAGGTAGCCAGAGTGCGGGTGGCGGGCACAGCCAGATCCACCACGGCCGCATCCCCGGTCAGATGGCTGGAGAGGGTGATCAGGTCGTCCTGCAGGGCGGTCACCCGGCGGTACTGTTTATCGGCACCGTCATCGTACACCACGATCGCGCCTCGGTAAAATCCGTTCTTGTTCTTGATGCGGTACTGGGTTGATGTAGCGGCGGTGCCGATGATTTCGATGATCTGGGTTGAAGCCTGACTGGCCGGAATGCTCCTGACCCGGATATTCTCGCCCCAGTCTCCCTTGCTGAGCGCCTGGAGTCCCAGGGTGGCGCCCGCGACGCTGGCGCTTCCCGCCAGGGTCGTCACGACGATCCGGCTGGTTTTATGGGGATAGGCATTGGCAAGGGGAGCAGCCAGGGTAATCTCGTTCTTGGCCCGGTCATAGGCGCTGACGGCCAGAGCGGCTTCCGCGACCTCCACCGTACCGTCGGCCCGCAGGCGCTCCAGGGTCAGCACGCTTGAGCTATCGATCCCGTGCAGTGCTTCCACCCGCAGCAGGGTGTCGCCGCTGCTGCGATCTTCGGAAAGCTGCAGGGTTACCCCACGGGGAACCGCGCTGTTAGCCGCTGCGGCGGCATCGGAGGGAGCCACCCGCATGACGTAGCAGCGGCTGCCGCCGTTGCTGAAGAAGCTATCCACGGCATAGGGCAGAAAACGGTAGACACCGTAGCTTTCCGGAAGATAACCGCCGAACTTTCTGCGATACTCCGCAAAACTGGTCACCAGCTCGGGCAGTCCTTCGGTGAGGCCCATCTCCGCCACGCCCACAAATCCGGCCGTGCTGGTACTGACACCCTCGATCGGCTTTGCGCCGATCTCAAACTCTTCCACATAAACACCTGGCGATAGATATTCCGGCATGTTCGGATCCTCCTTTTCTTTGGCTCCCCTTAAGGAATAAGCTGTATGCGTCCCAGTGACTGTTCGCTTCCCTCGCTGACGTCCACGTCCTGCTGATAGGTTTGATAGAGTGCATGGCTGATAGAGAGTGTGCTGATAAAGCGGGGTGTCTTTGTCCGGCTGAAATAAACCACAAATCCCCCCCGGGCCGTGGTTCTGCTGTTCAGGATGCTATCCACCCCCAGGAGATGCAGCGTTGTACCGGCGGCATGATTGAATTTGAGCGGCAGCGCCAGGGCATACGGATCGGTGGCTGGATTAGCCGGCAGGGGCGCGCTGATGGTGCAGAATTCAATGCGGGAGGCGTTGCTGTCCCTGATCATCAGACGATCCCCCGCCGCCAGCTGTCCGGCGATATTCACCAGCGGCAAGCCGGTATCTCCAAGCACCGCCCCGGCCGGGCCGATCTTTGCCTTGACCGACGTTTCCGGCAGCAGGCTGACGGCCTGCAAGCCGGCATCGGCAAGCGGCTCGTTCCCCACGCCGCTCACCACGCCCCGGATAAGCGTCGCAGCTGATGAAAACGGATAGGCATCGTTGGGGACCAGGGTGATTCTTTTGACAAGATCATGGGGAGGGCCGCTGGGAACGGCGACCGTTTCCGGCAGATAAAATTCCGCTTCCACCGTTAGGTCATGGGTTGCCGCCGGCAGATCGGTGAAGACGTAATAACCGCTCGGGTTTCTGACCGGCGCCCTGTTTCCGTCAATGGTGACGCTGACCCGCCCCAGCGCCTCGCCGGCCGTATAATCATCCAGCAGCTGAATCGCAAGAGACACGCTGGTCAGCTTCCGTTCCAGCTCTATCAGATAGGTGCCCGGTATCGTCATATTCTCACCAGTACGATCGAAGAGTTACAGATCCCGCACCAAAACACGGCGGGTCTCGCTGCTGCGGCTCGAATCCAGGGAAACGGCCGACAGCAGATAAGCAACCGAAGCCCGGAACGAGCGATTGGGGAAGACGCTCCAGATTCTGTTCTGATCCTCCAGCGTCAGGGTCTGGAGACTGATCCTGAATTCATCGTCCGAGCCGGCCAGAGCGCCCTGCAGAAGAGAACCGCTCAACAAAGCATGGTCGTGAAGAATCAGCATGGCCCGCCCCAGAATCCGCTGTTCCTCAAGGGTTCGTTCGGTCCGGTCCGTGATCTGATCCGAGGCGTAGGTGGTCAGCAGGTAGTGCAGATCCAGATGCAGCGCCGGAGACAGCTGCCGGCCGGGGTCTTTTTGTGGCGGCGCCTGATTCTTCAGACAGCTGTTTTCGGTAATGGTGTAGAGAAAGAGCGTTAGACGGATATCCTGATTGTCCACATCCGCCGGTGACAAGAGTACAATCGACTCCGGCTTGACCAGATCATCCATGCCGCCGCGCAGAAGCCTGATCAGGCTTTCTCCGATATCAGCAATCGCCGTATACTCGCTCATTGCCACCCCCCGCCCCGGGTCGGAGTCTGTGCTTCGATCAGGCTGTAATACTCGCCCAATTCGGCCTTTGTGCAAAGCCTGCCCATCTTCTGCATTTCACGTTTTGTGGCCTGGATGATGTGCCACATACCCATCGACTCCATCTCGGCCGCTGCCAGAAAGGCCGCGCTGACCGCTATGTTTCTGATGTTGCCGCCGCTGACCTTGATCTGCCGGGCCAGAAACGCAATGTTTATGTCGCTGGCCAGCGGAAGCTGATTCGGAAAAACCGCTCTCCAGATTTTTTCCCGCTGCTCTTCGTCCGGAAACGGAAATTCAACCAGCACCTGCAGCCGGCGCGTAAAGGCTTCATCCATGTTGGAACGCAGATTGGTGGCCAGTATGGCGATCCCCTCGTGCTCCTCCATCTTTTGCAGCAGATAGCCGATCTCGATGTTGGCATAGCGGTCATGGGCGTCCTTGACCACGGAGCGTTTGCCGAACAGGGCATCGGCTTCATCGAAGAAGAGAATGGCGTTGCAGCTCCGGGCCGCGCTGAAGATCCGGTCCAGATTCTTCTCGGTTTCGCCGATGTACTTGCTGACCACCTGCGACAGGTCGATCTTGTACAGTTCCAGCTTGAGTTCGTTGGCGATGACTTCGGCCGCCATGGTCTTGCCCGTGCCGGGCGGGCCGCTAAACAGAGCCGTCAGCCCCCTGCCCGAGGAGAGTTTGCCGCCAAAGCCCCATTCACCGTAAACGATCTGCCGGCAGCGGGACTGGTCGCAGAGTTCCATCAACTGTGTCATCTGATCGGCGGGCAGCACGATATCAAAACGGGTGTAGCGGGGCTCAACCTTATACGCCAGTGTGCTCAAACGGCTGTGACTCTGGGCCCGACAGGCCGCATACAGGAGATCCGAAGGTTCATTCCCCGGTTCCTCCGTATGCCACAGCGCCAGATTGTGGGCCGACGCCAGGGCATCCCTGATCTGCCCGGGCGTGAAGCGGAACGTGCCGGCCAGTGTCCCGGAATCGCTGCTGCCGACAAATTGGGAACTGCACTGCAGCAACCGCTCCCAGATCTGTTTGCGGGCGCTCTCATCGGGCAGGGGAAACTCCAGATCGACACAGACGGCATCGAATGGATGGCCGGGCGGTCGCCCGGCTGTGACGCTGCAGAAAAATGTTACCGGGCAATAGCCCTGAACCGCATCCAGGAGGGACGCAAACAGGGCATTGCGCGTGGCTTCATCCTCGGCCTGGAGACAATCACACCCCTCCAGACAGAGCAGTGCCGTCTGCAGAGCGGCCTCGCGCCCCAAGAGCAGGGCGGCTTCTTCAAACGGCAGGTTACCCTTTAACATCTTCCAAATATCGGCAACGATCAGACTGCGCCCCAGGTTCAGGCTGACGGCCTCCGCCAGCGCCTTTTTTCCCGAACCGCCCGGGCCGCTGCAAAAAAAGAGCAGACTTTTCCCGGCCGATTGTTGATCGGACAGCTGGGACTGGACAAAACGGCAGGTTTTGCGGTGAAGAGTGGCGGATACTGAAGATGCATCCCGGTTATCAGCAGGCGACACAAGACGTGCAAACGAAACCAATTGTGAATCCATCCGGCTGCAGCCGAGCAGATAATCGGCTATGCGGTCATCAAGTTTCACCTGGCGGGACAAAAATAATGCCGGCGAAGAGGACGGGCTATCGACAAACTGCAAAAAACGTTGTTTCACAAGCGCTGACTGTGCATTGAAAACCGTCCTGGCAGCCGCTTTCTGCTGAAATGTAGAGCAGAGAAGATCCAGCACAAGCCCGATTGTCGCTCTTTTAGCGGATATGTCATCATTCAGATAGGCATACAGCTTCTCGTATTTGCGATCCAGCTCCGGGGCCAGACAGATGATCAGACAGAGTTCTTCAAAGGGTGACAGGTGGAAGGCTTTTGCGAGCTGCGGCAGGGGGAGAAAGATGTTGTGCTGATGAGCGGTATGGCGGCGCTCCTTAACGCAGCTTTCGCGCTCTGCAAGCGCTGCTTCGAGAGGCTGCAGATCGGGATCGGAACACTCCCCGGGCCCGGGGCCGGAATCGGGGCCGTGCGATCCCGCAAGCAGCGCATCGATTTCTTCATCCGAAAGTACCAGGCCTCGAAACGGCTCCAGGGAATGTGATCTGCCCCCGCTTCTCTGCTTGATGACCTGAATATGAAGGCGCAGATCGAGACAAGTCAACTCATCCGCAAGATGCTCAAGCGGACCTGCATAGGCGTCACCCTGGTTATCGTGTGTATGTTTGTGCTTTGAAACCTTTGGCATGAGCAACCCCAGCCATCAGTAAATTTCAAATTTTTCTCAAGATTGCATAAGGTTATGCTTTTTGTCAACAATAAGCATGATAATTTTTTTAATAAAATAAACCAAGAATAAAGCGCCGTTCAAGTACTTGAAACTGCGCTTGAATCCGAATCGCTCTGACCGCTGGTGACCAAATGAACGTCATCATCACCAGACTCTGGCGTTTGTGATCTCCAGATTTTTTGCGGCCAGATCGTAATCTGCTCCAGACTTCAATATGTATCAATTTGAATCATTTTGAAGCAATGTGCTTTTATTGGCGTCACAAAGGAACGCGGTTCTGACAGTCAGTCTGGCGGGTGTTTTTTGAAGTAATTTAGCGAAAGGCTTTGTCCGTATGCTGGGACGCACCCAAAAAAAATCCCCGCAGAAGGCGGGGATTTTTTCAGCAGTCTGGTCCGCTGATTCCAGCGGGATTTGTCACAATTTTAATTTCCGACCAGCTCACTTTTGGTGAAGATGGTCCGGAGCCAGTAGCCTTCGGCTTCGATGTTTTCCCTCCCCCCCTCTTCGCGATCCACCAGGGTGACGATCCCGAGGACTTTCAGCCCCTCTTCTTCGGCGCGGCGAACCGCTTTCATGGAAGAGCCGCCGGTCGTGACCACGTCTTCGACGATAATGACCCGCGTGCCGGCCGGCAGGTTCTTGCGCCCCTCCAGCCATTGGCCGGTGCCGTGTCCCTTGGGTTCCTTGCGGATGATGAAGGCGTGCATGCTTTGTCCGTCCAGATGGGCCGCGATCGAGGTGGCCGTCGCGATCGGGTCAGCCCCCAGCGTAATGCCGCCCACGGCCTGAACGCCCTCCACATCCTTGATGGCCTCGTAGAACAGCTTGCCCACCAGAAAACCGCCTTCGGCGTGCAGCGTGGTCTGTTTGCCGTCGAAATAAAAATCGCTCTGGCGGCCGGAAGCCAGGGTCACTAGGCGTTTCTCATAGGACAGTTCCAGAATAATCTTCTTCAGTTGTTCACGTTCAGTCATGTTTTTTTTGCTCCTCCTCAAATAGTCCCATCTGCGGCAGATCCGCAGGTTTGGGGAATGCAACCGGATAATCCCCGGCGAAACAGGCTTTACAGAAACTTGTTTTCGTTGAACCGACCGATTTCAGCAATCCCTCCTCGGACAGGTATCCCAGGGAGTCGGCGGTTATATAACGCCGGATCTCTTCGATGCTGTGGGAGGATGAAATCAGTTCTTTGCGGTTGGGAGTGTCGATACCGTAGTAGCAGGGGAAACTGGTGGGGGGGGATGAGATGCGCATATGCACCTCTTTGGCGCCGGCCTGGCGAACCATCTTGACGATTTTGCGCGACGTCGTGCCGCGCACGATCGAGTCGTCGATCACCACCACCCGTTTCCCCTCCAGAATCTCACGAACCGGGTTGAGTTTGATCTTGACCCCGAAGTGGCGGATGGCCTGGGCCGGCTCGATAAAGGTGCGGCCGACATAGTGGTTGCGGATCAGCCCCAGCTCGAAGGGTATCCCGGCTTCCTCGGCATAGCCCATGGCGGCCGGAACACCCGAGTCCGGCACGGCGATAACCACATCGGCATCGACCTGGTATTCGCGCGCCAGCTGGCGCCCCAGCTCCTTGCGGGTCAGGTAGACATTCTTGCCAAAGATATAGGAATCGGGGCGGGCAAAGTAGACGAACTCGAAAATACAGGGGGTCGGTTCGATTTTTTTGAAGGGGAACAGCGACTCGATGCTGCCGTCTGCGTTGCAGACGATCATCTCGCCCGGCTCGATCTCACGCACGAACTGGGCCTCGATCAGATCCAGGGCGCAGCTCTCGGAGGCCACCACCCAGCCGTTGCCGAGCTTGCCCAGACAGAGCGGACGGAAACCATTGGGATCACGCACGGCAATCATGCGGCTCTCGGTCAGAAACAGCAGGCAATAGGCGCCCTTGATGCGCTTGAGCGCTTCAACGATGCGGTCAACCAGCGAGTTGGTTTTGTACGTCGCCAGCAGGTGGATGATGATCTCGGTGTCCATGGTGGTCTGGAAGATCGAACCGTAGGCTTCCAGTTCAGCCTTGAGCAGCTGGGCGTTGACCAGGTTGCCGTTGTGGGCCACCGCGATCGAGCCGCGCGAGTAATCCACCATGATCGGCTGGACATTCTTTTCGACCGAAGCGCCGGCGGTCGAATAGCGCACATGGCCGATGGCCGATCGTCCGGGCAGTTTCTTGAAGATTTCCTGGTTGCCGAAAACATCGGCCACCAGCCCCATCCGCTTGTGGGCGTGCAGGGTGGCGCCGTCCGAGGAGACGATGCCGCAGCTTTCCTGCCCGCGATGCTGCAGCGCGTACAGGCCGAGATAGGTCAAGTTGGATGCCTCGGGATGGTTGTAGACGCCAAAAACACCGCATTCTTCCTGTGGTCGGGATAATTTCATAATTGAAGGCTCCACTTCCTTTTTACTAGACAAGGTTCTTCCTCACATATTCCGCCGCGTTTTTATAGAGGATCAGGCCGGCCCCTTCCTCGGGCAGCTCTTCACGGGTCCAGCGGGGGTGCTGGGTGTAATGGACGAATGCCTCGGGATGCGGCATCAGCCCCATCAGGCGGCCAGTCGGATCGCAGATGCCGGCGATGCCGTTCTGGGCTCCATTGGGGTTGGCCGGAAATTCCATGGTCGCGGCGGCATAATCCGGACCGGAATACTTGAAAGTCGCCAAGTGCTCGCGCTCGATCCGCTCCAGAGTGGCGTCCGAATCGCAGAGGAATTTGCCCTCGCCGTGGCGCACCGGCAGATAGATCCCCCGTTCAACACCCTTGGTAAAGACACAGGGCGAATCCGGATCGATCTTCAGGTAGCACCAGCGATCCTGAAAACGGCCGCAGTCGTTGTGGGTCAGCGTGACCGACTGGTTGAGGTAATCGCCATCAAAACCGGGCAGCATGCCCATCTTGACCATCAGCTGAAAACCGTTGCAAACCCCCAGAATCAGCTTGCCGGCGCTGATGAAGCGAGTGAACTGTTCCACCAGTTTTTCACCGCTGCCGGTCACGGCGGCGTGTTTCAAGCGGTTGGCCTGGGCCTTGGCGCTCCCCAGGTCGTCCCCGTCCAGAAAGCCGCCGGTCAGATTCAGAAAATGGAAATCATCCAGACGGATCTCGCCGGAAAGGATCTCGGCGATATGGGCGATCACGGCCTGATCAAAGCCCCCCATCCGGCAGGCGTGGGCCGCCTCCATCTCGCAGTTGGTGCCGTTGCCGGTGATGACGATTGCGCGTGTCTGTGCCATGTAGTCATGTTCTCCTTGATTTTCAAAAGGCCACTGTACTAAATTGTTGCCGATCTGTCTTCCGAATATTGTAACTGTTCAGCACTATCAGGGAGGGTGGGCATCCTGCCCGCCTTGCAAGCGGGATTTATCGCTTGCATCGTTTTTACACAAGAACATCTGTTCGAACAATAACCCGCTCGAAACGCCGGCAGGATGCCTGCGCTCCTGATATTTCACCCTCTCGTTTGCCTAGCGCCACTGGTTCAGAGCCGATACCACCGGCAGAATGGCTCGCGCCCCTTCCACCACCGCCGTGCGCGGATTCCCGACACAGCGCACGCTGATTCCGGTTCTGCTCTCGATGCCGGCCCGCAGGCCGGGCAGCAGCGCACCGCCCCCGGTCAGCCAGATGCCGCTCTCGATGACCTCACATCCCAGAGCATGGGGCAGCGCCCGTAAAAAAGAGTCGATGGTTTCGGTTATCCTGACCGCCACGGTCTCAACTGCCGAGACAACCCGCCGGCCGGTTTCGGAAAGAGTGCCGGACAGCGAAATACCGCAGCTTCGCAGGTGCGTTTCGGCCTCTTCATCCGAAATGATCACATTCTGCTTGCGGAAGGCGGATCTGATGGCCTGGCGCATGGATGCGCACCCCAGCCGTACCGCACAGGTTTCCCGGATCCGGCTGGACTGGGTAATGGCACAGTCAGTGACTCCCTCGCCAATATCGATGATCATCTGGGCATAGGGAGACGACACTTCGACCCCGCCGCCGACCATGGCCGCCAACGGTTCCGGTATCACGACAATCGAAGACGCTCCGGCAGCCGTGATCGATTCAACCAGCAAACGGCGTTCATCCCCGCTCACATCACTGGGCGCGCAAGCCAGAACACACGGCTTGACGACCCCGAACCGGCGCGCCTGGGCCAGCAGCGGCCGCAACAGGCTAACCGTGGTTTCAGCATCAACCACCACCCCGGCATTCAGAGCCCGCTTCGCAGCCAGACCGGAGGGGTGCTCCAGAAGCCGGTGCGCCCCGATCGCGACCCGGGTCGTGGCTGTGCCGACATCGACGGCAACGTTGTGCTGCCAGAATTTACCCTGTGACATGAATTCCATTGCCAACTCCACTGCAGATCTTCAATCGGCGGGTGTTACGTTGAGTGTCGCCTCGTTTCAGCTGCAGAACAGCATGCCGGTGCCGAAACATATCTAGTCAGCCCCCTGGCAATAGGCCCGGATGGCATCCAGAAAGGCCGTGCCATACTTGCGCAGCTTGTGCTCGCCGACACCGGTGATCGACAGCAGCTCCCGTATGTCGCTGGGACGGGTTTTGGACATCTCGACCAGCGTCGCATCGGAGAAGACCACGAAGGGGGGCACTCCGGCCTCATCGGCGATCCGCTTGCGCACCGCCCGCAACTCGTCGAACAGGGCCCGGTGGACGCCCTGCCCGGCTCCGCTGCTCCGGCGGGATTTCTCTTCGGTTTTGACAACAGCCCGGGGCAGCCCCAGGATCACTTTGGTTTCCCCCTTCAGCACCGGACGGGCGGCCGGCGCAAGCCCCAGCGCTCCGTAACGGGTGAAATCCTGCATCAGGTAGCCCAGATGAATCAGCTGGCGTAAGATATTCTCCCACTCCAGGGCCGACAGATCGGCGCCGATGCCATAGGTGGAAAGCTCGTTATGGCGCAGGTCGATGACACGCTGAACCTTGGCGCCGCGCAGTACGTCGATGACATGCCGGGCGCCGAAGCGTTCGCCGACCCGATACACGCAGGAGAGCGCCTTTTTAGCCGCTTCGGAAGCATCGAAGCGCTGCGGCGGGTCGTTGCAGACATCGCAGTTGCCGCAATCCTCATCGCGCTGGTCGCCGAAATAGGCCAAAAGCGCCCGGCGGCGGCAGGTCAGCGCCTCGGCGTAGGCCACCATGGCGTTCAGTTTCTGCAGTTCGATCCGCACCCGCTCGGCGTTGTCGCTGTTCTCGATCAGCGAGCGGGCCGTCATGACATCTCCCATGCCGAACAGCATCAGCGCCTCGGACGGCAGGCCGTCGCGGCCGGCCCGGCCGGTTTCCTGATAGTAGCTTTCGACGCTCTTGGGCAGATCGTAATGCACCACAAAGCGCACGTTGGGCTTGTCGATCCCCATGCCGAAAGCCACCGTGGCCACCACGATGCGGATATCGTCCTTGCGGAAAGCATCCTGAACCCGCTTGCGTTCCTGATCCGGCAGACCGGCATGGTACGCGGCGGCCGAGAATCCGGCCTGCTGCAAGCGTTCCGCCACCTGCTCAACCCGCTTGCGGCTCAAGGCATAGACAATCCCGGCCTCGTCACGCCGCCCGGACAAAAACGAGCCCAGCTGGGCAAACGGCTTCTGTTTCGGAATCACGGTATAGGTGATATTGGGGCGGTCGAAACCGGCCACATAGACCCTTGCGTCCTCCAGACCCAACTGGCGCAGGATGTCCTTGCGGGTTTCCGGATCGGCGGTGGCGGTCATGGCCACAATCGGCACCCCAGGAAAAAGCTGCCGCAAGCGGCCCAGCTGGGTATATTCGGGCCGGAAGTCGTGCCCCCACTGGGAAATGCAGTGAGCTTCGTCAATCGCAAACATGCCCAGCTTCAGCGAGGCCAGCCGCTCCAGAAAATCCGGCATCATCAACCGTTCCGGAGCGACATACAGCAGATCCAGAGTTCCGGTATCCATCTGCTGAAAAACACGCCCGATCTCGGCCGGCGAAAGGGACGAATTGAGACAGGCCGCCCGCACGCCATTGGCCAGCAAAGCATCAACCTGATCCTTCATCAGCGCGATCAGCGGCGATACGACGATCGCCACTCCATCCCGATGCAGGGCCGGAATCTGGTAGCAGAGCGACTTGCCGCCGCCGGTCGGCATGACCAGAAAGACATCCTCGCCCGCCACCACCCGCTCGATAACGTCCCGTTGCGGAGCCCGAAACTCGTGGAATCCGAAAACGGTTTTGAGGGTATGCTGGATGCTGTCAGGCATAAGATTGATCGGCTAAAACAATTTGCAACCACGTTAAATAAGTCATCACGGATGGGTCGTCTCCGGCAAACGGGTTATTACAAAAAAATACAAATTTCTGGCCGCAGAATAGGCTTCCTGAAACTCCTGCGGCTCCGGCTCAACAAAATCTCCTGGATAGCGATATTCGACCGCCAAAGGTGTCAACAATCGCGCTGCTTCAAAGCATTCGGCAAAACCTGGATCAATATGTGACGCCTGCGAGACCAACAGTTCAATATCGTGTGACTTTTCAAAACGGACGTCATTGTAAAGCAGATACCCCTTAACCGCTTTTTCGGCCGCTTGCTGGCAATGATATGCGGCCGTATCCAGGAGAGGCATATCCCCTTCTGACAACTCACGGGCTGACAATAGATCCCGGTTAGCCTTGACAAGCCAGGCTCTTACCAGGTCCTCCTTATTGCCGTTCATATAATATGCGCCCTTTCTCGAGCACCTGGCATTCAAGGGATGCGTACACATAGCGATATTTCTCTACTTCGGCACGGGTACGAACCAGAATATCCTTTGCTACATGAATATCACCAAGACATGCACGGGCGCGGCGAACCCGCTGCAAAGAGCGCTCACTGCTTTCCGGCACAATCACATAAAGGTCGATATCGCTTCCTTCAGCCGGCTTCCCCCAGGCGTGGGAGCCGAATAGAATTACCTTATCTGGGCTAAAAGCCTGCACCAGACGATTGGTCATTTCGCTCAATATGCTTTCGTCCAGGATTGCCATGCATCTATTCTCCGTTACTCAATAGTTGAACTGACAAAGATCGCATTGAAAAAGCGTAACGCGATATATATGGTTGACCAGTCCGTCCAATTTTTCCGGGTGGCCTGATCGTACCTCTAGTTGGACGTTTCAGGCTTCCCGTTTATCCATAATTCAGATTCGCTAAGATCAACATGGTCATTCCAGACAACTCCGTAGCCTGTTTGATCTACATGGACATTTTTAAAAAATGCGTCGTCTTTGAGCGCGTAAAAAGATGATTCGTTGAGGAGCGGAGCGCAGTCATAAATTCTCGTGTCCCCTGTCATAAATGTAACAAAGAGCTGCTTTCCTGAAAGTGGCATCACTGACTTTACTCTTGGGTAAGTTGCCATGACAGTATCACTCCAATCCGGGAAGTTGCTTAAACTGCTGGGTACTCCACATATCCAGCAACTCAGTTTGGTAACTTTGTGCCCAATCCCGCACCATGCGATCTGCCCTGGATGGCAAGTCGCCTTCGATGATTTTGCAGCTTTGAATGTCATACACTCCGTTTACTCCCCATAGATTGCGTGAAAGTGGGGGACGCCATGTTCTCTGAAGTACATTTTGATCAGAATGCCATAACACCTTGCGATTATTGGCATATTCATTTCTCCTTTAGCTGGTGTTTCAGTTTTCCTAACGGGCATGGCTTTGACCTGCAGTTTTTTGGCAGGTCTTAAGCCTTGTTGGAAATTCGCTATCTACTCTTTGTTAAATAGGAAGTTACCCCTTATTTCTTTCTACAAAAAATTAATCATGTTCAAATCTCGTTTTACATTTATAGCATGTCATTACAATCTTTCCATATTGCGGAACTGGATATGATTCATCGCATACTGGGCAACATAGCGTCCGTGACTGAGAAGTCGCGAAATCATAGGTTTTAACTTTTGCTTGCATCATTTTGCCATTATTAGATC
>JAJZRX010000064.1 GCA_021850095.1 Deltaproteobacteria bacterium
AGTTTGTAACTCAATAACTTACTGACAATTCTTTACTACAATCACTTGTCGCTGCTATTCGGTTTTCAAAGACCAGATCCGCGCCGAAAAATCCAGCGCTGCAAACAGACAAACAACATACTCAAATTATACCGCCGTGTCAATAACTTTTTTCCGACACAGCGCTTTTTCTAAAAACCCCAACCCGACAATTCTTCCGTCGCAAAAGGGACTCGTCTTCTATCATATACTTTTTATAATTGTCAAAAGAAATGTGAGCCCATAACACAAAAATCTGCACTATCAGCTACCACATTACATGAAAAATATCCGTGAGGATTAACCCCACAGGGCTTGACGCAATCCTGAACGCCTCCGAATCCTTCTGTCTGATGCGGCCAGAAAAACGTCATCCGTACAGCATAACTGCACCGATTTTCGCGCTCGCGTAAGACCGGTATAGAGAATTTCACGGGTCAGAATCTGACTGACATATGGCGGGATAATCATAAGCACCTTCTCGAATTCGGAACCCTGACTTTTATGTATTGTCATCGCAAATACCGTTTCATGCGCCGGTAGTCTGTAGGGCGACAGTTTTCTTGCAGGACCATTTGTCGCGGGAAAATAGACCGAGAGCCCCACTTCACTTTCCGGATCGTTCAGCGCAATACCAATGTCACCATTGTACAGCTTCAGGCTATAGTCGTTTATCGTTATCATAACCGGTCGGCCGTGATACCACTGCTTGTCAGGTTTAATCATTCCCTGATCTGCAAGGGCGGACTCAATCAATCTGTTGATACCCTCCACACCATAGCTGCCCTGGCGCGTTGCGCAAAGAACCCTGAAGCGGTCAAAAGCGGTCAGCACCTCATCAGGATCGTTATTCTGAAGATACCCGGAGAATCCGTCAACGAATGCGCCGGCCAGCCTCCGATGCAGAGAGTCTCGCGGCGGCGTTTCAAAGATGGCCATATCGGCAACAGTTCCGGCCTTGATTCCATCAAGCATCAATGCCGCATGACCTTCGTTGATGGCCTTACTGACCAAACCGATCCCGCTCTGCTCTCCAAAGCGGTAATTTTTCTGCAGAACCACAACAGAGTCAGCCAGAAGCGCCCCGCCGTACTCTGTTTCACTTTCGTCAAGCATGAATCCGGCAGTATCGGCGATGAAGGTTCTGAATTCATCGGAATAACCACAGCTGTGGCCGGTGTTGCAGATATCGCCCAGCACCGCTCCCGCTTCAACTGAAGCGAGCTGGTCGCGATCTCCCAGAAGAATCAGCCGGGTTCCGGATGCCAGTGCGTCAAGCAGTTTAGCCATGAGTCCCAGAGGAACCATGGAAGCTTCATCAATGACAATGGCTTCGAAGGGCAGCGGGTTGGAAGCATTATGCCGGAAGCGGCACGAATCGGGGATCGCCCCCAGCAATCGTTGAATAGTTGAGACATCATTCGGAATTTTACCTGCAACCGTCGTCAGCCCCTCAAGATCTTTACCGGCTTTGAGGATCGACTCCTTCAGGCGGGCGGCCGCCTTTCCGGTCGGCGCCGCCAGGCCGATCCGCATGCGCCCCCCCCCCGCCTGTTCCAGAAGCAGCGCCAGGATCTTGACCACCGTCGTGGTTTTCCCGGTGCCGGGACCACCGGAAATGACACAGAAACGGCTGCGGACGGAAGCGGCAGCCGCGATGCGCTGCCAATCCGGACCATCATCCCTGTGCCCGAACAATCTTTTCAAGCCATCCTTGAGAAGAGGTTTGTCAACCTCCGGCATGTCCGCTGCCATCCTGATCAGCGTTCTGGCCAGATCGCTTTCGTACTTCCAGTAACGATAAAGATACAACCGGTTGGCTGAATCAAGCACCAACGGACGGTAATCACCCGGCCGGCCCACGCTCTGTGAAGCCCGCAGGGCAGCTGAAGCTGCATCCACGCAGTCACTCCCAAATACATCCGCCAGGTTGATACAGATATTGCCCTGACCGACGGAAGAACTGACAACGGTCACCGCTTTGCGGAGAATATCCGTATCACCGGCCTCCCAACGGCAGACGAAGTCGGCAAAGACCGTATCGATCTCCCTGATCTGAAGATCCTGGATCATGTCAGGCCCCCTCGAAATCGATCAGACATTGCGTAAGTCCCTTCACCAGTGCGGCATCCGGCTTGTCAAAATACACGCCGTTACCGGGAAGCGTCCTGTCTATCCCGCGCAGAAACAGATAGAAGACCCCCCCGAAATGAGTTTCATAACGGTAACCGGGCGTACGCCGTTCAAGGTAGCGGTTAACCGCAACGGTATAAAGCAGGTATTGCAGCGGGTAAAGCTTGCGTTCCATTTCCCGGGTCAGCTGGGCGGGTTGGTAATCCTCCGCGTGATAGCCCAGATGGTTTGATTTCCAGTCAACGATGTAATAGCTGCCCTCATGGCAAAACACCAGGTCGATAAAACCGAGCAGCATCCCTCTCACGCTTTGGAAATTCAGCTGTTCAGCTACCCGCTGGAGATCTGCCGGCGACGTGACCGCCTGCTTCCGGAAGAAGCCGGCCAGCAGTTTGGGGTCGATTGACTTCAAGGGAAAATAGAATTCCATTTCCTGCACCCAGCTGCCGGGCTGCAGGGAAGACAGCTTGAGCCCGTCTTTCAGCTCGATTTCGAGAACGTTACCGAGCATGGCATGAATCGAGTCAGCATAGCCGGCAGCGTAGATTGACCGTTCCAGCGATCCGGCTACCAGCTCTTTCAGTTTTTGGCCGTCTTTCCATGAAAAATCGATGTTTTCAAAAATTGAATGCAGAAAAGAGCCGGCATGAGCCCCTTTGGGGAATGAACGTATCGAAGCATCGGATACGGGAAACTCCGCTTCCCCTTTGGGCGAATCGTCGCTGCTGTCATGGTCCGGAAGCTCGGGCGCCCCATGACCGTCGATCAAAGACGAAAAGCTGGTTACACGCCAATCCGAATCAATACCCTTTGACATGCTTCGGCAGCGCAGACGGTCGCCGTCCGCCGCAATCAGTGGAACCTGCGCAGCGGACATTTCGCAGGGGTCAATCGTCAGATGGATCCTGCCGTTTCCAACAACATTCTGCAATGTTTCAAGCATACCTTTTTCATCAACCCCCGCCATGGTTTCCACAAGATCTTCGTAGGCAGAGGAAGGATCGTTTGATTCGGGCGCGTGCAGCAGATAAGCCAGGGCAGAGCTTTCGCTATGGCGGAAACGTCCCCACATCAGGTAGCAGCGAAATTTGGCACGGGTCAGCGCAACGTACAGAAGGCGTACATTTTCGGCCAAACCCTCATTCAGGGCGGCCCGACGGTGTTCAGTGTACCTGTCCGAGCCGAAATCAGCCACCAGATCATAGCCTTCATGGGCGGTCACCGTCCCCTCCCCTTCGAATACCCCGCCCCACAGAAAGGGGCAAAATACGATCGGAAATTCAAGCCCTTTGCTGACATGGATGGTCAGAATCTTGACCGCCTTTTCATCCGACTCCAGCCGGATCTGGTTTTCTTCTCCTTCAGGAGGCACGGTCACCTGTTCGCCGAACCAGCTGCACAGGGCATCCAGACCATGGTGCGAGTCGGACGCTTCGTTATGCAGCACCTCACCGCAGTGAAGCAGGTTCGTTATACTCCGCTCACCTCCCGGTTGAGACAATAAGCGTCTGCGGACTTCCTCCCGGGCGAGAAAGGTGCGGAACATGGTCATGAAGCCGAAATTTCTCCAAAGATCATGGTATTCCCTGAAGGAGAGCAGGCACCGTTCCCAATCGGCTTCACCGTCAGCTTCAAAAGTCCGGGCTATCTGGTTGGCATTTTTCCCGATTATGGACGTTGCCAGCGCGGCCCTGACATTGGCTTCATGCCCCGGTTCTGCCAGAGCGTTCAGGATTGTCCGCAGTTCAAGCGCCTCACGGGTCTGAAAGATGCTCTGGTTACTCCTGACCACTGCCGGGATGCCGCGCGACAGCAGGGCATCGTACACCATCTGCGCCTGCTTGTGACCGCGGACAATAACCGCAATATCACCCGCAACAACCGGCTTTTCAGCAATGCTGACCTTTCCTTGTGACGCATCCTGGAGCAGAGCGGCAATTTCTTCGGTCAAAGCATTAATAATTCTCGGATAAGCTCGCGTGTTTGCGATAATTCCTTTTTTATCATCCGGTCCGGCCTTAAAGAACCAGAGCTGCAGGGGTGCGGCGTCACGCTCTCCAACATTGATACTATCCGGCTTCTTCAGGTTTGGATCCGGCACCTGTACACTCGGATAATCCAGACCTTCTATCACCAATGGCCGCTTACGGTTAAGACTGAAGAGACCGTTAACCGCTTCAACCAACGCCCCCGATGAACGCCAGTTCAGCGCCATTGTATGGCGACGCTCTTCAGGAACGTCATTTCTGGCCTCCAGATACGCGTAAATATCGGCACCGCGGAAACTGTAAATGGCCTGCTTGGGGTCACCGATCAAAAACAAGGGCAGCGAGCCTTCTTTAAAAACAGAGCGGAAAATCTTGTACTGAATCTGGTCGGTATCCTGAAACTCATCGATCAGGGCGGCCCGGTACTTCCCGCGCATCCGTTCCGCCAGCAGATTACCACCGGGTCCGGTCAGCGCCGTATACAGGTCAGCCAGCAGATCATCGAAGAAACGGACATTCAGGGAGGACTTGCGCTCCGGCAAACGTTTCCGGGCACACTCCAGCAGTTCCCAATGGAGTGCAACAGCCCTTCTGTCCACGCTGTTTACCAATTCATCCCAGCAGATGAAAAACGGATCTTCGGGAGGATCGTGCTTTTTCAGGCGATAGTTCTTCATATACCCAGAGGTTAATTTGAGATGCCCGGCAAAGAGGGCATAGGGATTGCCGCCCGTGGCATAAGCATCCATCCCGTCAATCACTTCGGGTATTCTGTCCTCCCGGTAACAATTCTGATTTCTGCTCAAACCGGGATGTTCCCGCAGGACCTTCTCGATGTCAGCGCGCCTTTTTTTCCATTGCAGACAGATCTTTCGGTAGATTTTTCGGCTGTTCGCATCAAGCTGCACAATTTCATCGGCAGTAAATTCAGGCACGACCTTGAGCAGCGGGTTGGTGAGTTTTCCCTTCAAGAAGCCGCTGAATCCCTCCGGCGACCAGCCCCGATCGTCCGCCAACGGCAACAGCGGAGAATCAGGACTAAAAAACCTGGCGCGCCAGAAGTCATCGGCAATCTGGCTGAACAGACTTTTCTGATCCGACACCAGTTCCGTATCAAACAGTGATCCGCTTTCAAAGGCGTTTTCCTGCAGCGCCCGGCTGCAGAAGCCGTGAATGGTGGATATGGCGGCACAATCAAACGTCTGTAGGGCAAGGTCGAGACGGGCCAAGGCCTCTTTTTTTCCCGGCCAGCCCGGGTGCGTGTCAGACATCAGGCCTTTCAGAAACGGATCAGCGTTTTCCAGCCCCTCGACCACATCCCTGGCTTCCCGCAAGCGCTTCCTGATTCTGTCGCGCAGTTCCTTGGTGGCTGCCTCGGTAAAGGTAACCACCAGGATGTTTTCCGGTTTTAAGATTTCGTTCTCGATCACCAGCCGCAGATAAAGTGACGCAATGGCGTAGGTTTTGCCGGTGCCGGCGCTGGCTTCAATCAGATGACAGCCCTTCGGATCGATTGCAAGCGTGTCAAAGGTATTCATTGCTCCCCCTGCGATTGCTGGAGATAACGTTGAAAAACATCCAGTGCAACTTCTTCAAAAGTCCCGTCCAAAGGATCATCATCAGCGAAACAGATGCTGTAGGAGGGATCGGCGCTTTCCGGATAGTGCTGATTGTTCCAGGCGGCCTGGGCAGACGAAATTTTCCCGGATTGGGCAAAGGCCAGCGAAGATCGCGGAAAGAAATGCAGCGGCAGTATCAGCCCCTGCCAGTAACGGTTCAGCAGGACTTCTAGGCAGGCACTGCTGTCCTGAAGCGGCTGCACGTCAACCTGTCCATCAAGCATGAGCAGGCGACTTGTCTGCGGATAGCAACCGTTCCTGCAGCAGTTGAGCAGCAGATGTTCGATCCAGAGTTTAACCTGATCCCGGGCGGACAGCTTTGCGGAGCGGTAGCGCAGCATCTGATCCGGAAGGATATTAATAAGACGGCCGTAAATCCTGAAATAGCCGATCTGCAGATCCAGATCCAGCGGCGGCAGATAACGCTGATCGCCAATGGCGTTTTTCACCTGCTCTGCAAAGCCCGTTACCTGTTCGGCCAGCAATTTAAATATTTTGTCGCCTTTTCCGGCCGGCGGAAGTATCCCGCGAGCCCGCACCAGCGGGAGCAGTTCAGCGGCATTCTTCCCGCGCAAGACGCTTTCCAGCAGCTCCCGTTTAACGCCGTATTCCTCAAGCTTATCCAGCTCAAACGTCTCGCGCTCTTCCAGGGGCGCCGGATGGCTTTCTGGCCTGATCCCCAGCCGATGTCGCATAATAAAAGCCGACGGATTCTCGAAGAACTTCAGCAGATCTTCGACGCGAACCTGTCGATAAACTGCATCAGGTTCTGTCAACGGCCCGCTGAAAAAACGGCCCCTTTTTTTATCGGGATAGGCAAGTCCCTGGGCCGCGCTGCAGTTTTCGCTTGAGTAGCTGAAGAGTTGCTTGTCAGTAGCATCGAAATAGGAAGGACTGAAGGGTTGCAGACGGTGCAGGGTCAGGAGACTCTTATGAAAATCTCCGTCACCGCGCTGAAAACCACGATCAAGGAAATCAAGCAGCTCACTGACCAATACCGATGGGGGCATGATGCCGTTATCGCGAATACTTTGACCGGTATAGCTGATATACAGACGTTCCCGGGCCGAAAGCAGCGCCTCCAGAAAGAGATAACGATCCTCGTCGCGCAGCGACCTGTCGCCCGGCCGGGGATGGGCGGGAATAATGTCAAAGCCCGGACTGCGGCTCTGGCGCGGAAAAGCGCCGTCATTCATCCCCAGCAGCGCCACCACCCGGACCGGGATGCTGCGCATGGGCAGCATGGCGCAGAAGGTGACCTTGCCGGACAAAAAGCCCACTCCGCTCCCTTCGCGGTCAAGACGCCCCTGTAGCCAGGAACGGATGACGTCCAGACCGATTTCTCCGGAGAATCCGGTCCGCTTCGCAATCTTTTCCAGCGCATCGATAATTCCGCCGATTGCGATCAGTTCGCGCGAATCCTGATCAGCGGGCTTGGAGAAATTCTGCAGCAGACTCCGGAGTGTTGCACTCCACTCTCCAAGTGTCCTCGGCCTCTCCAGATCGCAGACAGCGGCGTGGAGTGATTGTACATAGGTTACAAAGCGACCCAGGACCGCGGCCGCATCCCCTTCCAGGTTATCAAACGGCAATACCCCTTCATAAAGGGTATCCCCCTCCGATGACATGGCATAGCCAAAGACAAGCCGCTCCAGTCCCGCCATCCAGCTCCCTTCCGCATAGGGGGGCAGCCCGAATGACGCTCGATGGTCTTCATTCATGCCCCAGCGGATGCGGGTTTCTTCCAGCCAACTCTTCACCAGTTCGTTATCGTCAGCAGACATGCCGAATGCACGGGCAACCGGGTCAAAAGCCAGTATGTCACACACCTCGGGAGCGGTGAAACGGCCGCCGGGCAGCGTCAGAATAGCCGTCAGCGCCTCGCCGGCCCTGCCCTGGCCGCCGAGCGAACGGTCGGCAATCGTAAATGGAATGCGGCGTTCCGGATCCTGAATACCCGTGAAAACGGCCGAAATATAGGGCGCATAGGTTTCAATATCGGGCAGCATGACCAGTATGTCACGCGGGGCGAGCCCTTCCATGCTGGAAAACATATCCAGTAGCTGATCATGCAGCACCTCAACTTCCCGCATCGGACTGTGACACGAGTGCACTGCCAGGGAACGGTCATCAGGGGCTATTTCGATTCTGTTTTCGGGATCGGCGTTAACCAGATTGAGAATGTTGTTCTGCAGAATTGAAAGG
Organism: Deltaproteobacteria bacterium; assembly: GCA_021850095.1. Taxonomy (GTDB): domain Bacteria; phylum Desulfobacterota; class Desulfuromonadia; order Geobacterales; family Pseudopelobacteraceae; genus JACRCG01. Next base: position 7,964 of record JAJZRX010000064.1, read on the forward strand.
AGCGTGTCTCCATCGGATTCAGCGTAATTCTCCCGTTCGTCAGCAAATTGGGCCCCGCTGTCGAGAATCATGTTGCTGAAACTCTTACCCAGACCTCCCAGCGAAGCCAGGAGAGCGTTCCCCTCCTCCTGCAGGCTTTCCCGCTGCCCGGCCCGCTGTCTGGCCGACGTGATATCACCCCAATATTCCCGGCAGGGGCTCATACAGAAAACATGGACATCGACAAAAGGAGCAATCCCGGCCAGGATTTCCAGATGAAATAACGGCATATAGGAAAGGCCGAACATGAGAATCCGGCGCGGCAGGAGCGTCCGATCAATCTGACCGTTGGCAAGGCGCTTAAGAAATTCGGTTTTCATGGCGGCCCGGTGGCGCCCGGCCCCTTCCCCGGCCAGAGATTTCCAGAGAAGCGCCTGCCAGCAGGGATCAAGACCGGCTTCCCACTGTTCAAGCACATCTCCGCGATAAAGGGTGTACTGGTCATAGGTATCGGCGATTTTTCCAGCCAGCTGATACAGCTTCAAAGCGCGGCTGGGGCCGGCCAGATAGCGTTGCAGTTCTTTGAACTCCGGCTGGTCCAGCAGTTTTTCCAACTGACTCATAACTCGCCAGGTCAGAAATTCGGTTTCAAACAGGTCGGATGAGTCCACACCCGGCATCGTTGCCGCAAAGAGATCCCAGACAAACTTATTGGGAAAAGGAAACCTGCTGTTACCCCAGACACCGAATTTTCTCGCCAGCTCCATGGAAATCCAGCGCTCCATGCCTCGACTCTGAACAACGATTGTCTCCGGCGACAGGGTTGCCCCGGCCGGTTCCCCGAGGGTTTCAGCCAGCGCTTCGATCAGCAGTTCCATCCGGTTTGATGTGTGTATGACAAAGGGCATCTATAAATATCCTCCACACCAACGAATTGTTTCAATACGGATAATCCGTCAGACCGCTTCAGCATAGCACAGGCTCTGGTCAGAATATGTCATTTCAGATACTATTTTTTTTGCAGATCAACATTAAATACGAAAAAAGGCGGGATTTCTCCCGCCTTTCGGTCGTGCTGTGAACAATGCAGCTGTCAGATATCGTAATACAGGGCGAACTCGAGAGGCACCGGACGCATGCGAATCGGGTTGACTTCGGCTTCCATCTTGTACTCGACCCACTTTTCGACGACGTCAGGGGTGAACACGTCGCCCTTGAGCAGGAACTCGTGGTCGTCTTTCAGAGCTTGGAGCGCTTCTTCCAGGCTGCCGGGAGCGGACGGAATGTCCTTCAGTTCTTCGGGGGACAGGCCGTAAATATCCTTGTCCAGCGGCTGACCCGGATCGATCTTGTTCTCGATGCCGTCCAGACCGGCCATCAGCATGGCGGCAAAAGCCAGGTAGCCGTTGCAGGACGGGTCGGGAGTACGGTACTCGACGCGCTTGGCCTTGGGATTGGTGGACATCATCGGGATACGCAGCGAAGCGGAGCGGTTACGGCTTGAGTAAGCCATATTGACCGGCGCCTCGAAGCCCGGAACCAGACGCTTGTAGGAGTTGGTGGTCGGGTTGGTGATTGCGCACAGAGCCCGGGCGTGCTTGATGATGCCGCCGATGTACCAGAGGGCCATCTGGGAAAGCCCGCCGTATTTGTCGCCGGCAAACAGGTTCTGGCCATCTTTCCAGATCGACATGTGGCAGTGCATACCGGAACCGTTGTCACCGTAAAGCGGTTTGGGCATGAAGGTTACGGTTTTGCCGTTGCGGTAGGCCACGTTCTTGATGACGTACTTGAACCATTGCAGCTGGTCGGCCATGTCAACCAGCGAGGAGAAGCGCATATCGATCTCGGCCTGGCCGCCGGTGGCTACCTCATGGTGCTGGCACTCAACGCGAATACCGACCTTCTGAAGTTCCAGTACCATCTCGTTGCGCAGGTCGTTCTGGGAATCAACCGGTGAACAGGGGAAGTAACCTTCCTTGTGGCGCGGCTTGTATCCCAGGTTGGGGAATTCTTCACGGCCGGTGTTCCAGGCGCCTTCGGAAGAATCAACGGCATAGAAGGACTGGTTGGCGCTGGAATCAAAACGAACATCGTCAAAAATGAAGAATTCGGCCTCGGGACCAAAGAAAGCGGTATCGCCGATGCCGGTCGACTTGAGGTACATCTCGGCTTTCTTGGCGATGTTGCGTGGATCGCGGGTGTAATCTTCCTTGGTGATCGGATCAAAGATATCGCAGATCAGCGACAGGGTCGGCACGGCCACAAATGGATCCATCTTTGCGGAGGTCGGATCGGGAAGCAGGATCATGTCGGAAGCGTGGATCGGCTGCCAGCCACGAATCGAAGAACCGTCGAAACCCTGGCCCTCCTCAAAAGTATCTTCACTGAACTCGGTCATTGGAACGGAAACGTGTTGCCAGGTTCCAACAAAATCCATGAATTTGTAATCAACCATCTGGGCGCCGTTTTCTTTTGCAAATTCAACAACTTGTTTCGGGGTCATCAGCTGCTCCTTTCGGGGTTAAAATTAATATGGTTACAGAGCATCTTCGCCGGTTTCACCGGTTCTGATGCGGATAACTTCCTCGACATTGGTGACAAAGATCTTTCCATCACCGATCCGGCCGGTTTTGGCGGATTTTTCAATCGCCTCGACAACCTGGGGAAGAATGGAATCCGAGACAATGATTTCAATTTTGATCTTGGGGATGAAATCGACCACATATTCGGCGCCGCGATACAGCTCGGTGTGCCCTTTCTGGCGGCCAAAGCCCTTGACTTCGCTGATCGTGATCCCCTGAATCCCGATTTCGTTCAGGGCTTCCTTGACCTCATCCAGCTTGAATGGCTTTATGATTGCATCAACTTTTTTCACGACGCACCCTCCATGTATATGAAATTGTGAGAGCAAGGATTATAAGATTTATGAACCAAAATGCAAGCGCAATACTCGACGCGTTGCCAAACCCTTTATGCAAACACCTTGCCAAATAAAACAGAATCAAAATATGTTTTTTTTCAGGCAGTTGCAGAAGACGCAATCGCTACGCCACTATCCGGCAATCACACAGAAGCACAACAAACAGGCAGATGCGGCAAAACTGCACAATTGTTAATCAGCTGCCTGTTTAAAAATCACGCATTAGATTCTTTTAGCTCTTTAATGATTTCTACCTGACGTTGATTGATGTAGTAGGAAATCTGCTGTTGGGACAGTTTTTCGGTATGGAATTCGATGATACAGGTGAAGGGAGCACATTCGCCGATTACGTTCAGAACCGTGGCGGTCATGGCCACCTGATTGACCTTGTTGCTGTTAAGGTCAGGGAGTCTTAAAGACAGCTTGATTTCCTGCCCCGGGACGAGCAGGTCGGATGACATGACGTTTATGGCTGCGCCGCCCAAAGAGAGGTCTTTGACGTTGCCCTTGAGAACATCTCCCTCAAAGATCAGATCGGCTTCAACCGGACAATCCAGCAGGACCCGGACAAATTTCCGCATTTGTGAGCGGATGCGGGCATAGGCAAACTTACAGAGAATTGACCGTTTTTTTGTCGAGTTTACGTAAAAGGCTTCGCCGACTATATCTTCGCTGAAAGGAAATTTGGGATGTGATTGTATCAGCGCCTTGCGTTCAAAGCTGATCACCTTGGCCTGGTATTCATGGACTGCAAATTCGGCCATCTCATTTTCAATGCTGAGCAGAGTAGCATCGTATGATACGGGTATTTCCTTGTAATAATTAAGAAAGGAGAATTTCTCGCCGATCATGCCTGCCAGCGTCTGGTGAATCACCAACATATCTTCACGGTCAGTGCCCTTAACAATCTTGTCATAATATTGAAACACCGTAAGCACCTCAGAAGATCAAGAATTGAACTATTAAAACAACTGCTGTACAATGTGGAACGAATTCTAACTACCAGAAAAAAATACGGACGACAAGCACTAATGGAAATTACTTCACAGCCTGCGGGCAGACATCCTGGGTATCGGCTGCTATTTCAGTTTCTGACGGTAGTGTTGTTGCCGTTGTGCTGTGCTTCGCGAGCTCAGTCGGACATCTATCGCTTTGTGACCATCGACGGTGTGGAAACCTTTACCGATGCCCCGGTCAACAAAGGAGCAAAAGTTGTTATCAAGACCCAGCGTTCCCCGTCCAAACAGCAGAAAAGCTCCAAAAAGCAGAAAACACACGACATCTCGCTGGATGAAATAGTCGGCAAAACAGTCGCGGCGGCTCTGAACCCGCAGGATAACCCGCCCGATATATTTGAGCCGCGCCTGCCGTCCGTCGGCGGCAGCATAACATCTAAAGTGGGGATGCGGATTGACCCGATCGACGGCGTCTGGCGACGGCACAACGGGGTCGACATTTCGATTCCCAGCGGCACACCGGTCAAGTCGGTGGGAGCGGGAACCGTCATCTACAGCGGCAGCCGTTCCGGCTACGGCAACACGGTCATCGTCGAACACGACAACGGGATCGTGACCCTGTATGCCCATAACAGCCAGCTGCTGGTGTCACAAGGCCAGTCGGTCACGTCCGACACGCTCCTGGCGCTCTCCGGCTCAACCGGCAGATCAACCGGACCGCACCTGCATTTTGAAGCCTGGCAATCCGGAAACAACATAACCGAAGCCTTTATGCCCAACAGTCCCATCAAACTACCAAAGGCAACCCTGCTTGCCAGAAATCAGCGGGCCGCCACCTTCCGCAGTGAAACGCTTTCCGATGGCTCCATACTGTTCACCAACCTGCCCGCAACGGACTCCCGATGATCGACCAGATCATCAAGTACAGCAACAAGATGATTGCCGACCGTTCGGCACTCCCCGGTCAGATCGCTTTCGCCGCCCAGGATGACGTCATGATCAGCCGGGGAGAGCCGTCCTTGGCATCCCTGTCGGCCGATATTCTCTCACGCCTGAACTGCCTGGCTCTGGTTGCGGCCGCCCCCGCCCTCCCCTTCGCCGGCTTCCTGCTGCGCCGGGCGGATCCGGATCAGCATGAGATAGTTCCCCGCGACACGGAAACCCGAACCTTTCTGCATGACATCCCGATCCTGCGCCGATCGGAACTGGGCTCGAATCCGGCCGAAGTCATTGCCGAAGCACTAGGCAGCCGCAAGGGGGTTATTGTCGAGGGAATCGGCATCATAGCCAACGGGGCACTGACGGTGGAGCAGGCCTATATCAACTGGTCATCGGTTTTCCACTCCAGCTATATCAAATATCTGGAGGACATTCTTCAATCCGGATTCGTATTCAGCGAGGAAAAGGCCGCTTTTGAACACTTCCGCAGGGTTCATCTCGAACCGCTTTCGGCAGAAGGGTTGGAGTTTCGTCAAGGGCCGTTCAGCGACAGGGCGATCATACTGGATGAAATCGCCACGGTCGGGCGCTACACGGTGCAGCGCAGTCTGGTTGACTCTTTTTTCGGCAACATCTCCTATTCCAACGGCGATCTGATCTACATATCCCAGACCGCCTCCAGCCTGGACGAACTGCCGGGCTGCATTGACCCGGTCCCTTTCGAAAACTCTTCCACGGTCGGCATCACCGCGTCCAGCGAACTGGTGGCGCACCGCAGCATATTTGAACGCAGCGGCTGTCGTGCCATCCTGCACGGACATCCCCGTTTTGCCGTCATCATGAGCATGCTTTGTGAAGAGCAGCAGAGCTGTCCGGTCAAGGATTGCTGGCGGGATTGCAGGAAAATCCGCTATCTGGGGGGAACACCGGTGGTGGCTGGCGAAATCGGGGCCGGCGGCATCGCCAAAAATGTCCCGCCGGTGATCGCCGGAGCAGGACGGGCAATTGTCTACGGTCACGGCGTATTCAGCATCGGGATGAACGACTTCCGGGAAGCCTTTCAATCACTGGTGGCAGTGGAGATCTGGTGCCGGAATGAATACTTCAGAAGGTTTGACGAACGTTGGAGCCCGGACTCCAACGCCTAAAGATCGTCCTGACGGTCTGCTGCCCGCTTCATCCCGTCCGGCGCATCCTGCGCAGATACACATCCCCGTTTCTGGTGCAGAAATACAACTTCCTCCCCACCGTCCCGCCGGTATCGGCTGAAGAAACAGTCACCCCCAGGGATGCCAGGATCTCTTCGGCCCGGGCCACATTCTGCTCTCCGACGCTGTTTCCGGATGATTCCGGGCCGCCGACGTTCAAAACCCGCGCCCCGCCGAACAGCTTGACCACCAGATCCTTGACAGCTCGACACTCCACAGCCTTCTGATAGATATGCCGCAGCGCCGTATCAACATAGCGCAGATCCTCGTTGTGCCCGGAACCGTCCGGTAGCATGGCGTGGCAGATCGCCCCGAATCCGCACTCCGGCGAAAACATGGTTACGGCAATGCACGACCCCAATACGGTTGAAATCAAAACCGGCTTCCTGGCGATCACAACTTCACCAGGTTTCAGATAGATGTTCGTGATGTGCGAAGCGATCAGCGCTTTCATACTGTACTCTTCAACGGCGGGCTGCAGGTTTCCCCTTGCCGACCATGATCACACCGCTGGCGGTATTCATTACGAGCTTGCGGCCGACCTGACCACCGACATCGTGCGCAGCCACCGTAATCCCGAACTCGTCCAGCATCTCAAAGGCCAGGGTTATGTTTCGGTCGCCGATCATAAAAACCTCCAGGCCGCTGCCGTTCACATTGGCGCCGCCAAAAACCTTGGCCTGCAAATGTTCGCGGCGGCAGCCGATCGCCAGCACCTTCTCCAGAAGTCTCTCCATCGCGATATTGCCATACTTGGGGGTTGCCAGCCCCTCACCGTTCCAGAGCGGCAGCATGAAGTGGTTCATGCCCCCTTTGCGGGCCAGATGATCCCATAAACAGACCGCCACGCACGACCCCAGCACCGTACTGATCAGGTATTCCCGCGCATCGGCAAACAATGTGCCCGGAAAGAGGAAGTGTCTGTTGACAGGCTCATCGCCGCCCACCGCTTCTATGCCTCGCTCATGTCGTCAAAGATAAACAGGTTTCCGGCTTCCAGAAACGAATCTTCATTTTTCAGAATCTTACAGGGGGGGATGCTGACGGTGAAAACGGTTCCCTGCCCGGCAACGCTGCTGACCCTGATACTGCCTTGCAGGAGATCCACAAGCGCCTTGGTGATGCTCAATCCGAGACCATGCCCCAGATGAGAGCGGGTTGTTCCGCTTTCCAGCTGCACAAAGCGGTCGAAAATCCGCTGCTGGTCTTCAGGAGCGATCCCGATACCGTAATCCTGCACCGAAATCCGCAGGGAAGCGTCTTCGCCAACCGAGAAAGCGACTATGACCTTGCCGCCTTCGGAACTGTATTCAATGGCATTGGCCAGCAGATTTGAAATGATGATCTGTAATTTTTCCAGATCGATCGCTATCTCACAGCCGTCACTGGCCAAAGAGGGTTGCAGTTCGATGGAAACAGATTTTTTGGCGGCGCTGTGATGAAAAGAATCCAGCAGATCTTTCAGGGCCGTGCAGACATCAGCCTTGAAACAGTGCGGACTGACCTCTCCCGCTTCAAGCTCGGCCGCCATGAAGATGTTTCTGAGCTGAAAATCAAGGGTGGAGGCTTCGGCGCCGATCAGCGCCGACAATGCGGCGATTTGATCGTTGCCGTAACCGATGACAGCGAGTTGGCCGGCCAGGCCGATGATGGCGTTCAGGGGATTGTTTATTTCGTTGCGGATATTGGAGAGGAAGTTGCTTTTGAGCGACTCGGAGCGTTCAAGTTTCTCGTTCATCTCAAGCAATTTACGGTTGACCACGCTCAAGTCGGAAAAAGCCTTGCGGCTTTGTGAAAAACGGTTAGACAGTTCCTGGATCAACTCATCGTCGGTCATGGTAAGTTCCTATCCGCATAATGGCTGGTGTATTCAGGCGCACAACCGCAAAACCTCGGCGGCAATGTTCTGCAACGGCATGATTTTATTAACTCCGCCTTTTCTGACCGCCTCCAGGGGCATACCATAAACCACGCAGGTGGCCTCGTCCTGGGCGATGGTGACAGCCCCGGCGTCGAACATTTCCTTCATGCCATGGGCGCCGTCATCCCCCATGCCGGTCATGATGACACCCACGGCGTTCTTGCCGGCATAACGGGCCGCAGAACGGAACAGCACATCCACCGATGGCCGGTGCCGCGAGACCAGCGGCCCTTCCTTGATCTCCACATAATAGCGGGCGCCGCTGCGCTTCAACAGGACATGATGATTGCCGGGGGCGATCAGCGCCCTGCCCCTGACGACCGTATCGTTGTCCTGGGCCTCCTTGACCGTTACCCGGCAGATCGAGTCCAGCCGGCGGGCAAAAGCGGCGGTGAAGTTTTCCGGCATATGCTGGACGATAACGATACCAGGGGTGTCGTCGGGCAGCATCTCCAGAAAAACCTTCAGCGCTTCGGTGCCGCCGGTGGAGGCGCCGACCACGACCACTTTCTCGGTCGTCTGGATCATCGCCTTTGTATTCGGCTTTTCCATGATCACATCGGCGGTGTATTTGGGAGAGACCTCCTTCATGGTGCGCATGGCCCGCAGCGGCCCCAGACGCGCAGCGGCGGCTCCCTTGACCGCATCGCAGATCCGCACCCGCGACTCTTCGATGAACTGCTTGGTACCCAGCTTCGGCTTGGTGATGATATCCACCGCGCCATACTCCAGGGCTTTCAGCGCTGTTTCACTGCCGCTTTCGGCCAGACTGGAGCACATGACAACCGGAATCGGATGCTGACTCATCAGCTTCTGCAGAAAGGTCAGGCCATCCATGCGGGGCATTTCCACATCCAGAGTGATCACATCCGGAACAACCGACCGCATCCGCTCGGCCGCCAGGATCGGATCGGCAGCGGTGCCGATAACCTCGATATCCGGATCGGAATTGAGAATATCGCTCAATGTCTGACGCACCAGCGCCGAGTCATCGACCACCAGCACCTTGATTTTTTTCATGGCAATATCTCCCGAACAGCCTGACAGCGCATCATGGACATTTCGCCCCTACCTTTCTTTACGGTACACCGTTGAAGCCACCGGCTTGAAATCCACGTCCAGGCCGCTCAAGGTCTCGGAATGCCCGATGAACAGGTAGCCGCCCGGCCGCAACTGACGGTGAAATTTTCTCATCAGGATCAACTGGGTCGGCTTGTCGAAATAGATCACCACATTGCGGCAGAAGATAATGTCCATCTTTTCGGCGATACCGAAGTCATCATCCATGAAATTGATCCGCCGGAAGGAAACCAGCGAACGAAGCTTGGGGGCGATTCGCACCAGCGCTTTGGACTTTTCCCGGCTGCGCAGCAGGTATTTCTTTTTCAGATTGAGCGGGATGGGATCGGTCCGGTCTTCCGGGTAAATGGCGGTCTTTGCGGTCTGCAGCACCTGGGTGCAGATATCGGAGGCGGTAATGGCCGCCCGAAAATCAGGGCGACCATCGGCGAATTCAGACAGCACCATGGCCAGGGTATAGGGCTCTTCACCGGTTGAGCAGCCGGCGCTCCAGATCCGCAGTGGCTCGCGCGACACTTCATTTCGCCCCTGCAGAATGGACGGGATGGCGGTTTTGACCAGAAATTCAAAATGGGCCGGCTCGCGGAAAAAATCGGTTTTGTTGGTGGTCACCACGTCAATCAGATGCACCAGCTCGCTGGCGCGCCCCTCGGTGCTGAAAACATAATCGCCGTATTTCTCGAACGTGGGAATGCCAAGGGCCTTGAGGCGTTTCTGAAGACGGGCTTCAAGCATGGTTTTCTTTGCCGGCGGCATCTTGATGCCGACACATTCGTAGATCAGACCGCTGAATCGCTGAAACTCCCGGTCATGCAGCGTGGCCGGCAAATGTGGTTTCGATCTGTCCTGTGAACCGGTCACCTCGTGATCCTTTCGGGCATGATCATGCTCATGCGTTTCCCAGGTCTGCTAGTTCATCCGAGGAAAAGACCCGGTCAATATCCAGAATCATCACGAAGCGGCCGTCAACCTTGCCCATGCCTTTGATGAATTCGGTATTCAACCTGGTGCCGATATGGGGAGCCGGCTCGATGCTGTCAGGTTCCATCTCGACCACCTCCTGGACCGAATCCGCCAGAGCGCCCAGCACGGTCGTATCGCCGTCCATGCTGATTTCAACCACGATGATGCAGGTATTGACGGTCTGCTCGATCGGGCTCATGCCGAACTTGAGACGCATATCGATAACCGGTACAACGCTGCCGCGCAGATTGATGACTCCCCGCATGAAAGCGGGGGTCTGGGGAACCTTGGTAATGGCGGTGATTTCCAGGATTTCACGCACCTTGGCGACGTCCAGCGCAAAAACCTCGTCTGCCAGCTTAAAGGTAAGATACTGAACCGTTTCGGTAATGTCCGTAACGCTCATGGAAGCTCCTTTTAATACTTTTCAAAATCATCATCCAGATGATCCGGGCCGGCCGGCCCCAATTCCAGATTGATGCCGCCACCGGTGGTGCGTTTAGCCGCTGAAGTCTTGGTCGTACCGGAAAGATGGGCAATCTGGACTTTTTTATTCTGTTTGCCAGCCTGCTGACGCGGAGCACGCGAGTAGCCGCCATCGATTTTGAAGAAGGCGACCGCGTCGCTCAACTGCTCGGCCTGACCGGAAAGCTCTTCGGACGTCGAGGCCATCTCTTCCGAGGCGGAAGCATTCTGCTGGATAACCTGGTCAAGCTGCTGGATAGCCTTGTTGATCTGCTCGGCGCCGGCGTCCTGCTCCTTGCTGGAAGCGGTGATTTCCTGCACCAGCTCTGCCGTGCGCTGAATGTCCGGCACCATCTTGGTCAGCATCTCGCCGGCCTGCTCCGCAATCGCCACGCTGCGGGTTGAAAGACCGGATATCTCTCCGGCCGCCGACTGACTCCGTTCAGCCAGCTTGCGGACTTCGGAGGCCACCACCGCGAAACCCTTACCATGCTCACCGGCCCGAGCCGCCTCAATGGCAGCATTCAGGGCCAGCAGATTGGTCTGGCGGGCAATTTCCTCAATAATGCTGATCTTGGTGGCGATTTCCTTCATCGCGGCCACCGTCTCTATGACCGCCTTGCCCCCCTCCTTGGCATCCACCGCACTCTTGACCGAAATTTTCTCGGTCTGCATGGCGTTATCGGTATTCTGACGGATACTGGAGGCCATCTCCTCCATGCTGGATGAAATCTCCTCGGTGCTGGCGGCCTGTTCCGTGGCACCCTGGGACATCTGCTGGGCGGTGGCTGAAAGCTGCTGGCTGCCACTGGATACGTTGTCGGCGGCCGACATGACATCGCTGACCACATGCTTGAGCTTGTCAACCATATTCTTGATTGCCGCCAGCAACTGACCGGTCTCGTCCTTGGTCTTGACATCCACCTCCACGGTCAGATCACCGGCCGCCAAACGGTTGGCAACCCCCACTGCCTCACTCAAGGGGCGAACAATTCCGCGTGTCAGGAATAAGGCCGTGAATATGGCCAGCAGCAGAGACACCCCACCCATGATGAACATGGTGAGACGAGCAGATTCATACTCTTTCCGTGCTTCTTCATATCTCTTGTTACTGCGCTCCAGATTGTGGGCGATCAAATCCTCCATCAGCTCTTTCCACTTCTCAACCGCCGGTCCCGCTTCTTTATTCATAAGCGCAATCGCTTCGGCGTCTTTCTGAGCTGCGTCAAGCTCATCCACCTTATTGTTGAGCATGCGGGCTGTGTCCTGGGCCTCCTTGATTTTGGCAAACAGCTCATGCGACTTGGCATCATCCTTGGCAGTCGATTCCATGATTTTTTTCATGTTCTCATCATACTTGGCCCGCGCATCGGCGATCATTTTATCCATGGGCGGATGCTTAGAGGCATCAGGCTCCATAATGATATTTCTCATATTGACCGAGACCACCGATATCTGGTCATTACAATCATTGGCCAATTCTGTCCGCACATTGTTGACCTTGACGATGCGTTCGAGATTCTGCTGAATACCACCCATGCTATGGACGCCCTGCCAGATCAGCACGACCATGATCACCAGCAGCAACCCGAATCCAAGCGCCATCCGTTTACCAATTTTCATGTTCGCAAACATACGTCCCCCTTTGACCTGTACCCGTGGTAGTCAAACAAAAACCAGACATGACAAATTTTAACAGGTGATTATTGACTTACAAGAGGCAAGAACATTTTTAATGAGTTCTCAGGTATTCTTTGAACGTGCTTCGTCGAGTCAGCCTCCTCATTTTTGTATAAAAGTGAGGAGGCTGGCTGCTAATATGAAGCGTGCTCCAGTTGTTCTATCGACTGCAAAAGAACATTCATATCCAGGATCAAGGCCACGGTGCCGTCACCCAGAATCGTGGCGCCGGAAATTCCCTTCACATCACGGTACATCTTGCCGAGGGATTTGATAACGGTCTGGTGCTCGCCTACC